>CALESR010000164.1 GCA_937907485.1 uncultured Paracoccaceae bacterium | reverse complement strand
GCGCGGCGGCGATCGGCGAGTTGGCCGATACACGCGGCGTGCCGGTGATTTCCACGATGGTGCCGTGGCAGGCGTGGATGTTCCCGCGTGGCGGCAATCCGGCGCAGGGCTTTCCCTATACCTTCCACGTCTTCGGCGGAGCGGATTCGGCGCTGCAAAACTTCGTGCAGATGATGGACATGGTGCCGACCAACCGCAGCGTCGGCACGCTGTTCTTGGACAATCCCGCCGGTCAGGGGCTGATGCACCCCGAGATGGGTCTGCCCGCCTTCCTGCGGCAGAGCGGCTTTACCGAACTGGCTG
Source organism: uncultured Paracoccaceae bacterium (assembly GCA_937907485.1). Lineage (GTDB taxonomy): Bacteria > Pseudomonadota > Alphaproteobacteria > Rhodobacterales > Rhodobacteraceae > Pararhodobacter. The sequence goes on along the minus strand of CALESR010000164.1, from coordinate 8,394 downwards.
CCGGGCCGTTCCAGATGATGACCAACGATTTCTCCAGCTTTGTGTCGCGCTTTGCGGCGGAACGCCCGGACATCCTGTCGGGGTTCATGTATCCCGATCACTTCATCCCGTTCTGGAACCAGTTGCGGCAGGCCGGTGTCTCGCCCAAGGCGGTGATCGTGGCGGCGGCGTTCCTGTTTCCGGGCGGAGTGGCCGCGCTTGGTGACAGCGCGGATGGCGTCGCGACCGAGGTCTGGTGGTCGCCCGCGTTTCCCTATGCCTCGTCGCTGACCGGTCAGAGTGCCGCCGAACTCGCCGCCCAGTGGGAGGCAGAGACCAATGCGCAGTGGACCCAGCCGCTGGGTTTTGGCCATGCGCTGTGGGAGGTGGGTCTGGCCGCCGTCGCCAATGCCGCCGACCCCACCAGCAACGAGTCCATCCGCGACGCGATTGCCGCAATGGACATGCAGACCATCGTGGGCCGCGTGAACTGGGCCACCTCGCCAGTGCGCAGCGTGGCGATGCTGCCGATGGTGGGCGGCCAGTGGCGGCGCTTGGGCGGGCGGTATCCCTATGAACTGAAGGTGGTCAACAACGCCTCGGCCCCGGAAATCCCAGTCGAGGCCGAGATGATCGCGATGGGCGGCGCATGAGCCTGCTGGCGCTCAACGGGGTGACGCGGCGCTTTGGCGCGCTGACGGCGGTCGATGCGGTCGATCTGGTGCTGGACGCCGGCGAGTGTGTTGGCGTCATCGGCCCCAACGGCGCCGGGAAAAGCACTCTGCTGGCGCTGATGGTGGGCGATCAGCGGCCCAACGCCGGGCGGCTGACGCTGGACGGGCGCGACATTACCCGTCTGGCGGTGCACGAACGGGTGCGCGCGGGCATCGCCCGCGCCGCCCAGATCCCACAAACTTTCGCCAGCCTGAGCGTGCTCGATTCAGTGCGGTTGCCGGCGCTTTACGGCGCCGGCCTGTCCGACCGGGCGGCGCGCGACTGGGTGGACGAGGTTCTGGCCCTCTGCGGCCTTGCCGACAAGGCGCAGGCCACCGCTGGCGCCCTTGGCCTTCTGGACCGCAAGCGTCTGGAACTGGCCAAGGCGCTGGCGGCGCGTCCGCGGGTGCTGCTGCTGGATGAAATCGCCGCCGGCCTGACCGAGCCTGAGGTGGACACCATGGTGGCCCTGGTGCAGGGCCTGCGCGAAGGCCGGGCGATCCTGTGGGTGGAGCACATCCCCATGGCCCTGCGCGCCGCCTGCGAGCGGCTGATCGTGATGGACCGGGGCGCCAAGACACTCGACGGCCCCTTCGCGCAGGTCTGGTCCGATCCGGGGTTGCAGGCGGTCTATATGGGAGTGCCCGCCGATGCTGCGGCTTGAGGGGATCGGCGCGTTCTATGGGCAGGCACGGGCGCTGGACGGCGTGTCGCTGGCCGTTGAGGCCGGGCAGAGTCACGCCTTGGTCGGTGCCAATGGTGCCGGTAAATCCACGCTGCTGCGGCTGTTGTCCGGGCTGATGCCGGACTGGCGCGGGGCGATCGTGCTGGACGGGCGCCCTTATGACCCCCGCCACGCCGCAGCCCGCGGGGTGGCGCTGGTGCCCGAGGGGCGGCTGTTGTTCGACAGTCTGAGTGTCGAGGAAAACATCCTCATCGGCCAGCGCGGGCGGCCGGGGCCGTGGTCGTTGCAGGCGCTGTTCGCCCTGTTCCCAATCCTTTCGGAAAAACGCCGCGCACGGCCTGCCGACCTGTCGGGAGGACAACAGCAGATGGTGGCGATTGCCCGCGCGCTGGCGACCAATCCGGCCGTGCTGCTGTGCGATGAAATCGCCCTGGGGCTGGCGCCCAAGGTGGTGGACGAGGTTTACGCGGCGTTGGCACAGGTGCGTGCACAGGGCCTCGCCGTGCTGCTGGTCGATCAGGACATCGCCCGCGCCTGCAAGGAGTCCGTGCAGGTGACCTGCCTGCTGAAGGGCCGCATCTCGCATCAGGGGCCTGCGCATGGGGTCACGGCGCACAGCCTGCGCGCCGCCTATTTCGGGGTGGCGGCATGATCGATGTCTTGTTTCAGGGTCTGACGCTGGGCGCGCTTTATGGCCTGATCGGCGCCGGGCTGGCGCTGAATTTCGGCATCCTGCGGGTGGTGAATCTGGCGCATGGCGAGTTCATCACGCTGGGCGCCTTCATGGCCGTGGGGCTGGTGGCAGGGCAGGCGGCGCTGCCCCTGCCGCTGGTGCTGGCCGGGGCCTTTGCCGGGGCGGCACTGCTGGGCGCGCTGATGCAGGCGGCCTTTGTGGAGCGTGCGATGGCCTTCCGCGATCCGATGGTGGCGATGCTTGTCACCTTCGGGCTGGCGGTGATGATCCGAAACGGCCTGCTGGAGACGCTGGGCGCCAATCTGCGCGGCCTTGACGTGGGCGGCCTCGCGCAGGCGCGGGTTGACTTCGGCGGGCAGTCCTTTGGCCTGCTGCCGCTGGTCACGCTGGGCATCGCCGCCGCCGCCTTCACGCTGCTGGCCGCGCTGATCTTTCGCACCCGCTTTGGTCGCGAGGTGCGGGCGGTGTCGGATCGTCCGGATATCGCCGCGATGATGGGGATCAGGGTGGCGCGGGTGCATGCGCTGGTGGCAGCGCTGTCGGCCGGGTTGGCGGCGCTGGCCGGAGTGCTGCTGGCAATGCGGGCCAGTGTCTCGCCGTTCTCGGGCGTGGCGCATCTCTTGATCGCGTTCGAGGTGGTGGTGCTGGGCGGCATCGGTCGCATTCGGGGTGTGCTGGTGGCGGGGTTGTTTCTGGGCCTCGTGCAGGTCATCGCGCAGCGTTTCGATGCGAATGCCGGGATGCTCTATGTGCATCTGACCTTCTTTCTGGCGCTGGTGCTCCGCGCCCTGACGGGGAGGCTGGCATGATCCGCCCCTTTGAGCTTGCAGCGGTCGCGCTGGCGCTGGGTCTGGGCATCCTCGGTGCCCGGATGCTGGATGCCGGGCTGCTGTTCCTGGCCTGCGAGGTGCTGACGCTGTTTATCATGGCGCAGATGTGGAACCTGCTGGCAGGCTATGGCGGGCAGGTTTCGCTGGGGCATCAGGTGTTTGTGGGGATCGGCGTGTATGCGCTGTTTCTGACCGCCAATGCCACGACGCTGCCCCTGTGGCTGGTGCTGGCCGGCGTGCCCTTTGCCGTGGCGCTGGCGGCGATTCCGCTGGGGATGGTGATGTTCCACCTCAAGGCCGCGTATTTCGCCGTCGGCATGTGGGTGGTGGCCGAGATCGTGCAGCAGATCGCCTACAAGATGCCCTTCGTGCGCGGCACGGCGGGGTTGGTGCTCAGGCCCGGGGGGCAGTCGATTCAGGGATACCCCGAACAGATCGTCTTCGTGATCGCGCTGGTGGCGGCGGTCGGCCTGATGGTGGCACTGCGGGTGTTCCTGCGCACCCGGGCAGGGCTGGCAACGCTGGCCTTGCGTGACAACGAAGGCGCGGCGCGCGCGGCGGGGGTGAATGTGCAGCGGCTGCACCTGATCCTGTTCTGCGTCACCGCCGGTGGCTGTGCCGGGGCCGGGGCACTTTATTACATCACCACGCTTTATGTGACGCCGAACGACGCGTTCCAGCTCAACTGGATCGTGGCGATGATGGTCGTCACCGTGATCGGCGGGACCGGCACACTGGCGGGGCCGGTTCTGGGCGTCGCGATCCTGATCGGATTGCGCGAGGGCATGACGGCGGCGGGCTTTTCCGGCGATCAATACTGGATCGTGATGGGCCTGCTGTCGGTGGCGGTGTTGCTGGTCAGCCCGAGGGGGCTGTGGCCGACGCTGGCGGGAATTTTCAGGAAAGGATGACGGCGATGCGCGACCCCCACCATTGGACCGCGACCGAGGCTTTGGCAGAACTGCGCGCGCGCCGGATCGGCGCGGTGGAACTGCTCGATCACATGATGGCGCGGCAGGCGCGGCTGGACGGCACGGTGAATTCCGTGATCGCCACTGACCCTGATGGCGCGCGGGCTGCGGCGCGGGCGGCGGATGCAGCCGCGCCCGTCGGCGCGTTGCATGGCCTGCCGATGACGGTCAAGGAGACATGGGATCTGGTGGGCTTCACCACCACCGCCGGAATCCCAGATCTGGCTGGCAACCGCCCGACCCGCGACGCCGATGCCGTGGCGCGGCTGAAGGCGGCGGGGGCGGTGATCTGGGGCAAGACCAACGTGCCGCTGGCCGCCGCCGACCATCAAAGCGTCAACCCACTTTATGGCCTGACGCGCAACCCCTGGGATGCGGGGCGCAGTGCCGGGGGGTCGTCCGGCGGGGCAGCGGCGGCGCTGGCGGCGGGGTTCACGGCGCTGGAACTGGGCAGCGACATCGGCGGTTCCATCCGCATTCCGGCGCATTACTGCGGGGTCTGGGGGTTGAAGCCCAGCTATGGCCTGATCTCGTGCCGGGGCCATGTGCCGCCGGGGCCGGGGGCTCTGTCGTCGGCGCCGCTGTCGGTTGGCGGGCCGCTGGCCCGCAGCACGGCGGACCTTCGGCTGGCCTTCGGCCTGCTGGCGGGCGGGTTGCCGGGCTGGGCGCTGGACCTGCCGCCTGCCCGCGTGCAGGGTCTGAAAGGCGCGCGGATCGCGGTCTGGACGGGGGGCTATCCGGTCGATCCGGCCTATGCCGCCGCGATCGAGGCCTATGCCCACGCGCTGGCCGCCGAGGGGGCCGTGGTCACGTATCTGGACACCATGCCGGCGCCGATGGTCGGGGCGGATGAGCTGTATCTGCGCCTGCTGTTCGCCGTGATCGGCGCCGAAAGCCCACCGCAGGAACTGGCCGGTTATGCCGCCATGGCCGCCGCCCGGCCCGATGATGCAATCGTGCAGACCATCGCCGGGTCAGTGCGCGCCAGCATGGCCGAGGTTGCGCATCTGATCGAGGCGCAGGCGCAGGTCATTGCGGCCTGGGACCAATGGTTCACCGTCTTCGATGCCCTGCTGGCGCCGGTGTCGATGGGGCAGGCATTTGCCCATCAGGTCAGCGACGGTTTTGGCCCGGTGCCGCAGATGGCGCGGGTGCTGGAGGTGGGCGGAGTCGAGCAGCCCTACATGAAGAACCTGCTCTGGCCCGGTATCGCCACCTTCGCACATCTGCCATCGCTGGTGCGGCCGATGCCGGGGGGCGTGGCGGGATTGCCCGCCGGTGTTCAGTTGATTGGCCCCGCCCTTGGCGAAAACACCCTCTTCGCCTTGGGCGAGGCGACGGACGCCGCCTTTGGCGGGTTTGTGGCGCCTCGCGGGTTCGAATGACGGTGTTTGCACGCAGCGGATTGCACCTGACCACCAGGCACCAACCCCGGATTGCGAATATTGTCTTGCCGGACAGGGGTGACGCGGGGTTAGTTTACCCCTGACCTTGTCTCGTTACGGAAGTTCCGGTGCCCGTGCAGCCCCCGTTCCGAATGACCCTGATCCCGTCCTGGCGGTTGGACGGTCCGGGCGGGCCTGTCGACATCGCCAGCCGCAAGGCGCGGGCGTTGCTGGCCTGCCTGGTGCTGTCGCAGGGTCAAGCTCAAAGCCGGGCCAGTCTCGCCACGCTTTTGTGGGGCGAGCGCGACGAGGACAAGGCACGCGCTTCGCTTCGGCAAGTGATCGCCGGGCTGCGGGCGACCCTCGATCCACTGAAGGTGCCGCTGCTTTTGGCCACGGCCGAGGCCGTCGCGCTGGTGCCGGGCGCCATCGACACCGATCTGCAGGTGATGATGGCCAGTATTGATGCCGGTTTGCCGCAAGAGGCCGATGTCGAGCAGGTTGCCGCCTTGCCCCGGCTGTTGGCCGATCTGCGCGACATCGGCGAGGGATTTGACGGATTTGCCGCGCGCGCCCTGCAACAGGCCGTCAGCCAGGCCGCGCAGCGGCTTGCGCGGCTGTATGATGATCCCGCCCGGTCCTTGCAAACCCGACTTCGTGCGGCGCGGGCCGCGATGGCGCTCGATGATCTGGACGAAGGGGCGCTGCGCGGTCTGATGCGCGCGTTGATCGAGGCCGGGAATTCGGCCGCCGCGCTGCGGCTTTACGGCGAGTTCTATGACCGGCTGCAAACCGGAATGGATGCCGAACCCTCGCCTGCAACGCAGGATCTGGCGGTGCAGATCAAACTGGCCGAGGGCCACCCCGTCGCGAGCCCGGTGCGGGCCGAGGCGCCCTTGGTGACCGTCGCCGTGCTGCCCTTCGAGTTTCTCGGCGCCGAGCCGGTGCCCGCCTATGTCGCGCTGGGGCTTCTGGACCAGATCACGTGTCAGCTGGCGGGCTATCGCGCCCCGGCGGTGATCTCCTCGAACACGATGCGGCGTTATCTGGGACAAGCGCCGGATCTGTCGCGGTTGCGGGCCGAGTTGCAGGCGAAATACGTCGTGTCGGGCAGCGTGCTGCAACACGACGGTCAAGCGGCGGTTTCGGTGCAGCTGGTCGAGACCGCCAACGCTCATGTGGTTTGGGCGGGAACCTATCGCGTCGCTGCCCCGGCCCTGTTCGACATCCGCGCCAGTCTGGCCGAGACCATCGCCAGCGTTGTCATGCCCAGCGTCGATATTGCCGAATTGCGCCTTGCCGCAGATGTCCCAACCGAGGCACAGGAGCCCTATCATCTGGTGCTGCGCGCCAAGGATCTGATCTTTCGGCTGGACCGTTCCTCGTTCAATACAGCGGGAGAGTTGCTCGGTCAGGCCGTCACGCAGGCGCCACTGTTCGCCCCAGCCCATGCCTTGCTGGGCGAATGGCATCTGCTTCGGTTCTGGCAGGGTTGGGGCCAGCGCCCCGAAGACGAGCGCGAGGCGGTGCAGCGTCATCTGACCCGCGCAATCACCTTGTCACCCGGCGACGGGCGGGCGATGGCGCTCTGGGGGCATTGCCGCGTCAGTTTTGCGCAGGATCAGAACGGCGCACTGAAGCTGATCGAAACTGCGCTGACGCTGCGGCCCAATGATTCCGAAACCCTTGTCTGGTCGACGCCGACGCTGGCCTTCAATGGCCATGCCGGGCGTGCCGTGGGCTATGCGCGAAAGGCGATCGACCTCTCGCCTCTGGACCCGTTCCTGTTTCGCAACCAGCACTTCCTCGGCATCGCGCTCTATTGCGCCGAAGAGTATGACGCCGCGGCTGAGCAGGGCCTGTCATGCTTTGCCCGCGCGCCCGACTATGGCTCGAACCTGCGCATGACCATCGCGTCGCTGGTCGCAGCGGGCCGTCACGCCGAAGCCGCCCCGCTGGTCGAGGCGCATCGGCGCCAAGAGCCTGACTTTTCCGTCGCCACCTTCCTGCCCCGCCACGGTCTGCGCGACCCAGACGCGCGCGCCCGGTTTGGCGAGCGGTTGCTGGCGGCAGGGCTGGCGCGCTGACTGACGTCGCCTTCACGGCAGACTCACGCCCCGTTGGCAAAGTGAAACCGGCAACAACAGGAGGATAGCTTGACCATTCCCGGATCAACCCACGGCAACAGCCACGGCAATTCTCACGGCAACTCGCATGGCAATTCGCACGGCAACAGCCACGGCAATTCTGCCGCCCCTTCCGGCCCCGGTGCTGGCGCGGTGACAGGTTCGACACTGCCGCTGGCCTCGCCGCAGGGTTTTCAGCCGCTGTCACCCGAGGCTTATGATGCCGCCGACATCCACCCTGACCTCTGGGCGCTGGCGAAGCTGCCCGATGTGCTGAAGGCTCTGGGTCCGCTGGGCAAATTCAAGGTTGCCAGCTGGCCAAAGAACCAATCGGTCGCCGACATCGCGATCGACCTCGCCCGCGCACTCAATGGGCGTCCTGCGGCGATCGGCCTGTATGGTGCCGAGATCGAGGCGCAGTCCGGCTCGTTCGTGCATGCCTTTCACATCGTGCTGTCGTTAACCCCGCAGCGGCACCCGGCGACCTATCGGCTGATCTCGATGGCGGTGCAGGTCGCGGGCATCATCGGCATGCAACGCAAACTGGAACAGATGCGCCCGCGCCCGGCGCAGGTCTGGCCTGGAATCCTGCCGATGATCCCAACCCCGGCGCATCCGTCGTATCCCTCGAACCACGCGACGCAGGCAACCTGCGTGGCCGAGTTGCTGGCCGCCGTTTTGAGCCAAAGCGACCCCCGCGTGCCCTATCTGCGTGACTTGGCGCATCGCATCGGCACCAACCGCGAACTGGCCGGCGTGCATTTCGCCAGCGATACCGCGGCGGGCGAGGATCTGGGCATGCAGATCGCCCAAGCATTGGCCTCTGTATCGCTGAAAGGCTGGAGCGACGAAGTCAGGCGCTGCAAACGCGAGTTGGGAAGCGTCACGGCGGCCGGGGGCAAGGCATGAGTTGGGCAGGCCTTTACGGCGGCGCAGCCGTTCCGGGGGGGTGGACAGCGGCAGCCGCCGCCGCCGTTAGCCGCGAAGACGGTAATGTCAGTGTCCAAAGG
>CALESR010000163.1 GCA_937907485.1 uncultured Paracoccaceae bacterium | reverse complement strand
ACCCCCCGGGATATTTGAAGAGCAAAGAGAGGGGCGCGTTTTCAGGGCGCGTCGGGCAGGCATGAAGACCAATCCGGGCCGGTTTTTCGAGGATTATCGCGTGGGTCAGGTGATCCGCCACGCCGTGCCGCGCACGCTGTCGGGCGGTGAGCGGGCGCTCTATCACGCGCTCTATCCGGCCCGCGGGGCGTTGTATTCGTCGGATGAGTTCGCGCGGGCCTCTGGGCTGGCGGCCTCGCCGATGGAGGATCTGATCGTTTTCCATACGGTCTTTGGCAAGACGGTGCCCGATATCAGCCTGAACGCGGTTGCCAATCTGGGGTATGCCGAGGGGCGGTTCCTGCGGCCGGTCTGGCCGGGGGATACGCTGTCGTCGACCTCGGAGGTGATCGGGCTGAGGGAGAATTCCAACGGCCAGTCCGGCGTGGTGCATGTGCGCACGACCGGGGTGAACCAGCATGGCCTGCCGGTGCTGAGCTATGTCCGTTGGGTGATGGTGCGCAAGCGCGACCCCGCCGCTGCCGCGCCCGCGCCGGTGGCGCCGGTGCTGGCCAAGGTGGTTCCGGCGGCGGAGCTGGTGGTGCCCGAGGGGCTGGATTTCACCGGCTATGACTTTGCCGCGGCGGGCGAGCCCTATCGGCTGGGCGATTATGCCATCGGCGAGATCATCGAGCATGTCGATGGCGTGACCATCGAGGAGGCCGAGCACATGCTGGCCACCCGCCTGTGGCAGAACACGGCCAAGGTGCATTTCGACGCGACCTTGCGCGCCGACGGTCAGCGGCTGATCTATGGCGGGCACATCATCAGTCTGGCGCGCGCGCTCAGCTTCAACGGGCTAGCGAATGCGCAGATGATCGTGGCGATCAACGGCGGCGCCCACGCCAACCCCTGTCATGCCGGGATGACGGTGCGGGCCTGGTCCGAGGTGCTGGACAAGGCCGAGACCGCCGCGCCGGGGGTGGGGGCGATCCGGCTGCGGCTGGTGGCGAGCAGCGGCAGCGGCACGCAATTGCGCGGCGAGGACGGAAAGTACCGCCCCGAGGTGTTGCTGGATCTGGATTATTGGGCCTTGATGCCGGTCTGAGGCGAGGGGTTGCGCCGATTCGGTCGGCAAGGCGGCGAAATGGTGCCCCAATCAACACAGTCCGGCCAAAAAATATCCACAGGCCGCTTGACACGGTTGCCACACCTCAACCTGCACCCTATTTTCCAATTTGTAATCTTGGCCGCGTATTGCGGTTGAGGCAGGCATCAACCGGTCGATCCAACGATTCGGAAAAACGGAGTAGGCACCATGAAAACGGGGCTCTTTGCCTCCAGCGCCATCGCGCTGTTCCTCACCGCCGCGGCTGCTGGCGCCCAATCGCTGTCGTTTGGCGTGGGTCTGACGTCGAACTACATGTCGCGCGGCGCGACCCAGTCGAACAACGGCGTGGCTCTCCAGCCTTGGGCCGAGTATGAGAACAGCGGCTTCTATGCTGGTGTCTGGGCCTCGAACGTGGACTTCGGCGGTCCGGACAATGTCGAGATCGACCTCTATGGCGGCTATCGCTGGTCGACCGGCGATACGAATTTCGACATCGGCTATGCGCGCTACTTCTATGACAGCACGGGCGATGCGGGTGGCGAGGCCTATCTGTTGGTCGATCATACGATCGGCGAGGGCGCCTCGGCCTTTGCGGGTCTCTATGCGAACCTCGGTGGCGGCGTGACCTTGACCGACGCCCATGTCGGGCTGTCGATCCCGCTGTTCAGCGGCCTCTCGGGCTCGGCTCGCCTGGGCGTGACCCCGGGCAACAATGTCTATGCCGACGTCGGTGTCAGCTATGACGTGAGCGACAGCCTCTCGGTTGACCTGCGCGCCTATCGCAGCAACTCGACCGGCCCGCAGTATGTCCTGTCGACCGCGTTCAGCTTCTGATCCACGGCGAGACCGATCTAAGAAAGGCGGGCCTTGGCCCGCCTTTTTCACATCCGGCGCCTGCGCCTCGATCCTGATATCGCAACCATGTGATCACGCTTTTTCTAGGCGTGATCACAATCATTGTTTTTTTCCATCCACCCTGCAAATCCTGCACATTTCGCATGAAACCCCGCGTGACTTGACGGATAATTCCGCTATTGATCCAGCCGAGCCAGCCGGTCAGCCGACCGGGCGCGCCAAATGAAAAGGACCGATCATGGCAGACGTGAACCGTGGCAACCGGCCATTGTCCCCGCACCTTCAGGTGTATCGCCTTCCGCTCGTGGCCAATATCTCGATCCTGACGCGCATCACCGGCATCGCGATGATGGCCGGCGGCGTGCTGATCGTCTGGTGGTTCGTCGCCGGGGCCTATTCGCCGGACTATTTCGCCGTTGCTGACGGGCTCTTGTCCTCGTGGTTTGGCAAGTTGGTGCTGATCGGGTCGCTCTGGGCGCTCTGGTTCCATTTCGCCAACGGCATCCGGCATTTCTTCTGGGATTTCGGCAAGGGCTTTGATCTGCCCACCGTCGCGCGCACCAACTGGTTGGTGATCGGCGCGTCGGTGGTGCTGACCGTCCTGACGCTGCTCTTGGTCTGAGGGAGGGCCACATGACCTATAAAACCGACCTCTCGCGCGTGCAGGGCCTCGGCCGCGCCGGTGAAGGCGTGCATCACTTCTGGATGCAGCGCCTCACGTCGGTCGCCCTTGTCCCGCTGACCGTGCTGTTCCTGATCCCCTTTGGCCGCGCCTTGGGCGGCGGGTATGAGGCGCTGGTGGCGACCTATGGCCAGTTCGGCCACGCACTGACCGCCATTCTGTTCATCGCCGTCGCCTGCTGGCATTTCGCCATCGGCATCCAGGTGGTGATCGAGGATTATGTCCACGGCGCCACCAAGGTTGCGCTGATCGTGCTGGCCAAACTGTTCAGCGCCGTCTTGGGCGCCACCGGTGTCCTGGCCGTTGCCACTCTCCTGTTCTGAGGAAATTCCGATGTCCGCCTATCCGATCGAACAGCATACCTTTGACGTCGTGGTTGTCGGCGCTGGCGGCGCCGGGCTGCGCGCGACGCTGGGCATGGCCGAGCAGGGGCTGAAAACCGCCTGCATCACCAAGGTCTTCCCGACTCGCAGCCACACCGTCGCCGCGCAGGGTGGCATCGCCGCCTCGCTTGGCAACATGGGGCCGGATTCCTGGCAGTGGCACATGTATGACACCGTCAAGGGCAGTGACTGGCTGGGCGATACCGACGCGATGGAATACCTCGCTCGGTCTGCCCCCGCTGCCGTTTATGAACTGGAACACTACGGCGTGCCGTTTTCGCGCACCGAAGAGGGCAAGATCTATCAGCGCCCCTTTGGCGGCCACACCACCGAATACGGCGAGGGTCCGCCCGTGCAGCGCACCTGCGCGGCCGCCGACCGCACCGGTCACGCCATGCTGCACACGCTTTATGGCCGCTCGCTGAAGGAAAAGGCGCAGTTCTATATCGAATACTTCGCCACCGACCTCTTGATGACCGATGACGGCGAATGCACCGGCGTTCTGGCGTGGAAGTTGGATGACGGCACGCTGCACCAGTTCAACGCCAAGATCGTCGTGCTGGCGACCGGCGGCTATGGCCGCGCCTATTTCAGCGCGACCTCGGCCCACACCTGCACCGGCGACGGCAACGGCATGGTGGCCCGCGCCGGGCTGCCGCTGCAGGACATGGAATTCGTGCAGTTCCATCCGACCGGCATTTACGGCGCCGGTTGCCTGATTACCGAGGGCGCGCGCGGCGAGGGTGGTTACCTGACCAACTCGGAAGGCGAGCGCTTCATGGAGCGCTATGCGCCGACCTACAAGGACCTCGCCTCGCGCGATGTCGTCAGCCGCTGCATGACGCTGGAAATCCGCGAGGGGCGCGGGGTGGGGCCGAACAAGGACCACATCCACCTGCACCTCAACCACCTGCCGCCCGAAACCCTGCATCTGCGCCTGCCCGGTATCAGCGAATCGGCGCGCATCTTTGCCGGCGTGGACCTGACCAAGGAACCGATCCCGGTGCTGCCGACCGTGCATTACAACATGGGCGGCATTCCGACGAACTATTGGGGCGAGGTGCTGAACGCCGATTCGGCCAACCCCGACCGTCTGGCGCCCGGCCTGATGGCCGTGGGCGAGGCCGCCTGCGCCTCGGTGCATGGGGCGAACCGGCTGGGTTCGAACTCGTTGATCGACCTCGTGGTGTTTGGCCGCGCCGCCGCCATCCGCGCCGGGCAGATCGTCAATCCCGCCGCCGCCAATCGCGAATCGCCCAAATCCGCCGTCGAGGCCGCGGTCGAGCGGTTTGACCGGCTGCGCAATGCCTCGGGCGGGGTGTCGACGGCCGATCTGCGGCTGGAGATGCAGAAAACCATGCAATCCGACGCCGCCGTGTTCCGCACCGACAAGACGCTGGCCGAAGGCGTCGAGAAGATGGCGGTTGTCGCGGGCAAGCTGGGCGATCTGAAAGTCACCGACCGCTCGCTGATCTGGAACAGCGACCTGATGGAAACGCTGGAGCTGGAAAACCTGATGCCCTGCGCACTGGCCACGATTGTCGGCGCCGAGGCGCGCAAGGAATCGCGCGGCGCCCATGCGCATGAGGATTACCCGAACCGCGACGACGCCAACTGGCGCAAGCACACGCTGTCGTTCGTCGAGGGGAATTCGGTGCGGCTGGATTATCGCCCGGTGGTGACAACCCCGCTGACCAAGGCCGAAGACGGTGGCATCGATCTGAAGAAGATCGCGCCGAAGGCCCGGGTGTATT
>CALESR010000162.1 GCA_937907485.1 uncultured Paracoccaceae bacterium | reverse complement strand
CCCAGCGCATTGACCGCGATGCCCGCGCCCAGATCGAGGAATCGGCGGCCATCGGCCTCGATCAGCCAAGACCCTTCGCCCTTCACAAAGGACAGCGGCGCGCGGTTATAGGTGGGCAGAACGGTGGTAATCATGGGAAATCCCTTAACGCGAAGGCCCATTCGTGCCGAAGGCAGCGGGCCGAGTCAATGCGGGTTCAGAGGAGGGGAGAGGGGCCTGCAGGGCAGGCATGACCGATCAGACGCTGGTGCGTCGGCGTCGCAGGCTGGAAAGGGCGTGCAGCGTGGTCATGGCGTCCGGATAGCGCGGCGCGATCCGTCTGTCGAGGGGTCAGTTGCGCGTCAGGGCCATGCGCAGCAGCTTGAGCGCCAGCAAGACCACAGGCGTCGCATGCAGCAGCAGGTCGAACCAGTCGAGCGGGCGCACTAGGGTTCCCGCGGCCAGCATCTTGAGCTTTTCCCACAGATGCGGCTCGGGGAAAAACGGCGCGAGGCCCAGTGCCAGCGCGGCGAAAGCCAAAGGGAGAAGGGGCAGACGGTCAAGAAGGGCCAGCATGGCGGGGGCTCCGGCAGGGTCATGTGGCAGCTAGTCACAGCGTGAAACCGACGCAAGCCCCAGCGGCTGCGGCATGTTGGCGAACACGGGGCGCTTGCCGGATGGATCATCAGGCCTTAACGGTTGATCTGTTACGCCCTTTGCAAGGTATGCGCCCCTTGATGCATGTCCATTCTCTGCCCGGTTTTCGGCCCAACACCTGTAAAGGTCCGATGCCACGCGCACTGTGGACGGGGGCCTGACGCTTGGCGGGGCCGAGGGTCAAAAGCGGGTTGCGCTGGCTGGCACTGTGCATGGCATTAGCAGGCTGTTTCGAAACCGCACCGTTGACCCAGGCGGCCAGCCGGGTCTTGGCGCCGACGGCTGGGCCGTCGCAGGTCGCCGTGCTGGCAGGCTCGGTGCAAGTTGCGGGCCCGGCGGGCTATTGCGTTGACATCGAGGCCACGCGCGAAAGCGACATCGAGGCCTTTGTTCTGCTGGTGCGCTGCCGGGGCACGATCCGCCCCTCGCCGGTGTTGTCGGCGACGGTGACGCGGATCGACGCCAGCGATGACCCCGACCAGATGCGCCGCCTTGTGCCCTTTCTGCAGACCGCGCCGGGGCGAGCGCAACTGGGTCGCTCGGGCGACCCGGGGCGGATCACGGTGAACGAGGCGGTGTTTGCCGATGGCGCGGTGTGGCTGTTGATCCACGACGCCGACAATCCGCGCAGTTTCGACGAGACCTATTGGCGCGCCATCCTGCCGGTGGCCGGGCGGGTGGTGACGCTGTCGGTGCTGGCCGCGGCCGAGCACCCGTTCGAGCGCGAAAGCGGTCTGGCCATCCTGCGCGGCTTTGTGATGCGGATGCGTGCGGCGAACCGCCCGCAATAACGCGCGTTCAGTTCATGCCGCGCCGGATCGTTACAAACTCGGCGCGTCGGTTGTCGGCGACCTCGGTCAGCGTGGCCTCGGGCAGCAAGAGTGAAAGCGCCAATGAACGGGCATGACCGGCAAGGGTGGGCGACGTTGCAAGGGCGGTGATGATGACCAGAACCCCCAGTTGCAGCGCCAACACCAAGTTGAGCAGCGAGCGAAAGGGTTGTTTGCGGGTCTTGTGCCGCAGCAGGATCTGGCCGATCCGCGCCCCCACCGAACCGCCCAGCACGGCGGCCAGCAGCAGATGGGCCTCAGGGATTCGCCAGGCCCCGGCAATCGCGCGGCGCTTGTCGAGGCGGAACAGCGCAAAGGTCAGGGTGTTGATGAATACGATCCACAGGGACAACGACAACAGGGCAGCGGCGGGCACGGCGATTCCTCATGGCAGGCTGGGGCCTCTCTTGCGGCAGGATTGCGGCAGCAATTTGACGCCGTGCCCGGCTTTGCCCGGCTGACGCAAGGTTTCGGGTGACAAAGCCCGGCACGCGGTTACGGTGCGACAAACGCCAGACCAGAGGTTGCCCATGTCCAGCCCGTTCCCGCATCTGCTCGCCCCGCTCAATCTGGGGTTCACCACGTTGAAGAACCGCGTGCTCATGGGGTCGATGCATTCCGGGTTGGAGGAGCGCGGCGATTGGGCCCGCGTCGCCACCTATTACGCCGAGCGCGCGCACGGCGGCGTCGGGCTGATCGTCACCGGCGGCATGGCGCCCAACAAGGAGGGCGGCGTGTTCCCCGGGGCGGCGGGCCTCTATACGCCGCAGGACATCGCCAATCACCGGCTGGTGACCGAGGCCGTGCATGCCGAGGGCGGCAAGATCGCCATGCAGATCCTGCACGCCGGGCGTTATGCTTACGGCCCCGATTGCGTCAGTTCCTCGCCGATCAAGTCGCCGATCTCGCCCTTTGTCCCGCGCGAGTTGGATGAGGACGGGATCGAAAAGCAGATCGCCGATTTCGTCACCGCCGCAGAGCGCGCGCGCGAGGCCGGTTATGATGGTGTCGAGGTGATGGGGTCTGAGGGGTATTTCCTCAACCAGTTCCTCAGCTTGCATGTCAACAAGCGGAATGATCGCTGGGGCGGCAGCTATGAAAACCGCATGCGGTTGCCGGTCGAGGTGGTGCGCCGGGTGCGCGCGGCGGTGGGGCCTGAATTCATCATCATCTATCGCATCAGCCTGCTGGATCTGGTGCCCGATGGCCAGACCTTCGAGCAGACGGTGCAACTGGCGCAGGCGATCGAGGGCGCCGGCGCCAGCATCCTCAACACGGGCATAGGCTGGCATGAGGCCCGCGTGCCGACGATCGCCACCAGCGTTCCGCGCGCCGGGTTCGCCTGGGTGACGAAAAAACTGATGGGGCATGTAGGGATCCCCCTCATCACCTCGAACCGGATCAACAACCCGGACACCGCCGAGCAGGTGCTGGCCGAGGGTTGCGCCGACATGGTGTCGATGGCACGGCCGTTCCTCGCTGACCCTGAGTTCGTGAACAAGGCCGCCAGCGGCCGTGCCGCGTTGATTGCGCCCTGCATCGGCTGCAATCAGGCCTGTCTGGACCATACCTTCAGCGGCAAGGTTTCGTCCTGTCTGGTCAACCCGCGCGCCTGTTTTGAAACCGAGTTGGCCTATGCAAACACCGAAGCGCCCAAGCGCATTGCCGTGGTCGGTGCCGGGCCCGCCGGGCTGATGGCGGCGCTGGTGGCGGATCAGCGCGGCCATGCGGTGACGCTGTTCGAAAAGGACAGCCAGATCGGCGGGCAGCTCAACATGGCCCGCGTGATCCCCGGCAAGGAGGAATTCCACGGGCTGGTGGCGTGGTTTCAGGCCTCGCTGGCTGCATCGGGCGTCGATCTGCGGCTGGAAACCGAGGCGACTGTCGCAGCCTTGGCCGGGTTCGACACGGTGATCGTGGCCACCGGCGTCACCCCGCGCGACCCCGGCATTCCGGGGCAGGACGGGGCGAATGTGCTCAGCTATATCGAGGTCTTGCGCGGCAAGGCGCCGGTGGGGGCGCGGGTGGCGGTGGTCGGTGCGGGCGGCATCGGCTTTGACGTGGCAGAATACGTCACGCATCAGGGTATCAGCCCGACGCTGGACCTTGCTGAATGGCAGCGCGAATGGGGTGTCGGTGACCCCTCGGTGGTGCCCGGCGGTCTGCTGGAACCCCAGCCGCCGAAACCGGCCCGTGCCGTCACCCTGCTGCAGCGCAAGGCCGAGAAACCCGGCAAGCGGCTGGGCAAGACGACCGGATGGATTCACCGCGCCAGTCTGGCCGCGCGCGATGTGCAGATGCTGGGTGGCGTGAGCTATGACGCGATCACGCCCGAGGGCATAGTGCTGGGCGGGCCGCAGGGACAAAAACTGCTCGAGGTCGATACGGTGATCCTGTGCGCCGGGCAGGAGCCCGAGCGCCGTCTGGCCGATGCCTTGGCGGGCGCGGGTATGGCCGTGCATGTGATCGGCGGCGCCGACGTGGCGAGCGAGCTCGACGCCAAGCGCGCCATCGATCAGGCAGCGCGGTTGGCTGCCACCCTCTGACACAACAGAGCCTCGCGGCCAGACCGCGGGGTTTTTGTGCACAATCCCTTATCAGGATAGGCAACAATCCCTGATTTCCCGTCAGGATTGTGCTGTAATTTCAGACAATTGTCCCAGAGATACCCCCTCGCCGCCGTTTTGGCGCCGTATTTGGGGTGTGTAACGGAAACATCGAAACCGTTGATTTGTGGGTGACTCATGGACCGTCTGACCGAAATGGAAGCGTTTGCCACGGTGGTGGACCAAGGCGGTTTCACCGATGCCGCACGCAAGATGGGCATCTCGAAATCCGCCGTCTCGAAACACGTCTCGTCACTGGAGGCGCGACTGGGCGCCCGGTTGCTGAACCGGACCACCCGGCGCGTCAGCCCGACCGAGATCGGCCTTGTCTATTACGACCGCGCCCGCCGCGTTCTGAATGACGCGGGTGAGGCGGACAGCATCGTCACCGCCATGCAATCGGCACCCTCAGGCGTGTTGCGCATGTCGGTGTCCACCGATTTCGGCGTCGGTTTGCTGTCGCCGGTGCTGGATGAATTCCTTGGCGAATACCCCGAGATCAGCGTCAACATGGTGCTCAAGAACCGCTATGTCGAACTGATTTCCGAAGGGTTCGACATGGCGATCCGGGTGGGCGAGATGGAGGATTCCTCGCTACGCGCCCGCAAGATCACCGAAACCACCCAGCGGCTGATTGCCAGCCCGCGCTATTTCCAGCAGCACGGCCGACCCTCGCGGATCGACGATCTGAACGACCACCGGCTGTTGCATTATTCGAATCAGGCCAGCGCGAACGTCTGGCGCATCACTGCCCCCTCGGGCGAGGTGCGGCAGGTGCGCGGCAATGGCTGGCTGACGGTGAATGACGGGCAGTCGCTGCTGAACGCGGCGGCCAAGGGGCTGGGCATCGCCTATCTGCCGTCGTTCCTGTATCACGACGCCATGGCGCAGGGGCTGGTCGAGGATGTGATCCCAGACCTGCCGCCGACCACGCTGGGCATCTATGCGGTCTATCCGCCGGGCCGCTATACGCAGCCCAAGGTGCGCGCCTTCATCGATTTCCTGGTCGAGCAATTTGCCGACAAGGGCCCAGACAACTGGTGAGTTTGCCTGCGTCGGCCGTGTCCCTCCGGTCGAAGCTCTGACTTGGCCGGCCCTTCGAGGGCCGGCCATTTTTCATCCGCCTTACTTGGACGAGCCGCCCTTTGCGCCGCCGCTCGGCAGACCCGAGTTCACGCGGTTCGAATCGTCATTCGCGCCGCCTGAGGGTTTCTTTGCGCCGCTGGGCGCCGCGCCGCCTTTGCCGCCTGCCGAGGAATCTTTGGTCATTCGATGCACTCCTGTCGTTGCACGCAACCGCCCGAACCCTTGCGGGCGCCAGCCGACTGGGTGCCGGCTTGCAAGAACGATAGCGAATTCCGCCCACAGGTCAAATCACGCCAGCAAAAAGCCCGGCGCTGAGGCGCCGGGCCAAGGTCAGATTGCTGAAACCGTGCCGTTCAGGGACGGGTCACTTGCTGCCGCCCTTGCCGCCGCCGGTGCCCTTGACCGGGGCCGCGCCGCCCTTGGTGGGGGCCGCGCCGCCCTTGCCACCGGCCGGAGCCGAACCCTTGCCGCCGCCAGTCCCTTTTGCCGTGCCTGCCATGTTCCGCACCTCCTGATCGCGGATGCCCGTGCCCGACGGAATGATCCCGCCCGGGGAGGGGCAAACTGGGCCCACGCAGGGCCCGATCCCACGCTACACCGGGTCTGGAACAAGCCAAAGGAACAGCTGCGTGAGCGGCAAGTTTCGTCCCCGGCCGCGCGCGCCCTTGCCCCGGGTGTCGATTGAGGCCTATGCATCGCGCATCAGGGCGGTCAGGCGGGGAAACGGACGATGGACAAGACCGAATCGCAGCCTCTGAAGGCCGCCTTGTGGATGACCGGCGCGATTGCCTCGTTTGTGCTGATGGCCGTCGCAGGCCGCGCCGTGCAGGTCGAGTTGAACACGTTCGAGCTGATGTTCTGGCGGTCTCTGGTCGGGCTGGCCGTGGTCTCGGCGATCATCCGCTGGCGCGGTGGCAGCTTTGCCCTGGTGCGCACCCGCCACTGGGGCCTGCATCTGACGCGCAACCTTGGCCATTTCTTTGGTCAGAACCTGTGGTTCTTTGGCCTGACCGCGATTCCGCTGTCGCAACTGGTGGCGCTGGAGTTCACCATGCCGATCTGGGTGGCCCTGATGGCGCCGCTGTTTCTCGGTGAGCGGCTGACCGGCATCAAGATGCTGGTGGCGCTGCTGGGTTTCATCGGTGTGCTGGTGGTGGCGCAGCCCGGGGTGAACGCGGTCAACATCGGCCATTTGGCGGGGATTCTGGCGGCGGTCGGCTTTGCCATCAACCTGATCTTTACTCGCCGGATCATGCGCCATGACGCGGTGCTGTGCGTCTTGTTCTGGATGACCTTGAGTCAAGGCGTGATGGCGCTGGGGCTGGCCGTGGCGGGGGGCTTTACATGGCCCAGCGCGGGGATGATGCCCTGGCTTCTGGTGATCGCGCTGACCGGGCTGACGGCGCATTATTCGCTGACCTCGGCGCTGGGCCTGGCCCCCGCGACGCTGGTCGCCCCGATGGAGTTCTTTCGCCTGCCGATCATCGCGCTGGTGGGAGTCTGGCTTTACGCCGAGGCGCTGGACCCTTGGGTGTTCCTCGGCGCGGTGATTATCTTTTCAGCAAACTTCATCAACCTGCGGGCAAATTCGGCACAAGCCCGCAGTTGACGCAGAGTCAAGACGCTGCCCCCAAGGTCGGCCTTGCGCGCGTTGACGTCGCATTCTTGCAAAACGGGTTTGCACATGCGCGTGGCTGTGCTTTAACCCAAGGCATCAGTCCGCGAGCGGCGGACTGGCACAAAAAAATCCTTGGGAGGATACACATGGATCGTCGCTCATTCTTGCGCACATCGACCATCGGCGGTGCGGCTGCGGCTGCCTCGACGCTGGCGGCGCCCGCGATTGCCCAGTCGGCCACCACCTGCGTGATCGTTTCGACCTGGCCGCGCGGCTTCCCCGGCCTCGGCACCGGCGCCGAGCGTCTGGCTGCCGCGATCACCGAAGCCACCGATGGCGCGATCGCCACCGAATACTATGCCGCGGGCGAGCGTGTCGGAGCCTTCGACGCCTTTGACGCGGTGTCGGCTGGCGACGCGCAGGCCTATCACGGCGCGGATTACTACTGGAAGGGCAAGCACCCGGCCTGGGCCTATGTCACGGCCGTTCCCTTTGGCCTGACCTCGGTCGAGCAGAACGCCTGGATCCACCACCTTGGCGGCCAGCAGCTCTGGGATGAACTGGGCGACGAAT
>CALESR010000161.1 GCA_937907485.1 uncultured Paracoccaceae bacterium | reverse complement strand
GGTTCTGGACCAGTTCGGCGTGCAACTGATCGGCGCCAACCGGCAGGCAATCGAGATGGCCGAGGACCGCAAGCTGTTCCGCGAAGCGATGGATCGTATCGGGCTGGAAAACCCCAAGGCGACGATCATTGCCGCGCCAAAGTTGCCCTCGGGCAAGTATGACATCGCAGCCGGTGTTCGCGAAGCCGTCGAGGCGCTGGACTTTGTCGGCCTGCCGGCGATCATCCGGCCCGCCTTTACGCTGGGCGGCACCGGTGGCGGCGTGGCCTATAATCGCGACGACTATGAGGCGATCGTGAAAAGCGGCCTCGAGGCCAGCCCGGTCGCGCAGGTGCTGGTCGATGAATCGCTGCTGGGCTGGAAAGAATTCGAGATGGAGGTCGTCCGCGACAAGGCGGACAACGCGATCATCGTCTGCTCGATCGAAAACGTCGACCCGATGGGCGTGCATACCGGCGATTCCATCACCGTCGCCCCGGCGCTGACCCTGACCGACAAGGAATACCAGATCATGCGCAACGGCAGCATCGCCGTCCTGCGCGAGATCGGCGTGGAAACCGGCGGGTCCAACGTGCAATGGGCGATCAACCCGGCGGATGGCCGCATGGTGGTGATCGAGATGAACCCGCGTGTGTCGCGCTCGTCGGCGTTGGCGTCCAAGGCGACGGGCTTTCCGATTGCCAAGGTCGCGGCGAAACTGGCCGTGGGCTATACGCTCGACGAACTGGACAATGACATCACCAAGGTAACCCCTGCCTCGTTCGAGCCGACCATCGACTATGTCGTCACCAAGATCCCGCGCTTTGCCTTTGAAAAATTCCCCGGTTCGGAACCGAATCTGACAACGGCGATGAAATCGGTGGGCGAGGCGATGGCCATTGGCCGCACGATCCACGAATCGATGCAAAAGGCGCTGGCCTCGCTGGAGACCGGCCTCAGCGGTTTTGATGAGATCGCCATTCCCGGCGCCCCGGAAAAAGCATCCATTTTCAAGGCCCTAGCCCAACAGACCCCAGACCGGCTCCGCGTCATCGCGCAGGCGATGCGCCACGGTCTGACCAATGACGAGATCAACCGCGTCACTGCCTTTGACCCCTGGTTCCTGGCCCGCATCCGCGAGATCATCGAGGCCGAGGCCGACGTCCGCGCCAAGGGCCTGCCGACCGATACCGCCGGCATCCGGGCGCTGAAGATCCTCGGCTTTACCGATGCGCGGCTGGCCACCCTGTGTGGCAAGTCCGAAACCGAGGTCCGCCACCTGCGCAGGGCGCTCAATGTGACCGCAGTTTTCAAGCGCATCGACACCTGCGCCGCCGAATTCGAGGCGCAGACGCCCTATATGTATTCGACCTATGAAATGCCCGCGATGGGCGATGTCGAATGCGAGGCGCGGCCCTCGAACCGCAAGAAAGTGGTCATTCTGGGTGGCGGGCCGAACCGGATCGGTCAGGGGATCGAGTTCGATTATTGCTGCTGCCATGCCTGCTATGCCCTGACCGACGCGGGCTATGAAACCATCATGATCAACTGCAACCCCGAGACGGTTTCGACCGACTACGACACGTCGGACCGGCTCTATTTCGAGCCGCTGACGCTGGAGCATGTGCTGGAAATCCTGCGGGTCGAGCAGTCGAACGGCACCCTGCACGGGGTGATCGTGCAATTCGGTGGCCAGACGCCGCTGAAACTGGCCGACGCGCTGCAGGCCGAGGGAATTCCGATCCTCGGCACCTCGCCCGATGCCATCGACCTCGCCGAGGACCGCGAGCGGTTCCAGCAGTTGCTGCAGCGGCTGGACCTGCGCCAACCGATCAACGGCATCGCCTCGTCCGACGCGCAAGCTATTGAAATTGCAGAGCGGATCGGCTTTCCGCTGGTGATCCGGCCGTCCTATGTGCTGGGCGGGCGCGCGATGGAAATCGTGCGCGACATGGACCAGTTGAAGCGCTATATCACCAACGCCGTGACGGTTTCGGGCAAGAGCCCGGTGTTGCTGGACAGCTATCTCAGCGGTGCCATCGAGGTCGATGTCGATGCGTTGAGCGACGGCAAGACCGTGCATGTTGCCGGAATCATGGAGCATATCGAGGAGGCGGGCGTGCACTCGGGTGACAGCGCCTGCTGCCTTCCGCCGCATTCGCTGTCGGCCCAGACCGTCGCCGAACTGAAAGAGCAGACGGTGAAGATGGCCCTCGCTCTGGGCGTCGTCGGCCTGATGAACGTGCAATTCGCCATCAAGGACGGGGTGATCTTTGTCCTCGAGGTCAATCCTCGCGCCAGCCGTACCGTGCCCTTCGTCGCCAAGGCGACCGATTCGGCCATCGCCAGCATCGCCGCCCGGCTGATGGCCGGCGAACCGATGGCGAATTTCCCGATGCGTGCCGCCTATCCCGAGGGTGTCGGCCCCGACAGCCCGTTGCCGCTGGCCGATCCGCTGACCCTGGCTGATCCGAAAACCCCGTGGTTCAGCGTCAAGGAAGCGGTGCTGCCCTTTGCGCGGTTCCCCGGCGTGGACACGCTGCTGGGGCCGGAAATGCGGTCGACCGGCGAAGTGATGGGCTGGGATCGGTCCTTCCCGCTGGCCTTCCTGAAGGCGCAGATGGGCGCAGGCACGATCCTGCCCGAAGGGGGACGCGTTTTTGTCTCGGTGCGCGACACCGACAAGACCGCGGCACTGGCCGGAGCGATCCGCGATCTGGCTGGGTTGGGGTTTGAAGTGGTCGCCACCAGCGGCACGGCGGGCTGGCTGACCGCCGAAGGCATCGCCACGACCGCTGTGGCCAAGGTCTATGAAGGGCGGCCCAACATCGTGGACCGGTTGAAGAATGGCGACATCACGCTGGTCTACAACACCACCGAAGGCGCACAGGCTGTGGCCGACAGCCGTGACATCCGCCGCGTCGCGCTGATGGACAAGATCCCCTATTTCACCACCGCCGCAGGCGCCATCGCCGCCACTCAGGCGATGATGGCCCGGCGCGAGGGTTACGGCGTGCGCACTCTGCAGGGCTGACGCCGTTTCTTGCTTCGAACCCACCAATGTGCGCAATCCCGACCGCCAGTCTGGCGGGAGTCAGACTGCGCACCCGGGTTTGACCGCGTTGTTGTCGATCCTTGGACCTGCAGGCGCGATCGCGCAGCAGGTTCATTGAGGAGGCGCGCGTGGCTGGACGGCCCTTGCCGGCTTCGACGCGGGCCGATTCCATGATTGCAGCGCCGGGATCGCCCGGAATGGCGGCACCTGAGGCATTGCTCTGGATGCTTATGGAGGTGTGGCAACTGGTGTTCGCTGCCCCAGGCAGTCATGGTGCCAGCCCTGTGACGTTCGACGTCGACCGCGCCACCGGTCCCTTCAACCGCGCCGCCGTCCTGCCGGGTGAGAGCACCGACATGCAGTCCTTTGCCGGTCATGTGTGGGTCGCCCGGGAGACCGCGGGCAGTTGTATCGGTGGTGTGCCGCAAACATTGCCCGGCGCCGGACCCATGACCTACGCAGAGGGCTATTCGGGTAGAACGGGCCAGTGCCGCGACAGGCCTTCCAGACCGGCGCGGATCAGATCGGCCAGCGCCTCCTGATCCACCTTGGCCAGCGAGACCAGATAGAGGCAGGATTTGCCCAGTTTGTGCGGCCCAAGCCGTGACAGGATCGCGCCGTGGTCGGCATAGCCGGGCAGAATATAGACCACCAGTTGCGCCTTGCGCGGGCTAAAGCCCGTGGCCAGCGATTCGCCCGAATGCCCGCTGGCATAGCGATAGGCGTAACGCCCATAACCCACCATCGACGGCCCCCACATGCGCGGCCGAAAGCCGGTGACCTGCCGGAACAGCCGGTCCAGTGCCACCCCCTCGTCGCGTCGACGCGCAGGTTCTACAGCCGCGAGGAATGCGTCGACCGGGCGGTCGGTGGGGCGGGTGACTGCGTCGGCCATGGGCCCTCCGTGGACACCGATGATGGTGCCAGCCCGCAGGGATCGGGTAAAGACCTAGCTTTCCTGCCGCAGCAATTCGGTGATCAACACATCCCGCAGGCTGGGGCCGATCAACTCGCGCGCCACTTCACGCAACGTGGCGCGCAGCGCCAGCAAGGCCTCGCCCGAGGTGAACAACCCGTCGAATCCGCCGATATTGGCGTGATCGAACAGCCGTTGAAGGAATAGCGCCCGCAGCCGGGGCTCGTCATTGCCCAGCGTGAAACCGTGCCCGAGGTTCAACTCCAGTGCCAGGCCGATCACCACCATGGCCCGCACGCGCCCTTCCTCGATCAGCGGAACGACAAACTGGTTGGGCAAGCGAATCGTCTCGGTGGTGCCGACCGCCGCCAGATCGGGGGTCGCCACGCCATGCCCGTCCGTTTCGGCGCCATGTCCGTCCGTTTCGGCCTCGCCATGTGCGGCGGCCGCTTCGTGGGCCTCGGGCGGCGGGCGCATGAACCAGCCAGCGCCAACTCCGGCGCCCAGCCCGATCAGCAACAACAGGAGGGGGAGCAGCTTTTTCATCGGTGCCTCTCAGAACGGCAAAAGAATATCGGCGATCTGCTGGCCATAACGTGGCTGCTGCATCTGCGTGATCTGGCCCCGGCCGCCATAGCTGATGCGCGCCCCGGCGATGCGGTCATAGTCGATCTCGTTGCGCCGCGAGATGTCCTCGGTCCGGATATAGCCGGTGACGATCAACTCGCGCAGTTCGTAGTTGACGCGGACTTCCTGACTACCCTCGATGCGCACCACACCATTGGGCAGACGCTCGATGATCGTGGTCGCCACACGCAGGGTCAGTTGTTCGCTGCGGCTGATGTTGCCGCGGCCTTGAAAGGTCGATTCCGAATCCATCGAGACCGCGTCGGCCATCGTGGCCCCGTCGGGAAGTTGCGCGTCAATCGCCTGCGGCAGGCCGAACAATTGCGGCACACCCATGCTTTGCGAGCCCGATCGACCGCGCTGGCTGGTGTTCGACATCACCGCGCTGTCGTTGATCTCGATGACCACTGTCAGGATATCGCCGGGCTGGCTTGCGCGCCGGTCACCCAGCAGCGAGCGCTGCCCCGCCGTCCAGAGCGAGGCCGAATCGAGGGCCTGACGACGCTCGGTCACCTCGGGGATCGCAGCGGAATAAAGCGCGTGATGTTCGAGATTCGGCGCCAGCGGCTCAAAGTCTGGCGGTCGGCCAACCTCGACCAGATCGGTGCAGGCGGCGAGGGGCAGAATCAACAAGTAACGGCGCATGGCGGGTCCTTTCACGGCACGTGAACCAGACCCGGCCCGGCGACAAAACCGCTGACGGTGCTGCGCGAGGCCAGGTTCATGATGCGGATTTCCTCGCCCTCGGCCCCGCGCCCCAAGGCGCGACCTTCAACGCGAATCTCCAGTCCGCCACGCAGGAAAACCAGCGTGACCAAGGCATTGCGCTCGACCAGCGCGGGCGGGCCCAGACTGGCCAGCGGAATCGGTCGACCAGAGTAAAGAGTGACGCGCGCCTCTTGGCCGATGGCCTCGTCGGGATGGCTGGCGGCGCCGGGCGGCGCCGGATCGCTGAGCATCACGATGTCGGCAGACGCGATCAGCGACCCGGCACGCAGCGTGCGCCCGGCCAGCACCACATCGGCCTGCACCGGGGCCGAAAGCGCCAGCAGCAGGATCAGGGCCAGCGTGCGCATCACCGCACCTGAGCCGTGGCCGCCATCATCTGGTCGGCAGCGGTGATGACCTTTGCATTCATCTCATAGCCGCGCTGGGCCTTGATCATTTCGGTCAGTTCCCGCACGGGATCGACGCTGCTTTCCTCGAGATAGCCTTGGCGCAGCGTGCCCATCCCGTCCTCGCCCGGCACCGATTGCAGCGCCGGTCCCGAAGCCTCGGTTTCGACGAACAGGTTCGAGCCGATCGCTTCGAGCCCGCGTTCGTTGGTGAAACTGGCCAGCGCCAACTGACCCAGCCGCTCGGGCTCGACGCGGTCCGAGAAATAGGCCCAGACCTCGCCCTCGGCGTTGATCGAGATCTGCCGCGCCTCGGTCGGAATGGTGAGGCCCGGCGCCACCTCGAAGCCGTCCGACGTGACAATCAGCCCGTCGCCAGTGCGCTTGAGCCCGCCATCGCGGGTATAGCCCGAGCGCCCGTCCGGCAGCGTGACCTCGAACCAGCCGCGCCCCTCGATCGCGACATCCAGATCGCCCCCGGTCGCAGTCAGCACACCTTGCTGCACCTGCATCGACACCGAGGCCGGGCGTGTGCCCAGACCCAGCTGAACCCCGGTCGGAACCAGCGTTCCATCCGAGGCGCTGATCGTCCCAGCGCGCGTATGTTGTTGATAATGCAGGTCCGCGAACTCAGCCCGCCGGGCGTTATAGCCAGTGGTGGACATGTTGGCGAGGTTGTTTGCCACGGTATCGACCCGCATCTGCTGGGCGCTCATGCCGGTGGCGGCGATCTGAAGGGCACGCATCGGTAAGTCCTATCGGCTGAGGGTCTGGACCACATTGCGGATACGCTCATCCTCGCGGTCGAGGAATTTCTGCCCGCTCTCATAGGCGCGCTGGACGGCCACCAGCCGCGCCATCTCCGAGATCGGGTTGACGTTCGACTCTTCCAGAAAGCCCTGGAGGATCACCGGGTTCTCGATGGGTCGGGTCTCGCCGTCGACGCTGTGCAAGACACCCGACGCGCGGCGCAGCGACGAGGGGTCCTCGGGCACCACCAGCCCCAATTGCGCCAAGGGCTGACCATCGGCCGAGACCGTGCCATCGCGGGCGATGGTGATCTGCCCGGCATCGGCGGGCACAAACACCGGCGCGCCGCCCAGGTCGAGCACCCGGTGGCCATCGGGCGTGACCAGTTCCCCCTCGGCATTCGGCGTAAAGTGTCCGGCACGGGTCAGGCGCTCGCCCTCGGGGGTTTCGACGCGAAAGAACCCCTCGCCCTCGATCGCGACGTCAAAGGTGCCGCTGGTCATCGTCAGCCCGCCTTGCACCAGATAGGTCTGGTGGGCATTGGCGGCCGCCATCGACAGCGGCTCTTCCTCGCGGTCGAGTTGGCGCACGAATTCCGAGAACACCAACCCTTCGCGGCGAAAGCCGGTGGTCGAAAGGTTGGCGACGTTGTTCGCCAGAACCTGGATTTCCCGCAGCAGGCCCGACTGCCGCGTCAGCGTGGTATAGCCGGCGTTGTCCATGCCTCAGCCTCCTGCAATCACGGGGATCACTTGCCCCTGGAAAAAATCGACCAGCATCGCGGTCATCGCGCTCATCGACACCCAGAACACCACCAACATGGCGAGGATCTTCGGCACGAAGGTCAGCGTCATTTCCTGCACCGAGGTCAGAGCCTGAAACAGACCGACGGTCAGACCGGCGACCAGCGCCACGCCCAGCATCGGCGCCGACATGGCGACGGCGATCCAGAGCGCCTGGCGCAGAAGGTCGAAAAACGCGATCTCGCTCATGGTCAGACCGGCATGCGCAGGATTTCGAGATAGGCCTCGACGACCTTGTCGCGCACCGCCACGGCGGTCTCGACGGCCATCTGCGCCTCACTCAGCGCGGCGACCAGCGCATGCGGATCGGCACCGCCGGTCATCGCCTGCTGCGCCGTGGTTTCAGCCCGTTGCAGCACCTGCGAAAAGCTGTCGGCGAGCCGCCCGGCGTTGGTGGCAGGCCCCCCCGCGGCCTCGGCATCCGGGGATGTGAGGGGCCGGGCCGCACCATAGGACCGGGCGGCGGCAGTTGCGGACATTTGCATCAGGATTCTCCTTATCTGCGCAAGAGTCCGATCAGGCTTTGCGACATTTGCCGCGCCTGATCGAACATTCTGAGGTTCGCCTCATAAGAACGCTGCGCTTCGCGCGCGTCCGCCACTTCAACCATCAGATCGACATTCGAGCCGTCGTAATGGCCGGTTTCGTCGGCCAGGATATGGCCGGGGTCGTAGATCCGCGTCAGTTCGGTGCGGTCACTTTGCACCGGCCCGGGCCGCACGCCGCTGGCCGCGCCAAAGGAGTCGCCGGGCAGGGCATGGGGCTGAAACGGGATCAGCTTGCGCCGATAGCCGGGGGTGTCGGCATTGGCGATGTTCTCGGCGACATGGCGCAGGCGCGCGGCCTGTGCCTGCATCCCCGAGGCCGAAAGGGCGAGAGTGCGCTCAAGACTGCTCATGGCGGCTATTTCCCGAGCGAGGCGCGCATCAGGTCGCGCGTCATGGAATAGATGCCCAGCGCCAACTCATGCTGCTGGCGTGCCTCGACACCGCGCATCATCTCGAACTCCAACGAGACGGTGTTGCCATCGGGTGACACGGTGGCAGGCTGCGTATCGACCTGCAGCATCGCCTCCGGGCGCAGACTGCCGTCCCGCATCGCCTGCCAATAGTCGCCAAAGGCGATGGCATCACGCGACCGGTAGCCCGGCGTGTCGGCATTGGCCACGTTTTGCGAGATCGCCTGTTGGCGCGTCGCAGCGTGGGTCGCATAGGCCTGCGCCATGCGCAGGATGTCCAGGCTTTCGAACATGGGGTTCTCCCTCGGCTGGCCTGCACGAATCTTTAAGGGTGATTCGTTTAGAAAGCGTAATCGTGCGTCACCAAGGCGCACGTTGCTGCCAGGAGGCGCCGATGACCGTGTTCGATCCGCTGCTCACCGACCTTGCCGATGTGCGCAAGGTCCGCCATTTCGGCCGGATACAGTCGCTGCATTCGGCGACGCTGCTGGCGCAGGGGCTGTCGCGCCGCGCCCGTCTGGGCGACCGCGTGCTGATCGAAGGCGCGCTGGGCCACACCGTGGGCGGCGAGATCCTCGCGCTGACCCGCGACGGCGCCGAGGTGTTGCCCGAGGCGCCTGTCGAGGGGCTCGCGCTGGGCGACCGCATTGAACATGTCGGCCGCAACGACATCTCACCCGATGACAGCTGGATCGGCCGGGTGATCGACCCCTACGGCACCCCGCTCGATGGCCGCGCATTGGGTCGCGGCCCGGCACCGCGCCCGCTGCGCGCACCGCCGCCCTCTCCTGCGCGGCGCAAGCGGCTGGGCGGGCGGCTGTCAACTGGGCTCGACGCCTTCAACACCGTGCTGCCCATCGTGCGCGGCCAGCGGATCGGCCTCTTTGCCGGCTCGGGCGTCGGCAAGACGATGCTGCTGGGTCAACTGGCGCGCGGGATCGAGGCGGATGTGGTGGTGCTGGCGCTGGTCGGGGAGCGCGGGCGCGAGTTGCGCGACTTCACCGAAACCGTGCTGGGGCCCGAGGGGCTGGCGCGCTCGGTGGTGGTCAGCGCCACCTCGGACCAATCGCCACTGGCCCGCCGCCGCGCCGCCTTGACGGCGATGACGGTGGCCGAACATTTCCGCGACCAGGGTCGCCATGTGCTGCTGCTCTGCGATTCCGTCACCCGCTTTGCCGAGGCGCACCGAGAGATTGCGCTGGCGGCGGGTGAGGCGCCGACGCTGCGCGGCTTCCCGCCCTCGACGGCGCATCAGATCATGGCACTGGCCGAGCGCGCCGGCCCCGGCGAGGCCGAACAGGGCGACATCACGGCGGTCTTCACCGTGCTGGTTGCCGGGTCAGACATGGATGAGCCGGTCGCCGACATCCTGCGCGGCGTGCTCGACGGGCATGTCGTGCTCGACCGTGCCATCGCAGAGCGCGGGCGATTTCCGGCGATCGATCTGATGCGGTCGGTGTCGCGCAGCCTTCCGGTGGCTGCAACACCGACGGAAAACGCGCAAATCGCCGAGGCGCGCCGCCTGATCGGCGCCTGGGAACGCGCCGAGATGATGGTGCAGGCCGGGCTCTATGCCCAAGGCTCGGACCCGCTGACCGACCGCGCGATCAAGCTCTTTGCGCGGCTCGACGGCTTTCTGTCCGGTCAGGGCGCCAAATCGCCACTCGACAGTTTCATCCGCCTGCGCAAGGCTCTCGAGGGCTAGCGCCGGGGCCGCGCC
>CALESR010000160.1 GCA_937907485.1 uncultured Paracoccaceae bacterium | reverse complement strand
CACGCACCCTACGCAAGGGCGGCCCCGTAGGGTGCGTGCTTGCACGCACCATCCCCACGCACACCGGCCCTGTCGGCCGCGTGCTCGCACGCACCATCCCCCGCACGGGCAATTGAACGCCCGCGTCCGCCCGTGCGACCCATCACCTCTGGCACCGGACGGCCCTCGCGGTTAGTCTGTCTGCCGAACCATCCGCACAAGGAGCCATTCATGCGTGTGTTGCAAGCTGCCGCCCTGGTCGGGGCCGTCGCCCTGTCGGGCTGCGTCGATGTCGATATGACCGCCGCCATCACCGGGGCCGATGCCGCCACGGTCTCGGGAAACATGAGCATTCAGCGCCAGATGCTGGACATGATGGGCGGCGGCGAAGGGTTCTGCCCGGCCGACGACGGCGGCACCCTGACCATGACCGACACCGAGGCGCGCTGCGACATCGAGATGTCGGGCAGCTTTGCCGAGGTGTTCGAAGAGGTCGAGGGCCAGCCCTCGCCGACCGCCACCGATCTGGGCGACGGCACTGTGCGCGTCGTCTTCCCGCTGGGCCAGATGGCCAGCGATGCGGGCGAGATGCGCAATGACCCGCAGATGGTGGCGATGATGCGCCCGATGCTCGAAGGCCATGTGTTCACCATCCACGTCACCGGGGCCGAGGTGGTCTCGACCAACGGCACGCTCAGCGACGACGGCGCCAGCGCCTCGTTCAGCTTTGCGCTGGTCGATATCCTCGACCCGGCGGTGCAGGTGCCCGAGACCTTCGAGACGATCGTGCGCTACTGACCCGCGGCGCCTGCCGCCAGGGCGCCCAGCGCCCCGGCGATGCGCTGGAACGACCCGGCCGCGCCCGTCGCCATGTGGCGGGCGCGCAAATAGCCGTGCACCATGCCCGGCTCTTCGGTCAGTTCGACCGCCACCCCCGCCTCGGCCAGCCGGGCGGCGTATTCCACCCCGTCCGACGCCAGCGGATCGGCCTGCGCGGTAAAGATCGCCGTCGGGGGCAAACCGCTGTAATCACTGGCCTCCAGCGGTGCCGAGGTCAGATCGCCCGCCACCCGCGGCCCGTCAAACCGCAGCTTGCCGTAATACTCGACATCCGCCGCGGTCAGCATCGGTGCATGGGCGTGGCGGGTATAGCTGGGCAAATCGCGCGCACCGCCCAGACCGGGATAGATCAGCACCTGCCCGCCGACCCCCTCGCGGTTGGCACAAATGCAGGCCGCCAGATTGCCCCCGGCGCTGTCGCCCACCAGCACCTTTGGCCCCGGCACCGCATCGAAAACCGCCAGACAATCGTCATAGGCGGCGGGGTGCAGAAACTCGGGCACCAGCCGGTAATCCACCGCGATCAGCACCACCTGCGCCTGTTCGGCCAGTTCGGCGCAGATGGAATCATGGCTGTGCAGGCCACCGACGACAAAGCCCCCGCCGTGGAAATAGAGCGCCGTCACCCCCTCGCGCGGCGTTGTCGGCTGATAGCGGCGGCAGGGCACCCCGGCGATGGTCAGGTCCTGCGCCCGCAGCCCGGCGGGATGCGGCGGCGAAAACTCGGAACAGAGCTTGTCATAAAACGCCCGCTGCTCGGCCACGGTGAAATTCACCGCATCCGGCGGATAGGCGGCCTCGGTCTGGGCAATGAAGGCGCGGATATCGGCGGGCAGCCACGAATAGTCGTCAGGCGTCATGTCGGCACTCCCAGATTGGTGCGAAGGGCGGGGATCAGCTTGCGCCAGACGGCGCGGTGACGGTTGCGCAGATGCACGGCGGCGTGGATCGGCTGGGTCAGCACCGGCGCGCCCTCGACCAGCGCCACCTGCCCGGCGTCGATCAGCGCGCGCGCGGCGCGGCTTTCCTGATAGCCCGCTACCCCCAGCGCCAGAATCATCCCGCGCACCAGCACGCTCTGCCCGGCGGCCAGCGGCGGCAGCGCCAGATGCGGCAGCAGCGTATCGTGCGTGCGGGCAAAGGCGGGCGACAGGTTGGCGCGCACATAACGTTCGGGCGTCACCTCGGCCAGTCGCGGCAGCCCGGCACCGACCGGCGCCACCATGCGGTAACTCAACTCGCCCAGGCTCTCGAAATGCAGATCCGGCGAGGGATGCGGGGTGAACAGCAGCGCCAGATCCAACTCGCCCGAGGCGACATCGCGGCACATCTGGGCGGAATAATCGGCCTCGAGATAGATCGCCGCCTGCGGCAACAGCCCGCGCAACCGCTCGACCCAGCGCGCCGGATCGCCCGCCGCCAGATCATTCTGCAGCCCCAGCCGCAGGGTCATCGCCCGCCCCTCGGCCCCACGCGCGGCGGCGCGGGCCTCGCTCACCGCCAGCCGCAGGGCGCGGGCGTGCGGCTCGAATCGCAGCCCCTCGGTGGTCATCTCGCAGCCCGCGCGCGAGCGGCGCAGCAGGGTCACGCCCAGCGCCTTTTCCAGCGCCGCCAGCCGCCCCGAGACGGTGGATTGCGTCACCCCGAGGCGATCGGCCGAGCGATGGAAACTGCGGGTCTCGCAAAGGTCGAGGAAGGTGTCGATCTGCTCGGGCTGCATGGCTCAGGCGTCGGGCTGGTCCGGCAGCGTCGCGTCGGGCTGGTCCTGCGCCTCGGCCTCGGCCTCGGCCCCTGCCGGCAAGGGCCCGCGGAACCCGGTCGCCACAACGTATTTCTCCGACGAATCCGACCGGCTGGCCGGGGGCTTCACGTTGAAAACCTTGGTGAACCGCTTTTTCAGCAGCGCCTGCAACTCGCCCTCGGCGCCGCCGGCCAGCACCTTGGCGACAAAGGTGCCATTCGGCGCCAGCACGTCAAAGGCGAACCACGCCGCCTGCTCGCACAGCGCGATGATGCGCAGATGGTCGGTCTGCTGGTGCCCGGTCGAGGCCGCCGCCATGTCCGACATCACCACATCCGCCTGCCCGGCCAGCCAGCCCTTGGTCAGGGCATCGGCGCTGTCGTCCATGAAATCCAGCACATGCACCTCGGCACCCGCCAAGGGCTCGACCTCTTGCAGGTCCACGCCCAGCACGGTGCCGATGCGCTTGCCGGATTTCTCGCCCAGCGCGTTCACCCGCTGCACCGCCACCTGCAGCCAGCCGCCGGGCGCGCAGCCCAGATCGACCACCCGCGCGCCGGGCACCAGAAAGCGGAACCGGTCATCCAGTTCGACCAGCTTGAAGGCCGCACGGCCGCGCATCCCCTCGCGCTTGGCCCGCGCGACATAGGGGTCGTTGAGCTGCCGCTCCAGCCAGCGGGTCGAGGACAGCTTGCGCCCCTTGGCCGTCTTGACCTTGACCTTCAACTCGCGCTGCCCGCGCCCTGAGGTGTTCTTGCCCGGCTCTTTCGCCATGGTTCTCTCCTTACAGCCCCGACAACACGCCGTCGCGGCTCATTTGTGCATACAGCAGCCCCTCGCGCAGGCCCCGGTCGGCAACCGACATCACATTCGTCGGCCAGACCCGCATCAGGGCCTGCAGGATCGCCGCGCCCGACATGATCAGGCCCTGCCGCTCGCGCCCGATGCGCGGATCGGTGCGCCGCCCTTCCGGCCCCAGCGACAGGTAATCGTGGATCACCTTGTCGATCTGCGCCGAGGTCATCGTCAGCCCGTCAACCTTGTTGCGGTCATAACGTTTCAGCCCCAGATAACTCGCCGCCACCGTGGTCACCGTGCCCGAGGTGCCGATGATCTGGAACCCCTCGCGCGGGGCGGGGTTCTGATAGGGCGAGAAGCTCTGCAACTGCTCCTCGAAATGCCAGCTCATCAGGGCAAACCGGGCCGAGTCATCCTCGACATCGTTGAACTGCTCGCGCAGGGTGGCGACGCCCAGCGGCACACTGATCCAGTCCACCACCCGCGCCTGACCCGGCTGCGGCGGCGCCAGTGCCTCGACGGCAAAGCCCAGCCGCACCGACAGGATCGCCGCGCGGCGCGCCTCGGGGGCGACACCCGACAAGTCGATCCAGACCAGTTCGGTCGAGCCGCCGCCAATGTCGATGACCAGCAGTTGTTCGGCATTCGGCGCCACCAAGGGCGCGCAGGAAATCACCGCCAGCCGCGCCTCTTCCTCGGCCGGGATGATTTCCA
The DNA here is from genome assembly GCA_937907485.1 of uncultured Paracoccaceae bacterium. GTDB lineage: Bacteria > Pseudomonadota > Alphaproteobacteria > Rhodobacterales > Rhodobacteraceae > Pararhodobacter. Next base: position 5,852 of record CALESR010000160.1, on the reverse strand, counting down.
GCCGCAGCCCGGTGTCGCGCTGGATCTTGCGGATGAACTCGCCCGCGTTGCGGGCGCGGCGGCAGGCCTCGGTCGCCACCAGCCGCATGCGCGTGACATTGTGATCGTCCAGCTTGCGCCGACAGATGCGCAGCGCCTGCACGGTGCGCGCCATCGGCACCTGACTGAGGCGCCCGGTGCTTTCCAGCCCGGTTCCCAGCTCGACCGCGCGGGAAAAGCTGTCAATGACTTCAAATTGCGCACCCTTGGGGCGCGCAATCAGCATGCGGCAACTGTTGGTGCCGAGGTCAAGGGCAGCATAGAGCGCCCCCTCGTCGGCCTTGGTCAGGCGCTTCGGCTCAGGTCCGGCCGGAGTCCGCCCATTGCCGGGCGGCCTCGACGATTGCGGTTGCGCCTCCGCGCCTGCGGGACGCTCGGGCGTCATGATCGCCCTCCATTTCGTGTTACCGCCAGCCTAGACCCGCCCCGCCCCCGGCGCAAGAACCGAACGCGGCCAAAGCCGGGCGAATCGTGCCCCGGCCTCATGGTCGTGTTGAGAAGTATTCACGTCGCTGGCGCTGGTCCTTTGCCGCCTGCGCCTGCTATCACGGGGGCAATCGCCCAACCGGAGCCGCGCATGTCCGACACCCCGCTTCACCCCGTCACCATCGTCTACTGGCGCGATATTCCCGCGCAGGTGATCGTCGGCAAGGGCCGCCGCGCCGCCAAGGTGCAATTGCCCGAACGCTTTGAACAGGCCATCGACCGCTGCGCGATGAAGATCGGCGCGCGCGATGCCGACGCCTATCTGGCCGAATGGCGCAAAGCCGACGCCTATGATGTCGCTGGCGAAGCTGAACAGGTCGCCCGCGCCGAGGCCGCGCGGCTGGAAGCGGACTACGACACCGACAGGATCAAGGCGCTGATCGCCAATGATGGCTGGGCGGCGCGTGGCTAACCTCTGGGAGGCATTCATGGCTCTGTTCCCCTTTGGCCGCAAGGCCGCGACGCCCTCGGGCTCGGATGCAATGGCGGCGTTCCTGACCGGCTATTCGATCGAGGTGATGCCGCGCACCGCCGAAAAGATCGAGGATTTCCGCACCCTTCTGCCCGAAGGCACCCGCGTCTACATCGCCCATCTCGAAGGCACGCCGATCGAGGACATGGTCGCCACCGCCAAGCGCATCCGCGCCGAAGGGTATGAGCCGATGCCGCATTTCCCGGCCCGTGCCATCACCGGCAAGGCCATGCTGACCGACTGGGTGGCGCGCTATCAGGGCGAGGCGGGCGTCAAACAGGGGCTGATGCTGGCGGGCAACCTCGCCACCCCGGCGGGCGACTATCACTCGTCGATGCAACTGCTGGAATCGGGCGCCTTTGACGGCTTTGAACGCCTGCATGTCGCGGGCCACCCCGAGGGCAACAAGGACATCGACCCCGACGGCAGCGACCGCATGGTGACCGAGGCCGCGCGCTGGAAAACCGCCTTTGCCCAGCGCACCGATGCCAAGATGGCGATGGCGACGCAGTTCTGCTTCGAGGCCGCTCCGGTCATCGACTGGGTCAACGGCCTCGCCGCAGCGGGCATCGACCTGCCGGTGCATATCGGCGTCGCCGGCCCGGCCAAACTGCAAACCCTGCTGAAATTCGCCATCGCCTGCGGCGTCGGCCCCTCGCTGAAGGTGCTGCAAAAACGCGCGATGGACGTGACCAAGCTGCTCTTGCCCTACGAGCCCGACGACTTCCTGACCCAACTGGCCGATTACAAGGCCGCCAACCCCGGCTTTGGCGTCGAATCGGTGCATTTCTTCCCGCTCGGCGGCATCAAGACCAATGCCGAATGGACCCACCGCCACGGCCAGCGCCCGATGCGCGCCGCCGCCTGAGGATCGCCCGTCGATGCCCCGCACCGCGCTGCTCTTTGACCTCGACGGCACGATGCTGCACACCGACCCGATCCACTATGCGATCTTTGTCGAGTTGATGGCGGCGCGCGGCCTCGCCATCGACGAGGCATTTTACGCCCGCCATGTGCATGGCCGGGTCAATTCCGAGGTGTTCCGCGAGTTCCTGCCGCTTGAGACCGACCCGCAGGGGCTGTCCGACGCCAAGGAGGCCGAGTTTCGCCGCCGCCTGCCCCGGCCCTATCCGTCGATGCCCGGCCTGCGCCGCTTCCTCGACCGCTCCGAAGCGGCCGGGCATGGGCTGGCCGTGGTCACCAACGCCAACCCGCTGAACGCCGAGGCGATGCTACAGGCCATTGGCGAGCGCGCCCGCTTCGAGGTGGTCATCAGCGGCGAGACCTGCACGCGCGGCAAACCGCATCCCGAACCCTATCTGACGGCGATGGCCGCGCTGGCGGTCACCGCCGCGCAATGCATCGCCTTCGAGGACAGCCCCGCCGGCATCCGCGCCGCCCGCGATGCGGGCGCGCCGGTCATCGGCCTGCGCTCGTCCCTGAGCCACGACGCCCTGCTCGCCGCCGGCGCCCAGGCCAGCATCCAAGATTTCACCGATCCCGCGCTCGACGATCTGATCGCGCGCCTTGAAGGAGCCCCTGCATGACCCGCACCACCCTCGAATCCGCCACCCGGACCGTCACCATCGGCTTTGACGAGCCCTTCTGCGTCATCGGCGAGCGCATCAACCCCACCGGGCGCAAGAAACTGGCGGCCGAACTGGAACTGGGCGATTTCACCACCGTCGAACGCGACGCGCTGGAACAGGTGATCTGCGGCGCGACGGTGCTCGACGTCAACTCGGGCGCGGTGTTCACCAACAAGATGGCCGAAGACCCGCGCTATGCCGACAACAACTTTGTCGAGCCGCCGCTGATGAAGGCGCTGATCGAGCGCATTCAGGCGATCACCGATGTGCCGCTGTGCATCGACTCGTCCGTCCCCGGCGCGCTCGAAGCCGGTCTGCAGGCCTGTCAGGGCCGCCCGCTGCTGAACTCGGTCACCGGCGAGGAAGAACGGCTGGAGCGCGTGCTGCCGCTGGTCAAGAAATACAACGTGCCGGTGGTGGCGATTTCCAACGACGACACCGGCATCAGCCAGGACCCGGACGTGCGCTTCGAAGTCGCCCGCAAGATCGTCCAGCGCGCCGCCGATTTCGGCATTCCGGCGCATGACATCGTCGTCGATCCGCTGGTGATGCCGATCGGCGCGATGGCGACGGCGGGGCGGCAGGTCTTTTCGCTGGTGCGCCGCCTGCGCGACGAGCTGGGCGTGAACACCACCTGCGGCGCCTCGAACATCTCGTTCGGCCTGCCCAACCGCCACGGCATCAACGCCGCCTTCCTGCCGATGGCGATCGGCGCGGGCATGACCTCGGCGATCATGAACCCGGTGCGCAGTCAGGAGATGGAGGCCATCCGCGCCGCCAACCTGTTGATGAACAACGATTCCAACGGTGGCGAGTGGATCCGGCTGGCCAAGGTGCTGGAGGCGATGGCCGAAGGCGCGACCTTCTCCGAGGCCTCGGCCGCTGCCGCCGCCGCCTCGTCGGGCCGCCGCGGCGGGCGTCGCGGCCGGGGCTGATGGCGCAAGGGGGGCGCTCGCGCCCCCCTCGGCCTGACGGCCTCACCCCCCTGAGGATATTTAGGGAGCAAAGATGGGGGGCGACATTTCGGTGTCGATTGTCCTTGTGTCATGGCGGATTTCGCGCAGCATGGCGACATGAGTCCGGCCGGAAAGAAAACCGTTCTGATCCTGTTCGGCGCGATGGCCATCGTGCTGATCATCGCCGCACTCAGCAGCGAGGACGAGGATCAATCCTCGGCCTGGCGCGGCGTGTTCCGGTTGCTGAACGCAATCGGCAGGGTTTTGTAACGGCTTGACCCAGATCAACGCGCCGTGATCGCCCTGCGCCGATAAAGGCGCCACACGCGAACACGGGAGTCCCACATGTACACGCACATCATCGTCGCCGTCGATCTCAGCCATGGCGAGGCCGGCAAGGGCCTGCTGGACAAGGCCATCCAGTTGGTCGATCAGGGCGGCACCATCCGCCTGCTGCACGTTCTGGAAGACGTGCCCAGCTATATCGCCGCCGAGCTGCCGCGCGATCTGAACGACCGGCGCGAGGCCGAGGCCAAGGTGGAACTGGGCCTGCTGTCGGGCGGGGTCAGCGCCAAGGTGGAATCCGAGGTCCGCACCGGCGCCGCTGCCGGGCAGATCCTGCAATGCGCCGAGGATGCGGGCGCCGATCTGATCATGATCGCCTCGCACCGTCCCGGCCTGAGCGACTATTTCATCGGCTCGACCGCCGCGCGCGTGGTGCGCCATGCGCAGTGTTCGGTGCTGATCTCGCGCTGAAGGCGGCGCCCCGGCCTTGGCCGGGGCCACCCGGTCACTGAAAGTGGATGTTGAACCGGCTGCGGATCATGGCATCCGTGGCCGGATCGATCTGGCAAGGCGCGCGCGCCAGAATCTCGGCCGTGCGGCGCTTGGCGGTGTCCAGCAGCATCGGCCGGTTGGCCTCGTTCCATTCCTTCGGGCTCATGCGGTTGCCGACATTGGGATAGATGTATTCGGTCTGCATCAGTTTCAGCGTCTGGTCCGAGCCCAGATAATGCCCGGTACCGCCCAGACAGACCTCCTTCATCACCTCGATCGAGACGCTGTCCTCGGTCACGTCGATGCCGCGCACGCAGCGCATCGCCTGACCCAAGAGATCATCGCCCAGCGTGATCGATTCAAAGCAGAAGCCCAGCAGCGAGGCGTGCATCCCGACGGCCTCGTAACACAGGTTCAGCCCGGCCAGACCGGCGAGGGTGTTGGTGATGCCCTGCTCCCAGCCCGCCTGCATGTCGGGCAGTTTGGAATCGCTGATGCCGCTGGCGGCGCCGCCGGGCAGGCCATAGAACCTGTGCATCTGCGCGCAACCGGCCGTCAGCAGCGCCTGCTCGGCGCTGCCGCCCGACATGGCGCCGGTGCGCAGGTCACTGACAAAGGGCCAGGTGCCGAAGATCGCCGGATGGCCCGGCGCGATGGCGTTGACATAGACCACGCCCGCCAGACATTCCGCCACCGACTGCACGATCGACGAGGCGATCGGCGCCGGGCTGGTCGCCCCGGCCTGCCCCGCTGACAGCATCAGGATCGGCATCCCGGCGCGGATCAGCGCCTCCATGGTGATGCAGCTTTCCTCGGCGAATTTCATCGGCGGCACGACGAAGCAATTGGAATTGCTGACAAAGGGCCGGGCGCGCCATGCCGCCTCGCCGCCGGCGACCATGTGGATCAGGTCCATCCCGCCCGCCACATGCGACGGGTCGCTGAATGAGGTGCCGACGTGTTTCGTCGTGCCCGCCAAGGCGCCATACAGCGTGTTGATGTCCATGTCGAAATTGTCGATCACGTCGCGGCAGACGCAGATGCGCTGGAAGAAGTGGATGTTGTCCAGATGATGCACCAGCCGCGCCGCGTCGTGCAGATCCTGCGCCGTCGACTCGCGATAGGTCTCGGTCTCCAGATCCACCACATGCACCGCGGCCCCGGCTGTGCCATAATGCACACGGGTGCCCTCCAGCAGCATGTCATGTTTCGGGTCGCGGCCGAACAGGGTGATCCCGCGCGAGGCCTTGGCCAGCATGTCCTCGACCAGCGCGCGCGGATAGCGTAGCCGCCCGTCCGCGCCCAGCACCGCTCCGGCCTTGACCATCACCTCGACGCCCGATTTCGGCGCATTGGCCAGACCGATCACCTCGAGCGCCTGCAAGGCCGCCTCGTGGATGCGCAGCACATCGGCTTGACTGAGCGGGTTGTATTGCCCGCCACTCATGCCGCCGCGCACCGGGCGCAGCGCCTCGTCCAGCGGCGCCGACCGGACCGCCACCCGCGCCGCGCGTCCCCCTGACCGCCGCGTCC
>CALESR010000159.1 GCA_937907485.1 uncultured Paracoccaceae bacterium | reverse complement strand
TTGCGCCAGATTGTTGGCTCGGTGTCCGAGATCTCGATTCTGGTGTCCGATTTCGTTGTCGCGTCGCGCGAACAATCGGCCAGCCTTGTCGAAATCAACAGCGCCGTCATTCAACTCGACCAGTCTACACAGCAAAACGCCGCGCGCCTTGAAGAGACGACAGCTGCAAGTGAAGGCCTGACCAGGGACGCGGTTGCCCTCGTCGAAACCGTCTCGCACTTCAAAGTCGAGCGCGATACCGTTGTCGACCCGCATAGCGCGCCGTCCAGGATGTCGAAGGGTAGCGCCGAGCCTGTCAGGCTATCCCGCGATACGACCCCGCGCAGGCTTGGCCCTCAGCCCGCTTTCGTTGCCGGGGGGCTGTCTCTCGCCCGTGCACCGGACCCGCAGGGATGGGAGGATTTCTGATGCCGCCGACCCTCCAGCCGCCTCTGGCGCCATGACAGGCACAGGACGATGAACATCAAGGCCGAGGCAACCGACTGGGGCGAGACCAGAATCATCCATGTTGTTCAGGGCGACTTTCGTGTCTCGCAAGAGCCTGGGGCTGTACTGACCACGTTGCTCGGGTCGTGCGTTGCCACCTGTCTGAGCGACCCAGAGGCCAATGTCGGCGGGATGAACCACTTCCTGCTGCCGGGGGGAAGTCCCGGAGATTCAAAGCACTTTCGCTATGGCCTCTATGCGATGGAAATTCTGGTGAACGCGTTGCTGAAACTTGGTGCCCGCAAGAACCGACTGGAAGCCAAACTTTTTGGCGGTGCGGCAATGCATGATGGCCTTGGACAGATCGGCGTGGCCAATGGTGCCTTTGCCCTGCAGTTCCTGAGCAACGAGGGAATCCCCTGCGTGGCAAAAAGCCTGGGCGGCACGCAGGCGCGGCGGGTTCGCTTTTTGCCAACAGTGGGAAGAGCGCAACAGATCTTTGTTCAGGATGATGTGGTCCTCCGCGAAATCCCCGCTCGCCTGCCCGTTAATCGTGAGGATGATGATGTCACCTTCTTCTAAAACAACGCGGACCCGCGCCGGGCACTCGGCGGATCAGACCGAGCAGCAGAACAACCCGCGCCGCGAGCCCCGGTCCAAGGCAAATCCACCCACTGGCCGCCGCAGCGACTCCCCAGATTTTGTGACGCTGCCCGAGCGTCTGGGGTACACCGCAGCGCGCGATCTGCACGAAAAGCTGCGGACGACGGGCCGCGCTGGTCTTGTCATAGACGGCGGCGCGGTGACCACCGTGGGGGCGCTGGCAGCGCAGGTTCTGGTCGCCGCCATGCGACGGCGCCGCGCGGCAGATGAAAGTCTTGCGCTGACGATGTCCCAGAGCATGCGCGACGATCTCGAAAACCTCGGCGTTCTGCGCGAACTACTGACGGGGGAGGCAGGCTGATGTCCTTGACCATTCTGGCGATCGACGATTCCCGGACCATCCGCGAGATGCTTCGCGAGTCCCTGTTCAATGCAGGTTTCGATGTTCATGTCGCCGTCGATGGGATTGACGGGATCGAAAAGCTGCCCGAGGTGTCGCCCGATATCATCATCACCGACATAAACATGCCCCGAATGGACGGCTTCGGGGTGATCGAAACGGTGCGCAAACGCAGCGATTTCGGTGCGTTGCCGATCCTGGTTCTGACCACCGAAAGTGCGCCGGACCTCAAGGAACGCGCTAGAAAAAGCGGCGCGACGGGCTGGATCGTCAAGCCCTTCGATGATGCAAAACTGATTTCCGCAATCAAACGCGTCTGCGCGAGGTGAGCGGCCATGACTTCTTCATCAGACATCCGCCAGACGTTCTTTCAGGAATGCGACGAACTTCTTGAGGCGCTCAACGACGGTCTAGACGAGATCGCCAAGACACCCGATGGCGGCGGCGTCGATACCGAGACGATCAATGCTGTGTTCCGTGCGGTACATTCCATCAAGGGTGGAGCCGGGGCTTTTTCGTTGAAATCGCTGGTTGAATTCGCCCACCGCTTTGAGACTACGCTGGACGAGATGCGCTCGGACCGTCTGGCGCCGACCGCCGATGTGATGAAGGTTTGCCTGCGCTCGGCCGACCATCTCGCGACTCTGGTTGCCTGTGCTCGCGACAGTGTCGAGGACACCAGCGGCGCGGGCCTCGAATTGCACGACAAGCTTGCTGCGCTGTCCGCCACGCCCGGTCAGGCGCCAGTCGCGTCCGAGCCCTTTCGCGCCACCGCTTTGCCGGTTGACGGGGTGCCCGATCTGGGGTTTCAGCCGCTGGCGCTGTTGTTTGAGGATCTCGCCCCTGAACCAGTCGCGGCGACTTATCACATCCAGTTCACACCGACGCGCCAGTTGTTCGCCAATGGCAACGACCCTGTCAATCTGATCCGTGGCCTGGCGGAACTTGGCGAGATCGACGTTCAAGTTGATACGAGCGCGTTGCCCGACCTCGAACTCATGGATTGGGCCGAGTCCTATTTCTCGTGGACGGTTACCCTGCGCAGCGCCGAGCCGCTGCAGGCCGTTCAGGACGTGTTCGAATTTGTCGATGGTTGTTGCAATCTGGTCATCGATGTCCAACTGCCCGTGCCGCCGCCGATTCCGACTGAAGAGGGGCCCATCCCCGACCTCGTCGCCAGTGCCATGACGCCGCGCGCCAAGACGCCTGTAGCACCGACCGAAAAAACCGCGGGTCAATCAAAAGGAACGGTGCGCGTCGATCTCGAACTGGTGGATCGATTGATCAATATCGTCGGCGAATTGGTCATCAATCAGGCTGTTCTGGCGCAGCGGGTGCAGAATGCGGGGCTATCGAGGCTGAGTGATGTCGGTGCTGGCCTTGATGAATTTCGCAGCCTCGCGCGCGAAATTCAGGAATACGTCATGGCGATCCGTGCGCAACCGATCAAGCCCCTCTTTCAGAGAATGGCGCGAATATCCCGCGAAGCCTCGGATATGGCAGGGAAAAGTGTCGTCCTGGAAGTGGTGGGTGAGTCGACCGAAATCGACAAGACTGTGATCGAGCGACTGGTTGATCCCTTGACACACATGATCCGAAACGCCGTCGATCACGGCGTCGAATCCGTCGAGGCGCGCAAGGCGGCGGGCAAGCCCGAGGTCGGATGCATCCGGCTGACTGCCGCGCATCGCTCGGGCCGTGTCCTGATCGAAGTGGCCGACGATGGGGCGGGGATCAATCGTCCTAGGGTGCGTGAAATCGCCGTCAACAAGGGCCTGGTCCCGGCCGAGGCGGTGTTAACCGACGCCGAAATCGACCAACTGCTCTTTGCGCCAGGGTTTTCGACGGCCAGCGAGGTGACGGGCCTCTCGGGCCGCGGTGTCGGTATGGATGTCGTGCGCAGCGCGATTCAGGGTCTGGGCGGAAGGGTCAGCGTGAGTTCGACGCCGGGGCAAGGGACCACCATGGCCATCAGCCTGCCGCTGACGCTGGCGGTTCTGGACGATATGGTGGTCGATGTTGCCGGGCAGACGATGGTCATCCCGATCACGGCCATCGTTGAGACCCTGCAACCAAGACCGGGCGATATCCATCGGGTCGCGTCTCTGGGCGAGGTGGTTGCCGTGCGAGACGTCTTTGTGCCGATCATCGATCTAGCCGAGACCTTCGGGTTACGGGCGCGCAGTGGCGACTATCGCAACATGGTCCTGCTTGTCGTCGAATCCGGCGATGACAATCGATGGGCGCTGGCTGTCGATTCCGTGCGCGACATGCGGCAAGTGGTGATCAAGGGGCTGGAAGGCAATTACGGCCATGTGCCGGGGGTCGCCGCGGCAACGATCCTCGGCGACGGAAAAATCGCCCTGATCATCGACCCCGAAGAAGCCGCACTGCACGCGCGCCAGCAACCGGCCCTGCCCGCAGAGCCCTTGGCAGAGGAGAACTGACATGTCTGCAACGGCCGAACGCATCGAATCCGACCTCCGCGAGTTGGTCAGCTTTCGGGTTGCGGGGCAGGATTTCTGCGTCGATATCATGTCGGTGCGGGAAATCCGCGGGTGGACCCCGGCGACCCTGCTGCCCCATGCGCCCCCGCATATCCTTGGGGTCATCAACCTGCGCGGCTCGGTGGTGCCGATCGTCGATCTGGCGGTGCGTCTGGGGCTTCCAGCGATGGAGCCTAATTCGCGGCACGTCATCGTCATCTGTGTCGTCGGAAACCAGACCGTCGGATTCCTCGTCGATGCCGTGTCCGACATCATCGGCGTGCGGAAATCCGCCATCCAGTCGACGCCGGATGTGACGTCGGAAAAGACGCGAGCCTTCATCGAAGGGGTGATCGCGATCGAAGACCGGATGCTGCGACTGATCGATATCGAATTCGCCTTCCCCGCGAATGGGCGGCAGGAACAGCCATGAGCCCAGCAGCATACGCGACAGTTGCCACATCGGCTGTCGAACGATCGGTGTCCTTTACGGCCGTCGATTTCGGCCAGATCGCCAAGTTCCTGCGTTGGGCGACCGGCATTCACCTGACCGAGGCCAATGAACGCATGGTCTATTCGCGTCTGGTGCACCGGGTGCGGCAGTTGGGGATGAGCGATTTTGCCCCCTATGTGGCACGCGTGCTCGATCCTGCCTCGCAGGATGAACGGGATTTCGTGATCTGCGCCCTGACAACCAACACCACGCATTTTTTTCGCGAGCAGTATCACTTTGAATTCCTGAAGGCCGAGGTCCTCCCGCGGCTGATCGCGCGTGCCCGCGCCGGCGACAGGATCCGTCTCTGGTCGTCGGCCTGTTCTAGTGGCGAGGAAACCTTCAGCATCGCGCTCAGCCTGATCGAGACCTTCCCCGAGGCGCCCAGATACGACATCAAGATTCTGGGCTCCGACATCGACCGGCGCGTATTGCAGATCGCCGGATCGGCGACCTATTCGGCCGCGACCCTGCGTGCCCTTCCTGAGTCTCTGTTGAACCTGGGGTTCGAGGCCGGGCCCGACCCGTCGCAATGGGTGGTAAAACCCGCGATCCGCGCGATGGTGTCGTTCCGCCATCTGAATCTAATCGACGCCTGGCCCTTCAGGGGCCGGTTCGATGTCATATTTTGCCGCAACGTCGCCATCTACATGGAGCAACAGACCCAGGAACAGATCTGGCGCGGGTTCGGTGCGGTGCTTCAGCCCGGCGGCCATCTGTTCATTGGTCATTCCGAGCGCCTGCCGCCGTCGATGGCCCAACAATTCACGCTGGTCGGCAAGACCGTCTATCGAATGACCGGCGCAAAGCCGCCGTCGCAATGAAATCAGAAGAGGGAGCCCCCGATGTCACTCAAGGACAGCCTGTCGGTCATGGTCGTCGATGACATGTCAACCAGTCGCAGCATCATCATCATGGCGCTCGAGGAAATCGGCATCCGCAAGATCGACTTTCGCAAGGACGGCGCCGAAGCTCTGCAGGCGCTGGCGGTTCGCCCGGTTCATCTGGTGATTTCGGACTACAACATGCCGGGGCTTGATGGATTAGGTTTGCTCAAAGCCCTGCGCGACTTCAAATCCACGGCGCGGATCGGCTTTATCCTCGTCAGCGGGCGCATCGACGCCGATTTGCTGAACCGCGGCCGTGCTCTGGGGATGAATAACTATATTGCCAAGCCCTTCAGCACCGCGCAATTGCGCGACTGTCTGCAGGCCGTCGTCGGACCACTCTAGGCCAACGCCGTGACACAAAGCGAAACCCCCATTGCCCTGCGCGATCTGGTCGAGAACCTCGCGGCGCAATTGCATATCCTTGCGGTGACCGGGCGGGATATCGAAGACAGCGTCGGCGAGCGGATCCAGAACGGTGCCAGCGCCCGAAGCATCAGCGGATCGCTGCAGGCGCTGGATCATCTGGTCCAGGTTCTCGAGGATCTGTCGGTGTTCCTGCATGGAATTGTTCCCGCGATTGACCAACGGTCGCACCTCGCTGCCGAAGGGCTTGGCGACAGTCTCCGGTTGCGCGGGCTGGCCAATGCGCTGATCTTGGGGGGCGCCCTTGCCGACGGGTTGGCGCATCCCGCGGGCGATGTCGATTTGTTCTAGGATGCGCAAGGCGGAGTTTGTCGGAACGTGTCCAGATACAACAATGGGATGCCAGCAATCCCTACTGTATAGTGCTCGGTGAGACACCACGGAGCAGGTTTTTCTGGGCGCTCATCGGCGTGTCGATGCGTCCCGCATGGTGCTTTGGCCCGGTCACGAGGGCCTGAACCCGGCCAAATACCGCCACCCCGGACGGTGCTGCAGGCGCCATTTGCAAAGGGCGAGGGTGTGACTGAGCGAAATGACGCGCCCCAAACCCCTGCGCCCAGCCTGCGCGCGGGAGCAGAGGGAGGGCCCTTCCTGCTGCGGTACGGCGCTCAACGGGCCAGATAGTTGGCGAGCGTCGCCTGCGTGCCGTCTTGCCAGATCTGGGTCAGCCAGCGCGAGAAAGCCTCGACAAAGCGGGGTTGCTGCGCGAGATCACCATAGATCGACGCCTGTTCCAGCCAGACCTGCGGTCGCGAACGCGCGGCCAACGCCGCAAGGTTGAGCTCAGGCCAAAGAGGATCGTTGGGTTCGATCAGGCTGCCATCCTCCCGGATGCCCGCACACATCCGCGCCCAGAGGGCC
>CALESR010000158.1 GCA_937907485.1 uncultured Paracoccaceae bacterium | reverse complement strand
GCTGCGAGATCGGCCAGGGACGCGAGTGGAACCACGACCGCGAACTGGACTGGTCGCTGCTCGACACCCCCGGCCATGCCGGGCTGCAACGGCTGGTGCGCGACCTGAACACGCTCTACCGCAGCCACCCCGCACTGCATTTGCGCGACGCCGACGCCGGCGGGTTCCAGTGGATCGACCGCGACGCCCGGGCAGAGTCCCTGTTCTCGTGGCTCAGACTGGGCGCGGCGGGGCAGCCGCCGGTGGCCGTGGTCAGCAACTTCACCCCGATCGAGCGCCGCTGGCGGCTGGGCTTGCCGCAGGGCGGGCGCTGGCGCGAGGTTCTCAACACCGACGCCGCACTTTACGGCGGCGGCAACCGCGGCAATCTGGGCAGCGTCGAGGCCGATGGCCCACCGACCGCAGGCCAACCCTTCAGCGCCGAGATCGTCCTGCCGCCGCTCAGCACCCTGTTCCTGACCCCCGAGGTTTCGCCATGACCCCCGTTCCCGCCCGCCTCTCCAGCCGCTCGATGGCCTTCATCCTCGCGGGTGGGCGCGGTTCGCGCCTGCACGAACTGACCGACAACCGCGCCAAACCGGCGGTCTATTTTGGCGGCAAGACGCGCATCATCGACTTTGCCCTGTCGAATGCGCTGAATTCCGGCATCCGCAAGATGGCCATCGCGACGCAATACAAGGCGCATTCGCTGATCCGCCACTGCCAGCGCGGCTGGAACTTCTTTCGCGCCGAACGCAACGAATATCTGGATATCCTGCCCGCCAGCCAGCGCGTCGATGACAGCCACTGGTACGAGGGCACCGCCGATGCCGTCTTTCAGAACATCGACATCGTTGACAGCTATGACATTGATTATGTGGTGATTCTGGCAGGCGATCACATCTACAAGATGGATTACGAGGTGATGATCCGCGAGCACGTCGAAAACGGCGCCGACGTCACCGTCGGCTGCCTGACCGTGCCGCGCGCCGACGCCCACGCCTTTGGCGTCATGGCGGTGGACCATTCCGGCCGCATCACCGAATTCGCCGAAAAGCCCAAGAACCCGGCGCATCTGCCCGGCGATCCGGCGCATTCGCTGGCCTCTATGGGGATCTATGTCTTTCGCTGGAAGTTCCTGCGCCAGCTCTTGCGCGACGACGCCAACGACAAGGGCTCGACCCATGATTTCGGCGGCGACATCATCCCCACCGTGGTCAAGAACGGCAAGGCGATGGCGCATCGGTTCGAGGATTCCTGCGTCCGTCACCGCCCGGGCGCCGAGGCCTATTGGCGTGACGTCGGCACGATCGATGCCTTCTGGAAGGCCAATATCGACCTCACCGGGTTCGAACCCGAACTCGACCTGTGGGACCGCAACTGGCCGATCTGGACCTATTCGGAAAGCGTGCCGCCGGCCAAGTTCATCCACAACGAGGACAGCCGCCGAGGGCTGGCCGTGTCGTCGCTGGTCTCGGGCGGCTGCATCATTTCGGGGACCGAGGTGAAGAACTCGCTGATCTTCACCGGTGTGCATTCGAATTCCTGGGCCTCGCTCGATCATGCCGTCGTGCTGCCCTATGCGACGATCAGCCGACACGCGCGGCTGACCAAGGTGGTGATCGACCGCGGCGTGATGATCCCCGAGGGGCTGGTGGTGGGCGAAAACCCCGAAGACGACGCCAAATGGTTCCGCGTCACCGGGTCGGGGGTGACACTGATTACCCAGACCATGCTCGACCGGCGCGCGGAAAAGGCATGAGCGCGCTGCGCCCCGCACTGGCGGTCGCTTCGGAATGCGCGCCTGTGGTGAAAACCGGCGGGCTGGCCGATGTGGTGGGCGCGCTGCCCGCCGCGCTGGCGACGCAGGGCTGGGGCCTGCGCACACTGATCCCCGGCTACCCCGGGGTAATGGCCGCGATCAAGCGACCCAAGGTGGTGCTCGACCTGCCTGACCTTCTGGGCGTGCCCGCGCGGCTGCTGGCGGCGCAGGTGGCGGGGCTTGACCTGCTGATCCTCGATGCGCCGACGCTGTTTGACCGCGACGGCTCGCCCTATCTGACACCGGCAGGGCATGACTGGCCCGACAATGACCAGCGCTTTGCCGCGCTGTGCAAGGCGGCGGCGTTGGTGGCGGGCGGCGCGATCAAGGGGTGGGCGCCCGAAGTGGTGCATCTGCACGACTGGCAGGCCGGGCTGGTGCCGACCTATCTGGCCGAGGCCGGGGTCCGCACCCCTTGTGTCTTTACCATCCACAACATCGCGTTTCACGGCCTCGCCGCGCATACCCGTCTGGCCGCGCTGGGCCTGCCCGAAGCGGGCTTTACCCTCGACGGGTTCGAGTATTACGGCCATATCTCGGCGCTCAAGGCCGGCTTGACCGGGGCGCGGGCGCTGACCACCGTCAGCCCGACCTATGCGCAGGAACTGACCACCGAGGATTTCGGCATGGGGCTGGAGGGGGTGATCCGGCTGCGGCAGGGCGATCTCTCCGGCATCCTGAACGGCATCGACACTGCGGCGTGGAACCCGGCCGATGACCCGGCGATCCAGCCCTTCACCACGGCCGCGGGCAAGGCCGCCAACGCCCGCGCCCTGCGCGCCGAGTTCGGCCTGACCCGGTCCGAGGGGCCGCTGGCCATCGTCGTCTCGCGGCTGTCGGATCAAAAGGGGCTGGACCTGCTGCTCGCCGCCCTGCCCGCGCTGATCGCACGCGGCGGGCAACTGGCGCTTCTGGGCTCGGGCGACCGGCGGCTGGAAAACGCCTGGCTCAACGCCGCCGCCGCCAATCCCGGCCGGGTCGGCGTGCGCATCGGCTATGACGAGGGGCTCAGCCACCGGATGTTCGCTGGCGCCGACGCGGTGCTGGTGCCCTCGCGGTTCGAACCCTGCGGACTGACCCAGATGTATGGGCTGCGCTATGGCGCGGTGCCCGTGGTGGCGCGCACCGGCGGGCTGGCCGACACGGTGATCCACGCCAATGCCGCCGCGCTGGCCGCGGGCTGCGCCACCGGCATCACGCATCGCCCCGGCTCGGTCCCGGCGCTGGACCACGCGCTGGCGCAGTTGTGCGCGCTCTGGCGCGACCGCCCCACCTTTCGCCAGTTGCAGCGCAACGCGATGAAACACCCGGTCGGATGGGAGGCCAGCGCGCCGGTCTACGCCGCGCTCTACGCCCGACTGGCCAACGAGTTGAGAGAGACGGCATGAATCTGACCATCGAGCGCGGCCGCCACGACCGCATCGGCGCCACCTTTGACGGCGACGGCGTGAACTTTGCGCTGTTCTCGGAACATGCGACAGCGGTCGAGTTGTGCCTGTTTTCGCCCGATGGCGTGCGCGAGACACAGCGCCTGCGCCTGCCCGAACGCACCGGCTGGGTCTGGCATGGCCGCGTGCCGGGCCTGTGTCCGGGGCAACTCTATGGCTACCGCGTCCATGGCCCCTATGCACCCGAGGAAGGCCAGCGCTTCAACCCCAACAAACTGCTGCTCGACCCCTATGCCAAGCGCATCACCGGCCACCCGCGCTGGTCCGAGGCGCTGTTCGGCTATAACCCCGGCGCGAAAACCGCCGACCTGACCTTTTCCACCCGCGATTCCGCGCGCTTCATGCCCAAGGCGGTGGTCGAGGACCCCAGCTTCAACTGGGGCAACGACCGCCCGCCGGTGATCCCCGCCAATGACAGCATCATCTACGAGGCGCATGTCAAAGGCTTCTCGCATCTGATGGGCGTGCCCAATGGCGGCAAGTTCCTCGGCCTCGCTTCGGATCGCTCGATCGACCATCTGGTGAAACTGGGCATCACCGCGATCGAACTGCTGCCGGTGCAGAGCTTTCTCAACGACCGCTGGCTGATCGAGAAAAAGCTGACGAATTACTGGGGTTATCAGACGCTTGGCTTTTTCGCCCCCGAGCCGCGCTATCTGTCGCACGACCAGATCAACGAGTTCCAGCACATGGTCGCCCGCCTGCACGCGGCCAAGATTGAGGTGATCCTCGACGTGGTCTATAACCACACCTGCGAGGGGTCCGAACTGGGGCCGACCCTGTCGTTCCGCGGCATCGACAACCGCAGCTATTACCGCCTCGCGCCGTATCAGCGGCACTACATCAACGACACTGGCTGCGGCAATACGCTGAACCTCGATCACCCGATGGTGCTGCGCATGGTGATGGATTCGCTGCGCTATTGGGTCGAGACGATGCATGTCGACGGCTTCCGCTTTGACCTCGCCTCGACGCTGGCGCGCGATGAAAACGGGTTTCAGCCGAACTCGGCCTTCTTTGCCGCGATCCGGCAGGATCCGGTGCTGAACCGGGTCAAACTGATTGCCGAGCCGTGGGATATCGGGCCGGGCGGCTATCAACTGGGCGCCTTTCCGCATCCCTTCATGGAGTGGAACGACAAGTTCCGCGACGGCGTGCGCCGTTTCTGGCGCCGTGACCACCGCCCGGCACCCGAACTGGCGGCGCGGCTGACCGGTTCGGCGATCCAGTTCGACCATTCCGGGCGGCTGGCGACCTCGTCGATCAACTTCGTCACTGCGCATGACGGGTTCAACCTGATGGACCTCGTCAGCTACAGCCAGAAGAACAACCTCGCCAACGGCGAGAGCAACCGCGACGGCCATTCGGAAAACTACTCGGACAATCTGGGCACCGAAGGGCCGACCAGTGACCCGCAGGTGATCCAGATGCGTGCGCTCAGACGGCGCAACCTGTTGGCAACGCTGCTCTTGTCGCAAGGCACGCCAATGATTCTGGCCGGGGACGAGATCGGGCACACCCAGCAAGGCAACAACAACGCCTATTGTCAGGACAGCCGGATTTCGTGGTTGGACTGGGACAATGTCGATGACGAGATGCTGCAGTTTTCCCGCCGCATCATCAAGTTCCGGCGTGAGCATCCGATCCTGCGGCAAAAGCTGTTCCTGCATTCCAAGGCGCGCACCACCGACGGCAAGGCCGATGTGCTCTGGTGGCACCCCGATGGCCGCCGCATGTCGCCCGCCGATTGGGAGGACGCAGCACTCAGCTTTGTCTGCGTCGAATTGCGCACCGCTTCGGGCACGCCTGCCTATGCCGATGTTGGCGAGGCGTTGTTTCTGGTCTTCAACGCGGGCGGTTCGCTGGATGTAACCCTGACCCCGGCGCCCGAGGGCAAGATCTGGTCGCGCCGCATCAACACCTATGCCCCCGCGGCCCCGCCCGAGCGTGTCAGTTACGGCAAGCTGGTGGTGCCCGCGCATTCGGTGTCCGCCCTCGTTCTGGAAGACGTGCGATGAGCGAATTGGACGATCTGTGCCGCCGGGCCGGTCTGGTCTGGGCCTATCGTGACGGCGCCGGGCGGCCCCAAGAGGCGCCCGAGGACGCCCGCCGCGCCGTTCTGGCCGCGCTGGGCCACGGCAACCGCGACGCCGCGCTGCCCGAGGCTCTCAGCCGCGCAACCTCGCTGGCGATCACCGCCGGCGTGGCAAAGGATTGGGGCCCCGGTCCCTGGATCCTGACCACCGAAGACGGCGCAGAACTCCGTGGCGAAGGGCCCCTACCCCCACTGGCTGTGGGCTATCACCGCATCCTCCACAACGGATGGACGGTGCATCTGCTGGCCGCGCCGCCCCGCCTGCCATTGCCGCCGCGCCGCTGGGGCGTGACCGTGCCACTGTTCGCGCTCTGGCAGGGCGCGCAGGCAGGTATGGGCACCTATCCGCAACTGGGCCAACTGGCCGAAGGGCTGGCCCGCAAGGGCGCTGCGTTTCTGGGCATCAACCCGATTCACGCGGGATTTCCCACCGATTCCGGCAGCTTCAGCCCCTATGCGCCCTCGCATCGTCGGCGGCTGAATACCCTGCATGTCGCCACCGGCGCCCGCCTGCCGGAAACCGGCGCCCTGATCGACTATCCGCGCACGATCCGCGCCCAACGCGCCGCACTGGAAGAGGCCTTTGCCGGGTTCAAGGGTGATCCGGGCTTCGAGGCCTGGCGCGGCACCGGCGGCGCCGCACTGGAAGAATTCGCCACCCATCAGGCCCTCAGCGAGGTGCATGGTGGCTACTGGGGCGCCTGGCCCCTCGCCTATCAGGACCCCAAAAGCGCGCAAGTTCAAAGCTTTGCTCGTGAACGCTCACAAAGGCTGCGGTTTCACGCCTGGGCGCAATGGATGGCCGAGCGCCAATTGTCCGACAGTCAGCGCCGGGCCAAGGCGGCCGGAATGGCCTTTGGCCTCTATCTCGACATCGCCGTCGGCACCCATCCGCATGGCGCCGAAACCTGGGCCGAGCGTGACCTCTTTGCACAAGGCGTTTCCCTCGGCGCACCGCCCGACCTGCTGGGCCCTTCGGGCCAGCGCTGGGGTCTGGCGCCGAT
>CALESR010000157.1 GCA_937907485.1 uncultured Paracoccaceae bacterium | reverse complement strand
GTGCGTGCACCGTCGGGTTATTCGCTGGCGGGGGCCGGGTCGGATGAGCCGCCCATCAGGCGGCGCAGCAGTTCCTCGCGCGCGCGGTCTTCCAGCGACTGACCCTCCGTGCCCTCGGTTGTCGGCAGGTTCAGCCGCTCGGTCACTTCGGCCTCCAGCCGGGCGCGGGCTTCGGCTTCGAGCCGGTCGACCTCTTCGCGCGCGCGGGCTTCCAGCCGTTCACGCTCTTCCTGCAGCCGCTGTTCGGCCAGCCCTTCGAGATCGAGCCGCAGGCGGGGCGCCGACCACGGGCCGGTAATCAGCAAGGGCACGCGCAGCGCCTCGCCGGTGTCGGCGTTGCGCATCGCCTCAGGGGTGACGCGGTAGTTCAGCGTCTGGTTGCCCAGATCGACCGTGCCGGTGCCGCCGACGCCGAGGAGACGGGCCTCCATCCGCAGGTCGCTGTTGGTCAAGACCCCGCCCTGCATGGAAAAACTGGCGCCGATGCTGTCATAGATCGTCGAATTCCCCGCGCCGATTGCCGAGGCGTCGAGGTTGCGCAGGATCGCCGTCAGGTCAAAGCCGAGGATCTCGCCCGCGCCAAAGGCGAGGGTGCCCTGCCCTTCCAGACTGCGCATGATCGCGTCGAGCGAGGCACCGGCGCCGAGAAACCGCAGGTCCATCGCCGCCGTGCCGCTGAGCCGCTCGAAGCCCAGCGACTGGCGCAGCAGCGACAGCAGGCCGAGGTTGCGCGCCGCGAGATTGCCGCCGACCGACAGGCCGTTGCGGTTGTTCGCCACCAGCTCGCCGCTGAGCGTGCCGTCAAAGCCGCGCGCCTCGCGGATCGCCAGCACGGCGCGGGAGCGGTCGATGGTCAGGCTGCCGCTGATCGCGTCGATCGTGCCATAGCCGGTGTTGACCGGGCCCAGCGTCAGGCCGATCTGCGCATCCGCGAGGCCCAGCGCCGAGGCGTCGATGCGCTCGGTCGGCCAGCCGGTTGCGCTGGCCGCCGGGGCCGCGCCGCCGCCGGTGGTAAAGCCCGACAGATCGAGGCTGTCGGCGCTGATCTGCCCGGCGATATTGGGCCGCGCGCCGTCAAAGGTGGCATCGAGCGCCAGCCGGATGCGGTTGGCGCCGAGCCCCAGCAGACCCTCGCGCAAATGCAGGCTGCCGATGGGCGCGAGGGTCAATTGTCCGTTCAGGGACAAGGGGTTGGCAGCGACGGGCAGCAGTTCTGGCCCGCCCGCCCCGGCCAGTTCCAGCAAGGGCGCCAGACGGCTGATCGCCACGTCGAGCCGCCCCTCGAAGGCGACGGGCTCCACCCCGGCGCGGCCCTCGAACGAGCCTTGGGCGCCGGGGGCCTCGATGCGGGCGCTGGCGGTCACCACCTCGCCCGCCAGCAGCGCCTGCACCGAGCCGAGCGCGGCCTCGACCACCGCCTCGTGCCCGCCGCGCCGCAGGGTCAGCCGCACCGTTGCCGCGCCGCCCGGATCGGGCATCGACAGATCGACGCTGAGCCCCTCGACGGTCACGTCGCTGCCCGCTTGCCGGTCGATGAAGCGCAGGCTGGCGCCGAGGATCTGCACGCGGTCCAGCGTGATCGAGGGCACGCCCGAGGCCGAGCCGGCGGCATCCGCCGGGGCCGCCGCGTCGCCGACGCCAAAGAAATTCCAGTTGCCGGTGCCATCCGCCGCGCGTTCCAGCACGATCTGCGGGTTGCGCGCCTCAAATCGCCGCACGACGAGGGCGCCGCCCATCAGCGCCGACAGATCGACGCCCAGATCGACGGCATCGGCCACCAGCATCGGCCCGGCGTCGGACCCGGCGACATTGGCCAGTGTCACGCCTTCGACCCGCGCGCCGAGGACCGGCCAGAAGGTCGGCGTCACCCGGCCCGAGATGGTCAGCGCGCGCCCGGTCGCGGCCTCGAACTGGCGGGTGGCAAGGGCGGCAATCTGTTCGGCCGGCAGCAGGAACAGCGCGCCCACGGCCAGAACCACCAACACCACAACCACCCCCAGAAGCCTGAAAATCCAGCGCATGGGCATCCTCCGGGTCAATCTTTACCCGGCCATGATACCACCCGGCGACTCATCAGCAAGGCGCATCCGCGTGACGGCGCGCGCGCTGTGCAAAGCCTTGCCTTGAGCGCCCTCGCGGGGGCTAGTCAGACGCCCCCTGCCCGTCGCATGATGCCCGGCATGACAGCCGCTCGCCCGCTCCGCCGCCTCGCTGCCCGCATCGCCGGACAGGCCATCGTGCTCTTTGCCCGCGCGATCACCGCCGTGCATGCCGACTGGCGCGGCGTGGGTCCGTCACCCCGCCAGCGGGTCTATTTCGCCAATCATGTCAGCAATGCCGACATGCCGATGATCTGGTCGGTGCTGCCACATGCGCTGCGGCTGCAGACCCGCCCGGTCGCCGCCGCCGATTATTGGCTGAAGACCGGGCTGCGCGCCTTTGCCGGGGCCGAGGTGTTTCGCGCCGTGCTGATCGACCGCCGCCCGGACGCGCGCACCGAGGACCCGATGCTGGCGATCAACGCGGCGCTGGCGGCGGGCGATTCGCTCATCATCTTTCCCGAGGGTCTGCGCAATCAGGGGCCCGAGCCGCTGCAACCCTTCAAGGCGGGGCTGTTCAACATGGCGCGCGAGTTCCCCGAGGTCGAGCTGGTGCCGACGTGGATCGCCAACCTCAATTCGGTGATGCCCAAGGGCGAGGTGATTCCGCTGCCGCTGATGTGCTCGGTCATCTTTGGCGCCCCGGTCGCCCTGCGCGAGGGCGAGGAGCGCGGCGCCTTCCTGACCCGCGCCGCTGCGGCGCTGCTGGCGCTCAAACCCGAGGAGCGGACATGAGCCCGATGGTCCGCGACATCGCCCTGCTGCTGCTGGCCGTGTCGCTGGTGCTGCTGGCGCTGACCGCCTTTGGCGAGCGGCTGCGGGCAAGGCGCAGCCAGCCGGACCCGGCGATCGAGGTGTTCATGACCCGCGTCGACAGTTGGTGGGCGATGGTCGTGCTGTTCACGCTGGCCTTGGTCGCGGGCCATTGGGCGGTGACGCTGCTGTTCGCCGTCGCCGCCTTTGCCGCCCTGCGCGAGTTCTACACCTATTCGGCGCGTTCAAAGGCCGATCACCTGTCGCTGGCGATGGCCTTTTACCTGATCCTGCCGGCGCAGTTCCTGCTGGTGGCCTTTGACCTGCAGCGGCTGCTGGGGGTGTTCATTCCGGTCTATGTGTTCCTGCTGCTGCCCTTTGTCTCGGTGCTGCGGGGGTCGACTGACAATTTCCTCGCGCGGGTGTCCGAAACCCAATGGGGGCTGATGATCGCGGTCTATTGCCTCAGCCATGTGCCCGCGCTGATGCTGCTGCCGCTGCCGGGCTATGCCGGGCGCGGCATGCTGCTGATCGCCTTTCTGGTGATGGTGGTGCAGACCGGCGATCTGGTCGATTTCTACATGGGCCGCCGCACGGGGCGCCGCCGCATCGTGCCGGGCCTGTCGGCGAAAACCTGGGAAGGGGCGGGCTGGGGCGTGCTGGCGGCGGCGCTGCTGGGCATGGCGCTGTGGTGGATCACGCCGTTCAACCCGTTGGAATCGGCGGCCATGGCGGCGATGGCCTCGGCCGCCGGGCAGGCCGGAGGGCTGGTGCTGCGCGCGATCAAGCGCGACCGGGGCCTGCGCGACTGGTCGCATCTGATCCCCGGTCAGGGCGGGTTTCTGGACCAGCTCGACAGCGTGATCTTTGCCGCACCGGCGTTTTTCCACCTGACCCGGCTGTGGTGGCTGGCCACCTGACCCTGCGTTGGGCTTGCAGCGCGCGCCCGCTTGCGCCAGCCTGCCACAAACCGCAGGGGGCCAAGCATGAGCGACCGTGTCACCATTTCCATCGAGGACGGCATCGCCGAGGTCACGCTGAACCGTCCCGACAAGCTGAACGCCTTTGACACCGCGATGTTCGCCGCCGTCAGCGCGGCGGGCGAGCGGTTGCGGGGCGAACCCGGCCTGCGCGCGGTAATCCTGACCGGCGCCGGGCGCGGTTTCTGCGCCGGGATCGACACCGGCCTGCTGATGGAATTCGCCCGCGATCTGGAGGCGTTGAAGGCCGAGATCGTCACGCCGCCGCCCGGTCAGGCCGCCAACCGCTTTCAGCACCCCTGCACGGTCTGGGCCGATCTGCCGGTGCCGGTGATCGCCGCGCTGCATGGGGTGTGCTACGGCGCCGGGATGCAACTGGCGCTGGGCGCCGACCTGCGCATCGCGGCGCCGAGCACGCAACTGTCGATCATGGAGGCCCGCTGGGGCCTGATCCCCGACATGGGGCTGACCAAACTGCTGCCGGGGCTGATGCGCGCCGATCAGGCGCTGGAGTTGATCCTGACCGCCCGCGTGCTGGACGCGCCCGAGGGGTTGGCGCTGGGTCTGGTGACGAGGCTGGCCAGTGAACCGCTTGAAGACGCCCGCAAAACCGCCCGCGCCATCGCCGCCCGATCGCCCGAGGCGGCGCGCGGTGCCAAGGCGCTGGTGCGCGCCGCATGGCCGGGGGGCGATGACCACCTCGCGCTGGAGGCGCGCCTGCAGGCCGCTCTCATCGGCTCGCCCAACCAGATCGAGGCGGTGATGGCCGGCATGCAAAAACGCCCGCCCCGTTTTGGCTGACCACCAAGGGGTGAACCGTTAACCAACACCTGCTAGGGTGCGGCTCGATGCCACAGCCTTGGGGGTTTCTCGCATGATGTCGCGCCTGTTGCGCTTTGCTACGCTGATCCTGTGTGTCGCCCTGACGCTGACCTCGGCCCTTGCCCTGATCTGGTGGCCAGGCTTTTGGATTCCCTTGGTAATTTTCGGCGCGCTCACCGCGCTGGGCATCCGCGACATGCTGCAGACGCACCATGCGATCCTGCGCAACTATCCAATTCTTGGGCATCTGCGCTATTTGTTCGAGCTGATTCGCCCGGAAATCAGGCAGTATCTGATCGAGGATGACGACGCCGAAGTCCCGTTTTCGCGTGAGGCGCGCAACATCGTCTATCAACGCGCCAAGAACGTCGAGGACAAGCGCCCCTTTGGCACCAAGATGGCGGTTTACGGCGGGGGCTATCAGTGGCTGACCCATTCGATCCGCCCCAAACAGATCACGGATTACGATTTCCGCGTGCGGGTCGGCGGGCCAGACTGCCGCCAACCCTTTGATCTGTCGCTCTATAACATCTCGGCGATGAGCTTTGGCGCGCTGTCGGCCAATGCGATTCAGGCGCTCAGCACCGGCGCGCGGCTGGGCGGATTTGCCCATGACACCGGCGAGGGCGGCATCAGCCGCTATCACCGGATGGGCGGCGGCGACCTGATCTATGAATTCGGCACCGGCTATTTCGGCTGCCGCGCGGCGAACGGCGGTTTTGATCCCGACAAGTTTCGCGAAACGGCGGGCGACCCGCAGGTCAAGATGGTCGAACTGAAGTTGAGCCAAGGCGCCAAGCCCGGCAAGGGCGGCATCCTGCCCGGCGCCAAGGTCACGCCCGAAATCGCCGAGGCGCGCGGCGTGCCCGAAGGCGTGGACTGCCATTCGCCGGACGCGCATTCGGCGTTTTCCACCCCGATCGAGATGATGGAGTTCATCGCCCGGCTGCGCGAGCTGTCGGGCGGCAAGCCGGTCGGATTCAAGCTGTGCGTTGGGCACCGGCGGGAATTCATGTGCATTGTCAAGGCGATGCTGAAAACCGGCATCACCCCGGACTTTATCGTCATCGACGGCAAGGAGGGGGGCACCGGCGCCGCCCCGCTGGAATTCGCCAACCACATGGGCATGCCGCTGGTCGAGGGGCTGACCTTTGTCCACAACGCCCTGCGCGGCGCCGGGTTGCGCGACCGCATCAAGCTGGGCGCCTCGGGCAAGCTGATCCACGCCTTCGACATCGCCAAGGCGCTGGCGCTGGGCGCCGACTGGGCCAATTCGGCGCGCGGCTTCATGTTCGCCATCGGCTGCATTCAGGCGCAGGCCTGCCACACCAACCACTGCCCCACCGGCGTCGCCACACAAGACAAGGGCCGCCAGCGCGCGCTGGTGGTGCCCGACAAGGCCCAGCGCGTGGCGAATTTCCACCGCAACACGATGAAGGCGCTGGGCGACATGGCCGGTGCGGCGGGGCTGTCGCATCCGTCGGGCTTTCTGCCGTGGCACCTGTTGATGCGCGAAAACAACCGCGACATGGTCACCGGCGAAGAGGTCTTTCCCTATATGCCCGAGGGGTTCTTGCTGCGCGAGGACGACACGCGCTTTGGCTATCTGATCCGCTGGCGCCGCTCGCGCGCCGAGAGTTTCGAGCCCTTTGACGAAGGGGTGTGACGGCACAACCCGGACCAAGGGGGCAAGACGCGGGGCCCGCCGCGCCATCGACCCGGCGGAACCGCGCGGCCGGGGCGATTGCGAGGGGCCTCGAACCGCGTGAGGGTTTGCGGCGCGAGGAAGGGACTTTGCGTGGGTCCGCCAACAGGGTATAGCGCCGCCCATGAGCCAGAACCCCCCCAACCTCCGCCCTGACCTGGCGCCGCGCGCGCTGATCCTCGATGCGCCGCGCCCCGGCCAGCCCACGATCGGCATGGTCAGCCTCGGCTGCCCGAAGGCACTGGTCGACAGCGAGCGCATCCTGACGCGCCTGCGGGCCGAAGGCTATGCCATCAGCCCGGATTACGCCGGGGCGGATGCGGTGATCGTCAACACCTGCGGGTTCCTCGACAGCGCCAAGGCGGAAAGTCTGGACGCGATCGGCGAGGCGCTGCGCGAGAATGGCCGGGTCATCGTCACCGGCTGTCTGGGCGCCGAGCCCGAGTATATCACCGGCGCGCACCCCAAGGTGATGGCCGTCACCGGCCCGCATCAATACGAGCAGGTGCTGGACGCCGTGCACGCCGCGGTGCCGCCCTCGCCCGACCCGTTCATCGACCTGCTGCCCGCCAGCGGCGTCAGTCTGACACCAAGGCATTACAGCTATCTGAAGATTTCCGAGGGCTGCAACCACGCCTGCAAGTTCTGCATCATCCCCGACATGCGCGGCAAACTGGTCAGCCGCCCGGCACATGCCGTGCTGCGCGAGGCGGAAAAGCTGGTGCAGGCCGGGGTCAGGGAGCTGCTGGTCATCTCGCAGGACACCTCGGCCTATGGGCTGGACCTGAAGCACGCCAGCGAGCGCGGCCACCGCGCGCATATCACGGATCTGGCGCGCGATCTGGGCGGCCTCGGTGCCTGGGTGCGGCTGCATTATGTCTATCCCTATCCGCATGTGCGCGACCTGATCCCGCTGATGGCCGAGGGGTTGGTGCTGCCCTATCTGGACATCCCGTTCCAGCACGCCCACCCCGAGACGCTGCGCCGCATGGCCCGTCCGGCGGCGGCGGCCAAGACGCTGGACGAGATCGCCCGCTGGCGCGCCGATTGCCCGGACATCACCCTGCGCAGCACCTTCATCGTCGGCTTCCCCGGCGAGACCGAGGCCGAATTCCAGACCCTGCTGGACTGGCTGGACGAGGCGCAGTTGGACCGCGTCGGGTGTTTCCAGTATGAGGACGTGAAGGGCGCGCGCTCGAACGCCTTGCCCGATCACGTTCCCGCCGAGGTGAAACAGGACCGCTGGGAGCGTTTCATGGAAAAGGCGCAGGCGATCAGCGAGGCGAAACTGCAGGCCAAGGTGGGCCGCGTGCTGCCGGTGATCGTCGATACGGTGGATGACGAAGGCGCCACCTGCCGCACGCAGGCCGACGCGCCCGAGATCGACGGCAACCTGTTCATCGACGAGGGGTTCGAAGGGCTGGAACCCGGCGATATCGTGAAAGTGCAGGTCGAGGAGGCGTCCGACTATGACCTCTGGGGTGTATTGGTCGATTAAGTGACAGCGGGGCCAAAGCCCCTGAATGTCAGCCATTCCGCCGCCAGCGCCGCCACCTGCGCCGGTTGCTGGTGACAGATCCAGTGATCGGCACCGGGCACGAGGCGCAGGGTCAGGTCCGGGCAATAGTCCGCCAGACCCTCCAGACAGCCGGGCAACAGCGCCCTGTCGTCCTGCCCCCAGATCACCAGATGCGGCATCCGGACCTGTCCGGCCTCGGGCGGCAGCACCGGCACCTGCAGCGGCGCGTCAGTCGCCACGACCATCGGCGAGGCGCGATACCAGTTGAGCATCCCGGTCAGCACCCCCGGCCGCGACCATTCGCGCAGATAGGCCTGCAGCCCGTCACCGCTGAGCCAGCGCATGTCCATCTTGGCGCCGAACAGCCGCCGCAGGCCGGTGAAATTGTCGGCGGACAGCCGCGCCTCGGCCCCGTCGGCGCGCAGATAGTCGATATAGGCCGAGGCCGCGCTTTGTGCCCCGCCGCGCGCCAGTTCGCGCTGGAACGGGCCGGGATGCACGCCGTTCACCACCACCAGCGCCGAGACCAGATCGGGCCGCCGCATCGCCAGCGCATAGGCCACCGCCGCGCCCCAGTCATGCGCCAGCACCGGCACCGGGGCGCCAAGGCGTTCGATCAACGCGACCATGTCGGCCACGAGGTGCCGGGCGCCGTAGGCGGCCACCTCGGGCGGGGCCCAACTGCGGCCATAGCCGCGCTGATCGGGCGCGAGGCAGCGCCAATGCGGCAGATGCGCCGCCACCTCGGCCCAGGCGCCGCCGTATTCGGGAAAGCCGTGCAGCATCAGCAGGGGCGGCGCGGTTTCGGGCCCCCAGTGGTGCAGGTGAAAGCTGTGGCCATTCAGGATCATCCCGCCCTCGTGTCCAGAAAGAACCCGGCGCGCAGGTGCATCGAGTCGAGCGCGGGGCCGGGCGCGCGGCGGCTCTGCCGCAGCCGCGCGGCGCGCAGGGCCTGTGGCGTCGGGTCGGCGCTGGCCAGCGCGCCCGCAGGCGGGACGGGTGGCAGCCGGGGGCGAAACGGGGGGTGGGTCATGTGCGCGCCTTTCGCCCGCAGCCTAGCAAGACCTGTGGGCGCTGTCAGGCCCGCTTGACGCGCCTTGCGTCGCAGGCGACAGTGCCGCCATGACACCGCGCCGCCCCTTTGCCGCCTGCTATCGTCGCGCCTGAACAGGCGCGGCCGGTCGTCCCATCCCAGACGCATCGCCCGCCACCCCGGCGCGCATCGGCCCGCCGGGCCCTTGCCCCGGAGGTTTGCCGATGATCCGCCCCGCCACCCCTGCCGACCTGCCGCGCCTGCTGGCGATGGTCCATGCCCTCGCCGCCCATCACGGCGACCCTGCCGCCTGCACGCCGCAGGCGCTGGAGCGCGACCTTTTCGGCCCGCGCCGGTTTCTGACCGTGCTGATCGCCGACGGCGGTTACACCGCCTTGCATCCGGTGGCGCAGCTGCATTGGGGGGGGGCGTGGCATCGAGATGCATCATCTGTTCGTCACGCCCGAGAGGCGCGGGACCGGGCTGGGCCGGGCGCTGGTCGCGGCGGCGGTGGCCCATGCGCGGGCGGAGGGGGCGGTTTCCCTGTCCTTGGGCACCCACCCGGACAACCACGCGGCGCGGGCGTTTTACACCACCCTCGGCTTTGCCCCGCGCGACCCCGGCCCCCGGCTGGCGCTGCGGCTCGACTGAGCCATTGCGCGCCCGCGCCCGGCTGCTAGTCTGGGCCTGAACCCTGAGGGCCCTGATGCGAGAGTTCTTTCTTTCCCTGCTGCGCTCGCTGTTGCGCGACCTTGTGGTCGTCGTTGTCGGCACGCTCGTGCTGGGCCTTGTCGGCTGGGGGATGACCGGGCTGACCCTGGCCCAGTCGCTGGGGGCCGCGCTGGTGCTGTGCGTGGGGCTGTGGCTCGTCGTGCGGTTCTTTCTCAACTCTGGAGAGCTTTGATGCCAAAAGCCTATTGGGTCGCCCATGTCGATGTCGCCGACCCCGAGATCTATGCCAGATACCGCGAGGCCAATGCCGCGCCCTTTGCCAAATATGGCGCGCGCTTTGTCGTCCGGGGCGGGGCGCAGACGGTCGAGGAAGGTCGGAGCCGCGCGCGCACCGTGGTGATCGAATTCCCCTCGCTGCAGGCGGCGACCGACTGCTTTCATTCGCCCGAATATCAGGCGGCCAAGGCGATCCGCGATCCGATCAGCACCGCCGATCTGGTGATCGTCGAGGGGTATGAGGGCTAGCCAAGCCCCCCGCCCCGCCCTATACCGGCGCCGTTCCAGCGAGGTTCGACATGCGCAGCGCCACCATCACCCGCAAGACCGCCGAAACCGAGATCAGCGTGACGCTGAACCTCGATGGCTCGGGCCGCTATGACAACCAGACCGGCGTGGGGTTCTTTGACCACATGCTCGATCAACTGGCCCGGCATGCGCTGTTCGACCTGACGGTGCGGGCCGAGGGCGATCTGCATATCGACGACCACCACACGGTCGAGGATACCGGCATCGCGCTGGGTCAGGCGCTGGCGCAGGCCTTGGGCGACAAGCGCGGCATCCGGCGGTACGGCGAATGCGCGCTGCCGATGGATGACGCGCAGGTGCGCTGTGCGCTCGACCTGTCGGGGCGGCCGTTCCTGATCTGGAACGTGGCGTTGCCGACGCAGAAGATCGGCACCTTCGATTGCGAACTGGTGCGTGAGTTCTTTCAGGCGCTGGCCACGCATGGCGGCATCACCCTGCATCTGGATCAGGTGCACGGGCTGAACAGCCACCACATCGCCGAGGCGACCTTCAAGGCGGTGGCCCGGGCCCTGCGCGACGCCTGCGAGATCGACCCGCGCAAGGCGGACGCGATCCCCTCGACCAAGGGCGCGCTGTAAACCGATGCTGACCGTCCTCGTCGATTACGACTCCGGCAACCTGCATTCGGCGCAAAAGGCCTTCGAGCGCATGGCGGCCGAGGTGGGCGGCGGTCAGGTGCTGGTCACCAACCGCCCCGAGGACGTGCTGCGCGCCGACCGCATCGTGCTGCCCGGCGACGGCGCCTTTCCGGCCTGCCGCCACGCGCTCGACGCAGTGCCCGGCATGGTCGAGGCGCTGACCGAGGCGGTGCAGACCCGGGGCCGGCCGTTTCTGGGCATCTGCGTCGGCATGCAACTGCTGGCCACCACCGGGCATGAATATGCGCAGGTGGCGGGGCTGGGCTGGGTGCCCGGCGACGTGGTCCGCATCGACGCGCCGGGGCTGAAAGTGCCGCACATGGGCTGGAACGACATGGTGATCGACCGGCCGCACCCGGTGCTGGCGGGGCTGAGCACCGGCGACCACGCCTATTTCGTGCATTCCTACCGGTTTCAGACCGCCGATCCCGCCGATCTGCTGGCGCATGTCGACTATGGCGGGCCGGTCAGCGCAGTGGTCGGGCGGGCCAATATCCTCGGCACCCAGTTCCACCCGGAAAAGAGCCAGGCGGCGGGGCTGCGGCTGATCGGCAATTTCCTGCGCTGGCGGCCCTGAGGGCCAAAGCGCGCACAAACCCGCCTGACGGGGAACCGCGGCGCAATGTTCACCGCAATGTCGGTTTGCGCTGCCGTCCGGATTTGCTAGAGATGGCAAAAAACAGGCGGCGGGCATGGCACAGGCACAACCACACGAGCGCATCCAGTATATCGTCGAGGGCGGCCACCGCCTGACCGGCAGCATCGAGCCCTCGGGCAACAAGAACGCCGCCCTGCCGATCGTGGCGGCGGCGTTGCTGACCGACCAGCGGGTCGAACTGACCAATGTGCCGCGCATCCGCGACATCGAGGTGCTGGTCGAACTGATCCAGTCCGTCGGCGCCGAGGCCAAGTGGCTGGGCCGCAACCATCTGGAAATCCGCGCCGCCACGCTGCGCCCGGCGGATCTGGACCCTGAGCTCTGCGCCCGGGTGCGCGCCTCGATCCTGCTGGCCGGGCCGATGCTGGCGCGCTGCGGCGAGGTCACCCTGCCGCCGCCCGGTGGCGACGTGATCGGCCGCCGCCGGGTGGATACCCACTTTCTCGCGCTGCGCGAACTGGGCGCCGAGATCACCGTCAACGGCCATTACCACTTCAAGGCCGACAAACTGCGCGGCGCCGATGTGTTCCTTGACGAACCCTCGGTCACCGCCACCGAAAACGCCCTCTGCGCCGCCGCCTGCGCCGAGGGGGTGACGGTGCTGCGCAACTGCGCCTCGGAGCCGCATGTGCAGGATCTGGCGCGGTTCCTGAACGCGATGGGCGCACAGATCGAGGGCATCGGCACCAATACGATGACCATCCACGGCGCCCGCAAACTGGGTGGCTGCAGCCACCGCATCGGGCCGGATCATATCGAGGTCGGCTCGCTGATCGGCCTGGCTGCGGTGACACGATCGGAAATCACCATCAGGAACGCCGGGGTGGACCACCTGCGCTCGACGCTGATGGGCTATGAACGCCTCGGCATCCGCTGTCAGATCCGCGGCGATGACCTCCACATCCCCGCCGATCAGGAGATGGTCGTGCAGGCCGATTTCGGCGGCCATATCCCGACGATCAGCGACCAGCCCTGGCCCGCCTTTCCGGCCGACACCATGTCGATCGCCATCGTCACCGCGACGCAATGCGAGGGCGTGGTGATGATGTTCGAAAAGATGTTCGAAAGCCGGATGTTCTTTGTCGACAAGCTGATCGCCATGGGGGCGCGCATCGTGTTGTGCGACCCGCACCGCGCCATCGTCGCCGGCCCCTCGCAGATGCGCGGCTCGCGGCTGGAAAGCCCGGATATCCGCGCCGGCATGGCGATGCTGATCGCCGCCATGTGCGCCGAAGGCACCTCGACGATCAACAACGCCCAGCAGATCGAACGCGGCTATGAGCGCATCGACGAACGCCTGAACGCGATGGGCGCGCGGATCACCCGGGTGCCGCCCCGCGGCTGAGCCCGCGCTGGTGGATGACCCGGGAGGGGTTTTCCACCCCTCCCGGACCCACCCCGGAGGATATTTTCAGAGCAAAGACAGGGTAAAGAAGGGGTTAACGCCCCCTCTCTTTGCTCTTCAAATATCCTCAGGGGGGTGAGGCCGCAGGCCGAGGGGGGCGCGAGCGCCCCCCTGACCCGGTGTCCGCCGTCAATCCTCGTTGATGTCGTGGTCGATGCGTTTCATCTGGCCCTGACGCACGCCCAGCACCTGCCGCATGCCCAGCCAGCCCACCACCGACACGATGGCAAAGACCACCAGCGCATTGACCAGCGAGGCCGCCATCCAGGCGGTTCCGGGCAGGCCAAAGCCCATCCAGGCGCCAGTCACCACCGCGCCGACGGCAAATCCGGCGAACAGGAAGCCCGGCACCAGCACTTCGAGGATCGCCAGCACCAGCCCCGCCGCGATCCAGACCCACCAGAGCGACTCCATCACGCGCGGCCCTTGAGCATCTTGAACACGTCGCCGAAGGCCTCGATCATCTGCGCGGGCATGATGATCGTCTGTTTGCCGTCGCCGACCGCGATCGATTTCATCGCCTCGACCTGCGCCAGCGCGATCTGGTATTGCGCCGCTTCCAGACCGTTCTTGGCGATGGCCTCGGCGATCACGCCGGTGGAATAGGCCTCGGCATCGGCCGAGACGCGTTTGGCCTTGGCCTGCTGTTCGGCGGCATAAAGTTCGCCGTCGGCCTTCAGTTCCACGGCCCGGCGCGCGCCTTCGGCCTCGGTCACCGCGGCGCGGCGGGCGCGTTCGGCGTTGAGCTGTTGCAGCATCGCGGTGCGGGTGGCCTCGTCGAGGTTGACGTCGAGCAATTCGGCCCGCGTCACCTCGATGCCCCAGTCATCGACCACATCGGCAATCGCCTCGCGGATGCGGGTGGTCAGCCGCGAGCGGTTCGACTGCACCTCGTCCAGTTCCATCGTGCCAATTTCCGAGCGCACGATCCCCGCCACCGTGGTCTGGATCGCCGCGTCGACGTCGCGGATGCGGTAGACGGTCTTTTCGGGTTCCATGATGCGGTAGAAGACCGAGGTTTCGACCTGCACCAGCACGTTGTCGGTGGTGATCGCGTCCTGCCGGGTGTTGGGCAACTGGCGTTCGAGGATCGAGACCTTGTGCGCCACCGTATCGACGAAGGGCACCACAAGGTTGATGCCCGGCCCGAGGACCGCGCGCAGGCGGCCAAAGCGCTCGACCACATATTTTTGCGACTGCGGCACGATGCGCACGCCGAGGAACAGCGAAATGATGATGAAGAGGGCAAGGAGCAACAGCACGATGCTGCCCCCGCTGATGAAATCGAAGGGCATGAAGGGCTCCGTGGTCAGGGGCGTGGGCGTCGGGATTTCGTCGGGTTTCACGTCTCGTCCGGATCGGTGTTAGCCGCACCACTATGCAAAGAAGCGCGGCAAAGGAAAAGAGGCGATGCTTGCAGCGCGGCCCGCCCGGCTGTAGGGATCGGGGCAAATTCCCGTGACCTCTGGAGCATTCGCCATGGCCTCGTATCAATATGTCTATCACATGGACGGCGTGTCCAAGACCTATCCGGGCGGCAAGAAGGTTTTCGAGAACATCCGGCTGAATTTCCTGCCCGGCGTCAAGATCGGTGTGGTCGGCGTCAACGGCTCGGGCAAGTCGACGCTGCTGCGCGTCATGGCGGGTATGGACAAGGATTTCACCGGCGAGGCCTGGGCCGCCAAGGGGGCGCGCGTCGGCTATCTGCCGCAAGAGCCGCAACTGGACGAGAGCCTCGATGTGCGCGGCAACGTCATGCTGGGGGTCGCGGCCAAGCAGGCCAAGCTGGACCGTTACAACGAGCTGGCGATGAACTATTCCGACGACACCGCCGAGGAAATGGCCGCGCTGCAAGACGAGATCGACGCGCAGAACCTGTGGGATCTGGACAGCCAGATCGACGTGGCGATGGAGGCCCTGCGCTGCCCGCCCGATGACGCGGCGGTCAGCACGCTGTCAGGCGGCGAAAAGCGCCGCGTCGCGCTGTGCAAGCTGCTGCTGGAAGCGCCGGACATGCTGCTCCTGGACGAACCGACCAACCATCTGGACGCCGAGACCATCGCCTGGCTGCAAAAGCACCTGATCGAATACACCGGCACCATCCTGATCGTCACGCACGACCGCTATTTCCTCGACGACATCACCAGCTGGATTCTGGAGCTCGATCGCGGGCGCGGCATTCCCTATGAGGGCAATTATTCCGCCTGGCTGGAGCAAAAGGCCAAGCGGCTGGCGCAGGAATCGCGCGAGGACAAGTCGCGCCAGAAGGTGCTGGAAAAGGAACTGGAGTGGATCCGCGCCGGCGCCAAGGCCCGGCAGGCCAAGCAGAAGGCCCGGATCAACGCCTATGAGGAAATGGCGGGCAAGTCCGAGCGCGAGAAGATCAGCACCGCGCAGATCATCATCCCCAACGGCCCGCGTCTGGGCGGCAAGGTGATCGAGGTCGAGGGCCTGAAAAAGGCGATGGGCGACAAGCTGTTGATCGAAGGGCTGACCTTCGCCCTGCCGCCCGGCGGCATCGTCGGCGTCATCGGCCCGAACGGCGCCGGCAAATCGACGCTGTTCCGCATGTTGACCGGGCAACTGGCGCCCGACGAGGGCAGTGTGACCTTTGGCGACACGGTGCAACTGTCCTATGTCGATCAGTCGCGCGACGCGCTGGATGGGTCGAAAACCGTCTGGGAGGAAATCTCGGACGGGTTGGAAGTGCTGGAACTGGGCGACGCGACGATGAACTCGCGCGCCTATTGCGGCGCGTTCAACTTCAAGGGCGGCGACCAGCAGAAGAAGGTCGGCGTGCTGTCGGGCGGCGAACGCAACCGGGTCCATCTGGCCAAGCTGCTGCGCGAGGGCGGCAACGTGCTGCTGCTGGACGAACCGACCAACGATCTGGATGTGGAAACCCTGCAGGCGCTGGAAGCCGCGCTGGACGATTTCGCCGGCTGCGCGGTGATCATCAGCCACGACCGCTTCTTCCTCGACCGGCTCTGCACGCATATCCTGGCCTTCGAAGGCGACGCGCATGTCGAGTGGTTCGAGGGCAATTTCGAGGCCTATGAGCAGGACAAGATCCGCCGTTTGGGGCCGGATTCGGTGGAGCCCAAGCGGGTGAAATACAAGAAGTTTACGAGGTGAAGGGTGTAGGGTGCGTGCTTGCACGCACCTTGCGGTGGATGGTGCGTGCGAGCACGCACCCTACGAAAAATTCTCGTCATTTCGACCCCTTGCCCCCCTTCCCGCCCGCTGTGGGCTGGAATACCTTACCCACACTCTGAACCCTCCACCCATAGGTCCCCCACATGCTGACCACCCTGCGCGCCGCTGCCCTTGCCGCTGCCGCCACCCTGTTTGCGCTGCCCGCCGCCGCCGACATCACCTTTGTGCTGAACAACGCGACCACGGTCGATCTGATGGAATTCTACGCCTCGCCCACCGATGCCTCGGATTGGGAAGACGACATCCTCGGTGAGGAAATCCTGCCCGCCGGTGGCGCCGGTCAGGTCATCATCGGCGAGGATCGCGGTTGCGACTATGACATCAAGATGGTCTTTGCCGATGGCGAGGAACTGGAAGACGCGATCAACATCTGCGAAACCAGCGAATACACCATTTCCGAAGAGTGATCGCTGTCACGGATCGGAATTTGCCGCGCGGGGGCCCCCCTCTGCGCGGTTTTTCCTTGCCCTGAGCGGCCTTGCATGGCCCAGATACGGCCAAACCGGCGACACAATCGCCCGCTACGACCCTCACGAGCCACGTCCGCCAGAGGAGCCGCGCATGACTGACCTGATCCACCCCCTGCTGCTGTGCGGCGGTTCGGGCACCCGGTTGTGGCCGCTGTCGCGCAAGTCCTTCCCCAAGCAATTCGCCCGCCTGACCGGCGCGGAAAGCCTGTTTCAGGCCTCGGCCCGCCGGTTGTCCGGCCCCGGTTTTGCCGCGCCGATGGTCATCACGGCCTCGGATTTCCGCTTTGTGGTGACCGAACAACTGGCGGGTGTCGAAATCGCCCCGGCCGCCATCCTGATCGAGCCCGAGGCCCGCAACACCGCGCCCGCCATTCTGGCCGCCGCGCTGGCGCTGGCGGCGCGCGCGCCCGAGGGGTTGATGCTGATCGCCCCCTCGGACCATGTGATCCCCGACAGCGACCGGTTCCGGCAGGCCGTGCAGGCCGCCGCGCCCGAGGCCCGCGCCGGTCGGCTGGTGACCTTTGGCATTCGCCCGTACCGCGCCGAAACCGGCTATGGCTGGCTGGAACTGGCCGTGCCGCCGGGGGACGATTTCGCCCCGGTGCCGCATCCCTTGCTGCGCTTTGTCGAAAAGCCCGATGCGGCGACGGCGCAGGACTTGCTGCGCTCGGGTCGGCATTTGTGGAACGCCGGGATTTTCCTCGTCTCGGTGCCCGCGATCCTGCAGGCCTTTGCCGAGCACGCGCCGGACATGCTGGCGGCCGCGCGGGCCGCGGTGAGCGGGGCGCAGGCGGACCTTGGTTTCACCCGGCTGGCCGCTGCGTCTTGGGCGGAATTGCCTGCGATTTCCATTGATTACGCGGTGATGGAAAAGGCCGCGAACCTGTCCGTCGTGCCCTATGGCGGGGTCTGGTCGGACCTTGGCGGCTGGGATGCCGTCTGGCGCGAGGCCGGGCCGGACGCGCAGGGCGTCGTGACCCAAGGCGCCGCGACCGCGATCGACTGCCACGACAGCCTGCTGCGGTCCGAGCCGGAAGGGCCGCAACTGGTCGGCATCGGCGTGCAGGATCTGATCGTCGTGGCGATGCCCGATGCCGTGCTGGTCGCCCACAAGGACCGCGCGCAGGATGTGAAACTGGCCGTCGCCCGGCTGAAGGCGCGCGGCGCGCCCGAGGCCGAGAGTTTTCCCCGCGATCACCGGCCCTGGGGCTGGTTCGAGAGTCTGGCGATGGGCGGGCGGTTTCAGGTCAAGCGCATCGTGGTGAAACCCGGCGCCGCGCTGAGCCTGCAAAGCCACCATCACCGGGCCGAGCATTGGATCGTCGTCGAGGGCACCGCGCGGGTGACCATTGATGCCGAGGTGCGGCTGGTGACGGAAAACCAGTCGGTGTTCATCCCCTTGGGCGCCAAGCACCGGATGGAAAACCCCGGCAAACTGCCGCTGACCCTGATCGAGGTGCAGACCGGCGCGTATCTGGGTGAGGATGACATCATCCGGTACGAGGATGTTTACGCCCGTGGTCAGGGGGCCAAGGGATGAGCCTGACCTGTTTCAAGACCTATGACATTCGGGGGCGGCTGGGGGTCGATCTGGATGAGGGGATTGCGCATCGCATCGGGCGCGGTTTTGCCCGGGCTTTGGGCGCGCGGCGGGTGGTGCTGGGGCGCGATATCCGCGCCTCGTCACAGGCGCTGGCCGGGGCCGTGGCAGAGGCGCTGGTGGCCGAGGGCTGCGAGGTGCTGGATCTGGGCCTGTCGGGCACCGAGGAGGTGTATTTCGCCACCAGCCATTTTGGCGCCGATGGTGGGATCTGCGTCACCGCCTCGCACAATCCGATGGACTATAACGGGATGAAGATGGTGCGGGCGGGGTCGGCGCCGCTGGATGCCGCGACGGGCCTGAGTTCGATCCGGGCACTGGCCGAGGCGGATGAGTTCGGCCCGGCGCGTCCCGGTGGGTCGGTGCGCGATGTGGCCGAGGAGGCGCGGGCGGCCTATGTGCAGCGGGTCGTGTCCTTTGTCGATGTGGCGGCGCTGAAGCCGCTGACACTCCTCGTCAATGCGGGGAATGGTGCCGCCGGGCCGACGTTTGATGCCATCGCCGCGGAGCTTGCCCGGCTTGGCGCGCCGTTGAGGTTCGTGCGGATGCACCATGACCCGGACGGCACGTTCCCGCAGGGAATCCCCAACCCCCTGCTGCCGGAAAACCGCCCGGCGACGGCAGCGGCGGTGGTCGCGGCTGGCGCCGATTTCGGCGTCGCCTGGGATGGCGATTTCGATCGTTGTTTCCTGTTCGACCATACGGGGGCCTTTGTCGATGGCGAGTATGTCGTCGGTCTGCTGGCCGAGGTTTTCCTCGCGCGTGAACCGGGGGCGCGGATCATCCACGATCCCCGGGTGATCTGGAACACGCAGGATGTGGTCGCCCGTGCCGGTGGCGTGGCGGTGCAGGCGCGCACCGGGCATGCCTTTGTCAAGCAGGCGATGCGCGATCAGGGCGCGGTCTACGGCGGCGAGATGTCGGCGCATCACTATTTCCGCGACTTCGTGCATTGCGATTCCGGCATGATCCCCTGGCTGGTGATCGCCGAACTGGTCAGCCGTCGAGGCCCGCTGGCCGATCTGGTGGCGGCGCGGCAGGCGGCGTTTCCGTCCTCGGGCGAGATCAATTTCCACCCGGCTGACCCGGCCGCTGCCATCGCCGCTGTCCGCGCCCGTTTCGAACCCTTGGCGCGCGGCCTCGATCTGACCGACGGCCTGTCGTTCGACGTGGGCGACTGGCGGTTCAACCTGCGGTCGTCGAACACCGAGCCGGTGGTGCGGTTGAACGTCGAAGGGCGCGGCGACAAGGGCCGGGTGGCGCAGGCGGTGGCGGAAATCTCGGCCCTGCTGGCCTGAGGTCAGCCGCGCGACAGCCCCTTGCGCAGGGCGAGAAGGTCGATATCGCGCGCCACAAAGACCGCGCCCGCCGCGCAGGCCGCGTCGAACAGCACTGGGTCCGGCGTCAGGATGCCGGGCGGTTGGCCCGCCGCGCGGATGCGGCGGATGGCCTCGACCACGGCAGCGCGCACCTCGGGGCGGCCCGGTTCGCCCGGAAAGCCCATGCTGGCGGCCAGATCGGCGGGGCCGACAAAGATGCCGTCGATCCCCGGCACGGCGGCGATGGCCTCGATCTGCGCCACGGCCTCGACGGTTTCGACCTGCACCAGCAGGCAGATCTCGTCGCGCGCGCTTGCGTGATACCCGGCGATCCGCCCGAATCCCGAGGCGCGGGTCGCCCCGGCAACGCCGCGAATCCCGGCGGGGGGATAGGTGACGGCGGCGACGGCCAGCGCCGCCTGTTCGGCAGTCTGCACCATCGGAATCAGCAGCGTCTGGGCGCCCAGATCGAGGATCTTCTTGATGTCCGCCACGTCGAGCGAGGCCGGACGCACCAGCGCCGACACCGGATAGGCCGCCACCGCCTGCAACAGCGGCAGGATGCTGGCGGCGGTCAGCGGCGAATGTTCGGTGTCGAACAACATCCAGTCGAAACCCGCCGCCGCGATCATCTCGGCGACGGCGCTGTCACCGATCTGGCACCAGACGCCGTGCACCGGGCGCATGTCGGCCAGCGCCGCCTTGAAGTGGTTCTTGCGTGGTTCGGTCATGGCAGGCCCCCGTCTGGCCCCGGCAGCATAGCGCCGCCGGGGGCCAAGTCCATCACCCGTCGCGCAGGCGGAAGCGCTGGATCTTGCCGGTCTGGGTCTTTGGCAGGGCATCCACAAACATCACGGAACGCGGGTATTTATAGGGCGCGATCACCGATTTGACGTGGTCTTGCAACAGCTTGACCATCAGCGCATCGCCCGCCTGCCCCGGTGCCAGCACCACATGCGCCTGCACGATCTGGCCGCGTGCCTCATCCGGCACGCCGATCACCGCGCATTCGGCGACGGCGGGATGCGCCAGCAGCGCGGCCTCGACCTCGGGCCCAGCGATGTTATAGCCCGCCGAGATGATCATGTCGTCCGAGCGCGCGGCAAAGTGAAAGCGCCCCTCGTCATCCTGCCAGAAGCTGTCGCCCGTCAGGTTCCAGCCGTCGCGCACATAGGCCCGCTGGCGGTCATCGCCCAGATAGCGGCAGCCGGTCGGCCCGCGCACCGCCAGCCGCCCGACCTCACCACGCGGCAGTTCCTGCATGTCCTCGCCGACGATGCGCGCCTGATAGCCGGTCACCGGGCGGCCGGTGCAGGCCGGGCGGTGGTCGCCAAAGCGGTTGGTCAGGAAGATGTGCAGCATTTCGGTGGCGCCGATGCCGTCCAGCATCGGCTTGCCG
>CALESR010000156.1 GCA_937907485.1 uncultured Paracoccaceae bacterium | reverse complement strand
TCCGGTCACAGCCACGCACCACCGAATAGGAATAGTGGTAATACCCGCCGCCATTGGCGCAGGATCCCATCGAGATCACATAGCGCGGTTCCGGCATCTGGTCATAGACCTTGCGCAGCGCCGGGGCCATCTTGTTGGTCAGCGTGCCCGCGACGATCATCAGGTCCGACTGCCGCGGGCTGGCGCGCGGCGCGGTCCCAAAGCGTTCCAGATCATAGCGCGGCATCGAGGTGTGCATCATCTCGACGGCGCAGCAGGCCAGACCAAAGGTCATCCAGTGCAGCGAGCCATTGCGCGCCCAGTTGATGATGTCGGCGGTGGTGGTCAGCAGGAACCCCTTGTCCTGCAGCTCTGCATTCAGCGCCTGAGTGGCGACCTCGCGGTCTGCACCGGCGGTGTTCTGCCCGGTCATCACTCCCATTCCAGCGCCCCCTTCTTCCACTCATAGGCAAAGCCCACGGTCAGCACGCCAAGGAACACGATCATCGACCAGAAGGCCGTCATGCTCATGTCGCCAAAGGCCACGGCCCAAGGGAACAGAAAGGCGATTTCCAGATCGAAGATGATGAACAGGATCGACACCAGATAGAACCGCACGTCGAATTTCATCCGCGCGTCGTCAAAGGCGTTGAACCCGCATTCATAGGTCGAGACCTTTTCGGGGTCCGGGTTGCGCACGGCGATCACCAGCGCCGACAGCAGCAGCACCAGTCCCAGCCCGACGGCAATGACCAGAAACACGATGATGGGGAGATAGTCGCGGAGAAGGTCTTCCACCTCTGGCTCCTTAGGCGCGCGGCACAGGCGGCGCTCTGCTCAAGTTGGCTCGAGCCTCGTTTACTCTGCCGGGCAGGCGGGGTCAACCAAAGGTGCCACCGCCAAGCCCTCGTAACGCGTGGAATTCGCAGCCTGTATGCAATTGTGCACAAGTTTTTTTTCGCGGTTTCGCCGCTGCGCGCTGCTCTGCGGCATCCGGCGCGCCGCGCCGTGGCTGACGACCCGTTTGCCGGGGGTCATTTGCTTGATTCGGCTAAAGAAGCTTCTTGAAAATCGGTTTTGTCTATTTCTTGAGCGTGTTGCATGATTTTGCGGCATTCAAGGGGGCCTCCATGATCCGAATCCTCGTGGCCGAGGCACTGGGCTGCGCCCTTCTGGCCCTGGCGGCGCTGGGATCGGCACAGGCCGCCGCCGCAGCCGGCCTGCCGACGCTGCCCGCCGTGGCCGCCGCCGCCGGGCTGATGCTGGCGGTGACGATCACCATCTGCGCCCCGGTGTCCGGCGGGCATCTGAACCCGGCGATCACCCTGCTGTTCCTCGCCCGGCGCCAGATCACCCCCGGCCGCGCGCTGGCCTATGTCGCGGCGCAGACGGCGGGCGGTCTGGCGGGGGGCGCGCTGGTGGCGGCGATGGGCGAGGCCGGGCAGGCCCTCGCCACCTTGCCGCCGGGCTGGGCCGTGTCCGAGGCCCTGGCCACCGGCGGCTTCGTGCTGATTGTCGCCGGCGCATTGACCAGCCGCCCCGACGCCGCGGCGCTGATCGCCGGCGCCTATGGCGCGGCGGCGGTT
The DNA here is from genome assembly GCA_937907485.1 of uncultured Paracoccaceae bacterium. GTDB lineage: Bacteria > Pseudomonadota > Alphaproteobacteria > Rhodobacterales > Rhodobacteraceae > Pararhodobacter. The sequence continues at coordinate 3,146 of CALESR010000156.1, read as the reverse complement.
CTGGGCACCGTCTCGGGCGGGATGGCCAACCCGGCGGTGATGCTGGCCCGCGCCTTGAGCGAGGGCGCGGGCGGGCTGGCCCCGCTGACCGCCCTGGCCCTGACCGGCGCGCAACTCGCGGGCGCCGGGCTGGCCCTCGCCCCGGCGCTCTGGCTGTTCCGCCGCCCGGCCTAGGGCCAGCCCACCGGCGCCGAACCCACCCTCAGCGCATCCACCGCGCCTTGCGCTTGCCAAAGAACGCGGCGATCCCCTCGGCGGCCTCGTCGCTTTCCCAGCGCGCCACCAGTTGCGCGATCGAATGCTCGACCTGCTCGGGCGTGATCGCCCCACCCAGCGCCAGCGTCAGCGCCTTGGCACTGGCCACCGCGCCCGGCGCGCAGGCCAGATAGGGCGCGACCTCGGCCTCGATGGCCGCATCCAGCGCCTCGGCCGTCACCGCGCGCGCCAGCAGGCCCAGCGTCACCGCTTCCCCAGCCCCGAACAGCCGCGCCGACATGAAGACCCGCCGCGCCATCGCCTCGCCCATGCGCGCCAGCACATAGGGGCCGATGGTAGCCGGGATCAGGCCCAGCCGGGTTTCCGTCAGGCCAAAGCGCGCGCTGTCCACCCCGACCGCCACGTCGCAGACGCTGATGAGGCCGATGCCGCCGCCATAGGCCGGTCCCTGCACCCGCCCGATCAAGGGCTTGGGCAAACGGTTCAGCGCCCCCAGCGCCCCCGCCAGCCGCCGCGCCCCCGCCGCGCGCTCGTCGGCACTGGCCGCCATCTGCGCCTGCATCCAGCCCAGATCACCCCCGGCGCAGAAACTCTCGCCCGCGCCGGTCAGCACGACCACCCGCACCGCCGGGTCCGCGCCCAGCACCGCTGCCGCCTCGGCCAGTTCCTCGATCATCACCGCGTTCATCGCGTTGTGCTTGTCGGGCCGGTTCAGCACCAGCGTGGCGACCCCGCGCGCATCGGTGGTCAGGCTCAGGGTTTCCCAGCTCATCGGTTCTTTCCCTCGGTTTCGGGCCACTTGCCCGGTTCTGTTTCAGGTTCCCCCAGCGCCATCACGATGCGCCCGACGAGATCCTCAGGCGCCGTTCGCGCGGTGTCGAGGCTCAGGACCGGCCCGACCCAGGGATCAAAACGCCGCGCCTGCACCGCTGCCCACTCCGGCAGGTCGAGCCCCTCCACCTCGGCCTCCCGGCCCTCGACCCGGCGCCGATGGTCCTCAGCGTCACGACACACCAGCAGGACATCGAAATGCCGCGCTCCGGCCCGCGCGCTCACCGCGCGCCAGCGGTCACGCGTCTGCGCGACAGGATTCACACTGTCCGCGATCACGTCGAAGCCCTGCTCCAGCGCCGCCCCTGCCATCGCTCCGGCGGCCGCATACCCGCCGTCCGCGAGGTCCGTGACGCCCATATGCGACTCGCGCATCGCCTGTTCGATCCGGTCGATTCGCAACCACAACGCCCCCGTGCGCGCCGCCAGCGCCCGCGCCACGGTGCTCTTGCCGCTGCCCGGCAGGCCAGAAAGGCACACCATCCAGCCCATCAACCGCGCATCGCCCGCGCCAGCGTGGCGGCCTCGTCGATCACCGCCCGGTTCAGCCCGGTGACATAGCCCAGCGCCTCGATACGGTCCATCGCCGCCTCGGTCGCCACATTGCCCTGTGCGCCGGGGGCATAGGGGCAACCGCCCAGACCCCCCACCGCCGCGTCAAACACCCGCAGACCCATCGCCAGCGAGGCCTCGATATTGTCGCAGGCCCGCCCGCCGGTGTCATGGTAATGCCCGGCCAGCCGCCCCGCCGGCGCCACGCCCAACACGGCGCGCAGCATCGGCACCAGCGTTTCCGGCACCGCGCGGCCCAGCGTGTCGCCAAGGCTGACCTCATAGCAGCCCAACCCCAGCAAGGTCTCGACCATCGCCGCCACCGCACCGGGCGGCGTCGGCCCGTCAAACGGGCAATCGGTGACACAACTGACATAGCCACGCACCGGGATCCCATCCGCCCGCGCCGCCGCCAGAATCGGAACGAACCGCTCGATTGACTCAGCCACCGAGCAATTCAGGTTGGCGCGCGAGAACCCCTCCGAGGCCGAGGCAAAGACCGCCACCTCATCCGCCCGCGCCGCCCGCGCCGCCTCATAACCCCGCAGGTTCGGCGCCAGCGCGGCATAGGACACCCCCGGCGCCCGGTCGATCCCGGCCAGCACCTCGGCGCTGTCGGCCATCTGCGGCACCCATTTGGGGCTGACGAAACTGGCGACCTCGATCCGCCGGAACCCGGCGCGCGACAGCAGATCCACCAGCGCCAGCTTTTGCGCCAGCGGGATCAGCCGCGCCTCGTTCTGCAACCCGTCGCGCGGGCCGACCTCGAAAATCTCGACCGTCTCAGTCACCGTAATACTCCTCCGGGTAAAGCTCGGGCGCCCCATCCGCCGCCAGCGCCGCCTGAAACCCCGGCCGCGCGCGCAAGGCGGCATGCCACTCGTCCAGCCGCGGCAGCCCGTCGAACCGCACGAAGCGCCGCGCCAGATCAACCGAGGCCCCGACCATGATATCCGCCGCGCAAAACCCGCCCGGCACCAGAGGCCCCGCCGCCAGCGCCGCCTCGACCCCCTGCAAGGCCCGGCGCAACCGCAGGCTCTCCAGCTTTTGCACCACCGGGCTGCGGTCGGCCGGCGCCAGCACCACCCGGTGAAAGGTCAGCTGCGCCAGATGCTGCGCCAGCGTCTCGCCGTAATGCAGCCATTCCAGATACTTGCCCCGCGCGGGGCTACCCGGCGCCCGCCCCAGCGCCGGGGCGCGGGTCTCGCACAGATATTGCAAGATCGCGCCGGATTCGAACAGCGTGCCGCCGTCCACCTCGACCACCGGCACCCGCCCGGCCGGCGAGATCGCCAGAAACCCCGGATCGCGCAACGCCTTGCCGGCAAAGGACTGCCGCACCAGCCGATGCTCCAGCGCGGCCTCGTGCAAGAACCACAGGATGCGAAAACTGCGCGATTGCGCGGCGTGGTGCAAAACGATCATGCGCGACCCTCCCGGCCCCACTCAACCGCGCCCGCCCGCCACGCGCAAGCGTGACGCCACGCCCTGCCCCCTCTTTGCTCTCCAAATATCCACGGGGTTTCCAAAGGGGGGCGTGCCCCCCT
>CALESR010000155.1 GCA_937907485.1 uncultured Paracoccaceae bacterium | reverse complement strand
TCGGCCTGCGGCCTCACCCCCCTGAGGATATTTAGGGAGCAAAGAGGGGGGCGTTAAACCTCTGTTAATGCTTTATCTTTGCTCCTTAAATATCCCGGGGGGAGGCGCGGCACGCGCCGTGGGGGGCAGCGCCCCCCGGCTCGGCCTGCCAAAGACTCAAGGGATCAGCAACGAGGCGTCACCGTAGGAAAAGAACCGGTAGCGCGCAGCGATGGCATGGGCATAGGCCGCCTGCATCGTAGCCTGGCCCATCAGGGCAGAGACCAGCATCAACAGCGTCGATTTTGGCAGGTGAAAATTGGTCATCAGCCCGTCCACTGCGTGAAAGGTGAAGCCGGGATAGATGAAGATGTCGGTCTCGCCTTGCCACGGTTGCAGAGTGCCACTGCGGGCGGCGCTTTCCAGCAGGCGCAGTGCCGTGGTGCCGACGGCGATCACCCTGCCGCCGCGTGCGCGGGTGGCGGTGATCTCGGCCACCGCCTGTGGCGTTACCTCGCCCCACTCGGCGTGCATCTTGTGCGTCGTGACGTCCTCGACCTTGACCGGCAGGAAGGTGCCCGCGCCGACATGCAGGGTGACTTCGGTGAACTCGACTCCCATGGCCGTCAGCGCGGCCAGCAGTTCAGTGTCGAAATGCAGGCTGGCCGTCGGCGCAGCGACGGCGCCGGAATGGCGGGCAAAGACGGTTTGGTAGTCGAGCCGGTCGCGGTCGTCCGCCGGGCGGCGGCTTTCGATATAGGGTGGCAGGGGCATGCGGCCGGCGCGTTCGAGCGCGGCGTCGAAGGCAGCGCCGCTGAGGTCAAAAGCGATCACGGCGGACTCGTCCTCGCGGCGAACCACGCTTGCGCCCAGCCCGTCAAAGTCCAACCGGTCACCCGGTGCCAGTTTGCGCAACGGGCGGGCCATCACCCGCCAGTGCCCTTGCGGCGTCGGGTTCATCAGCGTGACCTCGATGCGCGCCCGACCTGAGCCATCAACCGTCGCGCGCAGCCGTTCGCCAAAGAGCCGCGCCGGAATGACCCGGGTATTGTTGAGCACCAACCGGTCGCCGGGCCGCAGCACGGTGGGCAAGTCGGAGACATGGCGATCCGCCGTCACCCCGCCCTCGACATGCAAGAGCCGCGCGGCCGGGCGCGGGCTGAGCGGCCGGGTGGCGATCAGCGCGTCGGGCAGGTCAAAGTCGAAATCGCTGAGTTTCACCGCCCTGCCCCGGAAAGTTTCGCCCCGCCCCTTTAACCCCGCGCCGGGAGGGTTACAACCAAACCGTCCAACCGGAGACCTGCCATGACCCCTGGCGACATCGCCCCCGATTTCACCGCCGCCACACCGGGCGGCCCGTTGACCCTGTCTGCCCTGCGCGGCGGGCCAGTGGTGCTCTATTTCTATCCGAAAGACGACACCCCCGCCTGCACGCAGGAGGCGCGCGATTTCAGCGATCTCGCCGCCGAGTTTGCCGCCGCCGGGGCGCGGGTCATCGGCGTCAGCAAGGACAGCGCCGCCAAACACGGCCGCTTTGCCGCCAAGCACGCGCTGGCGGTGACGCTGGTCTCGGACGAGGGCGGCGATATCTGCGAACGCTATGGCGTCTGGGCCGAGAAAACCCTATATGGCAAGACCTATCTGGGCATCGTGCGCTCGACGTTCCTGATCGACGCTGAGGGCCGCATCGCGCAGGTCTGGCCCAAGGTCAGTGTCAAAGGCCATGCCGAGGCGGTGCTGGCCGCCCTGCGTGCCCTTGCCTGATCGCGCCCGCCGCGCTATCAGTCGCGACGTTCCGGGGGGGCCGTTTGTGCCCCCCTGCCCTTTGCCGGACAGGTGAGACCATGCGCGCAGAAACCCAGAGCACCATCGAGGCGATCCGCCGCACGCTGGACCTGCTGGCGCAGCGCATGGACCATGAAACCGCCCGTCACCGGCTGGAGGAATTCGACGCCCGCATCGAGGATCCGAACCTGTGGAACGACCCCGAGCGCGCCCAGACCCTGATGCGCGAGCGTCAGCAGCTGATCGACGCGCTGGGCACCTTTGACAGCATCTCGCGCGATCTGGCCGACAATCTCGAACTGATCGAACTGGGCGAGATGGAGGGCGACAAGGACATCGTAACCGAGGCCGAGGCGGCGCTGAAACTGCTGGGCGAAAAGGCCGCCGCCAAGGAGTTGGAGGCCCTGCTGGACGGCGAGGCCGACGGCAATGACACCTTCCTGGAAATCAACGCCGGCGCGGGCGGCACCGAAAGCTGCGACTGGGCCAACATGTTGGCGCGGATGTATGTGCGCTGGGCCGAGAAAAAGGGCTACAAGGTTGAATTGCAGGCGCAATCCGATGGCGAAGAGGCGGGCATCAAATCCGCCGCCTACAAGATCAGCGGCCACAATGCCTATGGCTGGCTGAAATCGGAATCCGGCGTGCATCGGCTGGTGCGCATCTCGCCTTACGATTCAGCGGCGCGGCGCCACACGTCGTTTTCCTCGATCTGGGTCTATCCGGTGGTCGATGACCGCATCGAGATCGAGATACCCGACCGCGACATCCGCATCGACACCTATCGCTCGTCGGGCGCTGGGGGTCAGCACGTCAACACCACCGACTCGGCGGTGCGCATCACCCACCTGCCGACCAATATCGTCGTGACCAGTTCGATGAAATCGCAGCACCAGAACCGCGAGGCCTGCATGATCGCGCTGAAGGCGCGGCTCTATCAGCTCGAGCTCGACAAGCGCAACGCGGCGATCAATGCGCAGCATGAAAACAAGGGCGATGCGGGCTGGGGCAACCAGATCCGCAGCTATGTGCTGCAGCCCTATCAGATGGTGAAAGACCTGCGCACCGGGTTCGAGACGTCGGACACACAGGGCGTGTTGGACGGCGACATTGACGGCTTCATGGCGGCAACGTTGGCGCAAAACGCCCATGGCAAGAGCCGGGCCGACATGCAGGACGGCGACTGACCCTCAACGCAGGCCGGGGACATAGCGCGCCAGCTTGGTGAAATCGCGCGGCGCCGGGGCCTTGCGGTGATCGGCATTGGTGATCGCGGCTTCGAGACGGGCAATCGCCATCATGTCCTCGAAGAGGTCAAAGGCGGGGCGCGGGGCGGCTTGGCGGATCATGGCACTTACTCCGGTCTGGGGACGCGCAGCGCGTCGATGCCGTAAGATCGTTTCAGCCCGGCCTTTGGTTCAAAAAAAATGCCCTCACAACCCCAGCGCGGCGCGCAACCCCGGCAGCGCCGCCGCCGCAGCCAATCCAACCAGCACCCCCAGAGCGACCCGCAGCGTCACGCTGCGCAGGCGACCGGCGCCGACACTCAGTGTCGCGCAGACCGCCGCGTAATATCCCATCGTCACCGGATCCATCGCGCACCTCTGCAATCAGTCTGCCACAGTCTCAACGACAACCAAAGGAATTGATCCATTCCACCGGTATGTTAGCGTCGCCCCATGCGCGCGAACGCATCCGGGAGGCCCCAATGACTGACAGCATACCGACCCACGCCGCTGCCTCGACCATCCCTGAGCCGGCCCGCATCACTCTGGCCACGCTGCGGCAGGTGCTGGCGGCGGGCTGGGCCGATTTTCTGCGCGCGCCCCTCTATGGTGTCGCCTTCAGCGCCATCTATGTGCTGGGCGGCATCCTGATGTATGCCGTGTTTTCCGCAGCCGCCGCCGAATACTGGTTCATCCCGATCGCCGTCGGCTTTCCCATCCTCGCGCCCTTTGCCGCGACCGGACTGTATTGCGTCAGCCGTCGGCTGGAGCAGGGCACGCCGATTTCGGCCTCGGCAGTGCTGGGGGTGGTGATCGCGCAAAAGAACCGGCAGGTGCCGTCGATGGCGATGGTGATCCTGCTGGTCTTCATGTTCTGGGTGTTCCTCGCCCATACGATCTTTGCGCTGTTTTTCGGGCTGCAACCGATCACCGGCTCGAACTGGGACATGCTTCTCAGTGGCAACGGCCTGACGATGCTGCTGGTCGGCTCGGTAGTCGGCGGGGTGCTGGCGACGCTGTTCTTTTCGCTGACGGTGGTCAGCCTGCCGTTGATCCTCGACCGCGAAGTCGATTTCATCTCGGCCATGATCGCCAGCTTTGCCTGTGTCACCACCAACCCGCTGGTGATGGCGGTCTGGGCGGCGGTGATCGCGGCCAGCCTGTTCATCGGCATGCTGCCGATGTTCCTGGGATTGTTCATCGTGCTGCCGGTGTTCGGCCATGCGACATGGCACCTCTACCGCGCGCTGTTGCCGGCCGAGTGATGCAAAACGGGGGGCCATAAGGCCCCCCGCTGATTCCGTCCTGACCGGCTTATTGCGCCGGTTTGCCATCCACCGGCGGCTTTGGCGCAGCCGGGCGCGGGGCCTCGGCGGCAGGCGGCGGCGGGGCGGCGGGGCGCTGAGCGGCCGCCTGTGCCGGAGCGGCCTGACGCGCGCCCCCCTGCGAGGATGCCGACTGCATGGCCGAGGCCAGCGGATCGTCCTGCCGCTGCACCGAACCCTCGAAATGCGCGCCGGATTCGATGGCGATGGTCTTGTGGATGATGTCGCCCTCGACGCGCGCCGTCGACGTCAGGCGCACCTTCAGCCCGCGCACCCGCCCGATGACCCGGCCATTGATGACGATGTCATCGGCCACGATCTCGCCGCGGATGGTGGCCGATTCGCCGACCGTCAGCAGATGCGCACGGATGTCGCCGTCCACCACGCCCTCGATCACGATATCGCCCGAGGTGCGCAGGTTGCCCGAAATCTGCAGATCGGCCGACAGGACCGAGGCCGCGGGCTTTGTCTTGGGGGCGCTGCTCGTCGGCGCCATGCCGCTGCCGCCCAGATCCAGCGCCGGACGGCTCACCGGCGCCGAGGGCGCCTCGGGCGGGCGCGGAGCCTCGGTGCGGGCGCCGGTCTCGTTGATCCTGCTCTTAGAAAACATTCTGTGCTGCCCTTATGTAGGTCATCGGATTGATCGGCGTTCCACCGACACGGATCTCATAGTGTAGATGCACCCCGGTGGAACGGCCCGTGTTGCCCATACCACCGACACGGTCCCCGCGCGAGACCCTTTGGCCCTCGCGAACCGTGATGCTGCTCAAATGCGCGTAACGGGTCTCAAAACCAAAGTCGTGGCGGATGACGACCATGTTGCCATAACCCGACTGCTGGCCGGCAAAAGTGACAGTGCCATCTGCTGTGGCGCGAATCGGCGTGCCGCGCGACCCGCCCCAGTCCTGCCCGGCATGCAGGCGCCGCCCGCCGGTGATCGGATCGCGGCGATAGCCAAAGGCCGACGTCAGCCGCGCCCCCGGCACCGGGATCGCGAAAGGCGTACGTTCGAGCGCGACGCGGTAGACGTCGATCTCTTCCAGCGCCGCCAGCACGTTGTTGGCCCGGGCCTCGTCGCTGTCCGGGTCCAATGTGCCCGAGGTCGAGATCGAGATCGGCTGCAGCGAGGCGGCGCGGGTCTGATAGCCCGCCCGCACCTGCCGCAGGATCGAATCGGTCGATATCCCGGCCGCGCTGAAAATGCGCTCCAGCGGCTGGATCGAATTCTCGACCGCTTGCTCCAACTGGCTGAAAATGCGGGTGTTTCGATCCTGGATCAGCCGGTATTCCAGCGCCAGATGCTGCGCCTCACGGGTGGCGTTTTCGGCCATGGCACGCATGGTCTCGCGTTCGACGGCGGTGTCGTCCAGTGCCGACAGCAGGAAATCGAGCGTCGCCTCGACATCGGCCAGACGCGCCGCGGCGCGCGCCGCCGTCGCATTGGCATCCATCGATTCGAGTTCAGCCACCCGCGCAAGCGCCGCATCCCGGTCGGCAGCGGTGGTCGAAAGGCTGGCCTGCAGCGCGTCGATGCCGCGCGACAATTCCGCGATGCGCTGCTCGCCGTCGAGGATCATCGCCTGCATCCCGGCGACCCGGTCCATCGCCTCGCCATAGCGCCGGTGCGCCGCCTGCGCCTCGTTCGCCGAACGGTCGCGCTGGCTGGCCAATGCGCTCAGCCGTTCGTCGAAATAAACCTGCTCGCGCCGCGCCGATTCGCGGAGATCGGTCGAACCGACCGCCTCGAAAAAGACGATCGAGGTGGCGATCAGGCTCCACGCCATATAGACCGCCGCGCCGCCCAAGATCGCTGCCTGCGCCGCCGGGCGCAGCCGCACAAAGCGCGTGCTGGTGTCCGACCGCAGGAACAGCCGTTTTTCCGGCAGCACCCGCTCCAGCACCGTATTCAGTCGGTCGATCAAGCCCCTCACATGTCCCCCTTGCGAGTCGTGGCCATCTTTGGCCGCGCGGGCTTGGCCCCCGTGGCAATCGAGCAACTGTTAGCCAGCGACTTGGGGGCAGGCAACCTTTTTGAAACCTGTGGCGCGAATGCCAGCGGCGGCGCATCGGGAATCGGCAGAAAACCGCCGAATCATCGCAGTCGAACGGCGTCTGCCGGGTGGCCTTCGGCCAGTGGCCAGTAAAAGTCGGGCGGGATGCCCGCCTCGGCGCGTTTTTCCTCATTGAAGGGCGGCTTGAGCGCGCCGTGGAAATAGCGCCGCACGAGGTCGTGAAAGGCGTCCTTGGGGTCAATCTCGTGGCGGCCGCAGAGGAAATGAAACCATTTCGAGCCATAGGCGACATGGCCGACCTCTTCGGCATAGATCGTCTCGAGCGCCGCCACGGCCTGAGTCACCCCGGCCTTGCGGAAGATCTCGATCATCCCCGGAGTGACGTCCAGGCCGCGCGCTTCCAGCACCATCGGCACAACGGCCAACCGACCCAGCAGGTCGTCCTTGGTATCCGCCGCTGCGCGCCACATGAAGGCATGGGCGGGCAGCGCGCCGTAATGGCTGCCGAGGCTTTCAAGAACGTCGCAGACAAGGTTGAAATGCTTGGATTCTTCGTCCGCCGCCTTGACCCAGTCGTCATAGAACCCCGGCGGCATCTTGGTCTGCGAGAATCGCGCGATGATGTCCCAGTGCAAATCGACCGCGTTCAGTTCGATATGCGCGACTGCATGCAGCAGCGCGATGCGCCCGGTGGCGCTGCCGGGGCGGCGGCGCGGCATGTCGCGCGGGTTCAGCAGTTCCGGCTTTTTTGGCCGCGCCGGGTTGTCGGGCGGATCGGCACGACCGACCGCCATCGGCTGGCCCGCCGCCCGGCTGGCAAACCACGCCGCCGCACAACGGTGCGACAGCGCGGTTTTCGCGCGGCCATCTGCCGTGGTCAGCACGGCGGTGGCCATGGCGGCGAGGGTGTCGGGAAGGTCGGTCATCGCGGGCTCCTTTGACGCGTGTCTAGGACGCCAGCCGGTAAAAGGGAACGAGGGCCATTGTGGGGGGCGTTCACCCCACCCAGCCGCAACCCCAAAGTGCGGGGTTTCAGCCCAAGATCCCCTTCATCCCTCTTCAAGCACGATCAGCGCAGCACCCGCCTGCACCTGATCCCCCGCGGCAGCCAGTACCTGCGCGACCACCCCGTCACGCCCGGCGACCAGCGTGTGTTCCATCTTCATCGCCTCCAGGATCGCCAGGCGCGCGCCCTTTTCCACCGCCTGCCCGGCGCTGACGAAGACGGCCTTGACCAGCCCCGGCATCGGCGCAAGCACGAGGCCCGAGGCCGCGCCCCCAGCCGCCTCGCGGGCCAGCGGGTCGGGCAGGGCGAAACGGCTGCACGTTGCCCCGAACACCGTCACGGCGTCGCCGTGCCGCACGGCCTGACCGCGTGCGCGCACGCCGTTCAGCCACCAGCCGTCGCCCTGCATTTCGGCCGTGATCTGTACCCCGCCGATCCGCAGCCGCCAGCCTGCGCCATCCCGCGCGAGCGCGCCCTCGTGCCGGGTCTCGCCCTGCATCAGGACAACCGCCTGCCAGAGTGGCGCCCAGAGGGTAAAGCCCCCAACCCCCGGCCCTGCCCCGACCGCCGCCAGCATCGCCAGCGCAAGGGTCTGATGGTCCAGCGGCGGCACGGCCGTCAGCGCGGCCAGATCGCGGGCGATCAGCCCGGTATCGACCTCGCCCGCGGCAAACCCGGCGTGGCGGGTCAGCGCGCCGAGGAAGTCGCGGTTGGTGACCGAACCCGCAACCTGTGTTCCCTCGAGCGCTGCGCGCAGTCGTGACAGCGCGACGGCGCGGGTGGCGCCCTGCGTGATGATCTTGGCGATCATCGGGTCATACCAGGGGCTGATCGCATCGCCTTGGCGCACACCGGATTCGATACGCGCCTCGGGCGGAAACTGCAGATGCTCCAGCGTGCCGGTGGCGGGCAGGAAACCGGCAGGAACGTCCTCGGCGTAAAGCCGGGCCTCAAAGGCGTGACCGGTGAGGGTGATCTGCGCTTGCCGCAGCGGCAGCGCCTCGCCCGAGGCGACCCGGAGTTGCCATTCCACCAGATCGATGCCGGTCACCGCCTCGGTCACCGGGTGTTCGACCTGCAGCCGCGTGTTCATCTCCATGAACCAGAACCCGTCGGGGCGCAGGCCGCGGCTGCCGTCGACGATGAACTCGATGGTCCCGGCGCCCGCGTAGCCGATCGCCTCGGCGGCGCGCACGGCGGCCTGCCCCATCGCGGCGCGCATCTCGGCCGTCATGCCGGGGGCCGGGGCCTCTTCGATCACCTTCTGATGGCGCCGCTGCAGGGAACAGTCGCGCTCGTACAGATGCACCGCGCGGGTGCCATCGCCAAAGACCTGCACCTCGATATGGCGCGGGCGCTGGATGTATTTTTCCACCAGCACGGCGGCATTGCCAAAGGCGGTCTGTGCCTCGCCCATCGCCGAGGCCAGCGCATCGGCAAAGTCCGCAGGGCGCTCGACCAGCCGCATGCCCTTGCCGCCGCCGCCCGCGACAGCCTTGATGAGCACGGGATAGCCGATGGCATCGGCGGCACCCGCCAGATGTTCCGGGTCCTGATTGGCACCGTGATAGCCGGGCACCACGGGCACACCGGCCTCGTGCATCAACGCCTTGGCCGCGTCTTTCAGCCCCATCGCCCGGATCGCCGCAGCGGAGGGACCGATGAAGGTGAGGCCCGCAGCAGTGACCGCATCGACGAACTCCGGGTTTTCACTGAGGAACCCATAGCCCGGATGGATCGCCTGTGCGCCGGTGTCGAGTGCTGCCTGAATGATCCGGTCGCCGCGCAGATAGCTGTCCGCGGGGCGTGGCCCGCCGATCAGGACCGAGGTGTCGGCCAATTGCACATGCAGCGACTGCGCATCGGCCTGCGAATGCACCGCCACGGTGCGGACGCCCATTGCCCGCGCGGTGCGGATGATGCGGCAGGCAATCTCGCCGCGGTTGGCGATCAGGATGGTGTGGAACATGGGATCTCCTGCGTCAGGCCGGGACCGGGGGGCCAGCCCCCCGGCCCCCCCGGGATATTTGAAGAGCAAAGAGGGGGCATCAGGCGAGATCCTCGATCAGGCGGAAGGTTTCGACGAGGATCGTCGCATCGGGCGCGAAATGGCCCGAGCGGGTGAGATAGGCGCGGTAGCTGTTTTGCCAGTCGGCGAGGTCGGTGAACTCGCCCTGAGGCGGGATAAGGGCAGCGGGCATCTGGTCAAAGCGGATCAGATCGACCGCGAGGGTCCGGATGACCAGCGCCGGAGTGCCATCCCAGTTGAGGGCAATGTCCGTGCGGCCGGGTTGGGGCAGCGCCTCGCCGCGGGCCTGAAAGGCGGCGAGGGCGTCACAACTGACGGTTTTGCGGCCCGCGCGGATCAGGGCGAGGATCTGCGCGCTCAGTTCGGGACCGTCGCCATAGGTGAAGCTGACGGCGCCGGGATATCTGCTGAGGAGGGCGGCGAGCGTGGTCACATGCGGAACACGCCGAAGCGTGTCTCCTGAATCGGGGCGTTCAGCGCGGCGGCCAGCGACAGCGCCAGCACCTGCCGCGTGCGGCGGGGGTCGATGATCCCGTCATCCCAAAGCCGTGCCGAGGCATAGAGCGGGTGCGACTGGCGCTCGAACATCTCGATCGTCGGGCGCTTGAATTCGGCCTCGTCCTCGGCCGACCAGGTGCCGCCTGTGCGTTCGATCCCCTCGCGCCGCACGGTGGCCAGCACGCCCGCCGCTTGTTCGCCGCCCATGACCGAGATGCGGCTGTTGGGCCAGGTCCACAGGAAGCGCGGCTGATAGGCGCGCCCGGCCATGCCATAGTTGCCGGCGCCGAAGCTGCCCCCCACCAGCATCGTGATCTTTGGCACATTGGTGCTGGCCACGGCGGTCACCATCTTTGCGCCGTGCCGGGCGATGCCCTCGTTCTCGTATTTGCGCCCGACCATGAAGCCGGTGATGTTCTGCAAGAACACCAGGGGGATGCGGCGCTGCGAGCAGAGTTCGACGAAATGTGCGCCCTTGATCGCGGCCTCACTGAACAGCACGCCGTTGTTGGCAATGATCCCCACCGGGCAGCCCTGCACATGGGCGAATCCGGTCACCAGCGTCTCGCCAAAGCGCGGCTTGAATTCATCCAGACGGCTACCATCGACCACCCGCGCGATCACCTCGCGGATATCATAGGGCGTGCGCAGGTCGGCGGGCACGGCGCCGAGGATCTCGTCGGGGTCATAGGCGGGGTCTTCCGGCGTGGCCCAAAGCACGGTCTCAGGGCGGCGCCGGTTGAGGTGGCTCAGCGCGCGGCGGGCCAGCGCGAGGGCGTGGGTGTCATCCTCGGCCAGGTAGTCGGCCACGCCGGAGAGGCGTGTGTGCACCTCGCCACCGCCCAGATCCTCGGCGCTGACCACCTCGCCCGTCGCGGCCTTGACCAGCGGCGGACCGGCCAGAAAGATCGTGCCCTGATTGCGCACGATGATCGTGACATCCGACATGGCGGGCACATAGGCGCCGCCAGCGGTGCACGACCCCATCACCACGGCGATCTGCGGGATGCCCTGCGCCGACATCCGGGCCTGATTGTAAAAGATGCGGCCGAAATGATCGCGGTCGGGGAAAACCTCGTCCTGATTGGGCAAGTTGGCGCCGCCGGAATCGACCAGATAGACGCAAGGCAGGTGGTTTTCCGCCGCGATCTCTTGCGCGCGCAGGTGTTTCTTCACCGTCATCGGGTAATAGGTGCCACCTTTTACGGTGGCGTCGTTGCAGATCACCATCACCTCTTGGCCATGCACAAGGCCGATGCCAGTGATGACCCCGGCCCCGGGCGCCGCGCCGTCATAAAGGCCATGTGCCGCCGTCGCGCCGATCTCCAGAAAGGGCGAGCCGGTGTCGAGCAGGTTGGCCACTCTCTCACGCGGGGGCATCTTGCCGCGTTCGGTGTGGCGTAGCAGGGCCTTTGGCCCGCCGCCCAAGGCTGCGGCCTCGGCAGCCTGACGCACCACGTCCAGCGCGGCCAGATGGGCGGAGCGGTTGGCGCGGAAGGCGTCCGAGTTGGTCAGGATCGAGGAGGTCAGTTTCATCGGGGTCTCCTGCGGCAAGGTGCGGTTCGGGGGGCTGTTTTGTGGGTCATGGTGCCGCCGCCAGCAGGCCGGGCAGGCGCGCGGCCAGCGGCAGGGCAAGGTCGGGGCTGAAGGCGAGGGTGAAAAACACAAAACCCAGCCGATCTGAGGCCGCGCTGTCGGGGCGCTCGACATGGCGGGCGGACCACTCGAACACCGCCTCGGCGTCGGCCAGTTGCCCGCGGCAGGCATAGGCGGCGTCATAGCCATATGGTCGTAGTCCGGCCGCGTCCCAGTCCCAGACCAGACCCGTCGCGTCATGGTTGGCGGGGCTGAGGTCGCCGTGGCTGAAGACCAGAGGCATGGCGCCCACCCGTGCCTCGGCGGCGTGCAGTGCCGCTGACAGCGGTGCATCCAGCCGCCGGGCCAGGCGTCGCAGAGGCCGTCGCAATTCCAGCGGAGTGGCAAGATCGCATGGCAGAGCGTGGGCCGGGATCTCGGCCAGACGACGGGCAAGGGCACAGCCCAGCTCAGGCGCGGGCGTTGGGCCACGCGGGCACCACTCGGCCTCGACCCCCACCAGCCGCGACCCGCTGTGCTGATCTCGCAGCGCAGGCACGCGGACCGCCGGGTGATCGACCAGCACCTGCATCGCCGTCTGCATCCGCCGCAGCGCCGCGCCGTCCTTTTGATAGACCTTCTCGAACCGCGCCGCACCCGCCTGCCCCAACCGGCGGAAAACCGGCAGCGACCCGGTGCCGCCGCCACGCCCGACAAAGGCGCGGGCAGTGTCGGGCGCAAAGGCCAGCGTGGCGTCATGCAGTGCGAGGCAGGCCTCATAGGCCGTGTGGTCGCCCAGTTGCGCCACCAGCAGCGCGGCGACCTGCAACTGTGCGAAAGCCTCGATCGCGCCCTGCTCATAGGCCGCCAGACTCGTCTGCGCCAAGGGATCGCTGCCCCGAACGACGCCTCGCAACCGCACCCAATGCCGCCCACGAGCCCCCGGAAAATGCCGCGCCACGCCCCGCGGCGCGACCGCTGCCAAGGCCTCGGCCAGATCGAGCATCCACAGCGAGGGGTGCTGGCGCGGCGCAGCGGTCATGGGGGCGAGCGCGCTCATGACCCCTCCCCTGCCCGCCGTTTCAGGTCCTTGCGGATGATCTTGCCAGTGACGGTCATCGGCAGTTCGGCTTCGAACACCACCTTGCGCGGCACCAGATGGGCGGACAGCCGGGTGCGGATGTGGGCCTGCAACGCGGCTTCATCCGCCTGCATTCCCGGTTTGAGCACGACATGCGCCTGCACCGCCTCAGTGCGAAGCGGGTCCGGCACGCCGATCACGGCGGCCATGGCAACAGCGGGGTGGCGTAACAGGCAATCTTAGATTTCCGCTGGACCAATACGGTAACAGGCGCTTGTG
>CALESR010000154.1 GCA_937907485.1 uncultured Paracoccaceae bacterium | reverse complement strand
CGTAGAAAGCCGTCTCCTCCAGCCCCGGTTCGAGGTTTTCCAGCGGATAGTTGTGCGGCACATAGGCCGCCAGCGTCACCCCTGTCCAGTCGACCGCCTTGTCGGTGCCGGCGACAGTGAACTTGCCGTCCTTCAGTTCGATATCGGCCTCCGAGGCCTCGAGCAGGTGGGCGGCGATCTTCTTGGCCTTGGCGATGATCTTGTTGGTCGCCTTGACCATGGCCGAGCCGCCGACCGCCAGCGAGCGCGAGCCATAGGTGCCCATGCCCATCGGCGTGTTCGAGGTGTCGCCGTGGATGATGTCGATCTGCTTGGCGTCGATGCCGATCATGTCGGCAACGACCTGCGCAAAGGTGGTCTCATGCCCCTGGCCGTGGCTGTGCGAGCCGGTGAAGATGCTGATCGAACCGGTGGCATTGACCCGCACGGTGGCGGATTCGTAAAGACCGGCGCGGGCACCCAGTTGGCCCACCAGATTCGACGGCGCGATGCCGCAGGCCTCGATGTAATGCGCGATGCCAAAGCCACGCAGCTTGCCGCGGGCCTTCGATTCGGCGGCGCGGGCCTCGAAACCGGAATAATCGGCCAGTTCCAGCATCTTGTTCATCGTGGCCTGATAGTTGCCGGTGTCATAGACCACGGCGACCGGCGTCTGATAGGGGAACTGGTCGGGCTGGATGAAGTTCTGCCGCCGCAGTTCGATCGGGGAAACGCCCAGCTCGCGCGCGGCCTTGTCGATCACCCGCTCGAGTTGGAAGGTCGCCTCGGGCCGCCCCGCGCCGCGGTAGGCATCGACCGGCACGGTGTTGGTGAAGACCGCCTTGACGTTCACATAGATGAGCGGCGTCTTGTAGTTGCCGGCCATCAGCGTGCCATGCAGCCATGTGGGAACCGAGGGCGCGAAGGTGCTGAGATAGGCGCCCATGTTGGCATAGGTTTCGGTGCGGATGGCGGTAAAGTTGTTCGCCGCATCGAGCGCCAGTTCGATCTTGGTCACATGGTCGCGGCCCTGCGCGTCACTGATAAAGGCCTCGGACCGGCTGGCCGTCCATTTCACCGGCTTTTTCAACTGGCGCGCGGCATAGGTGCAAAAGGCTTCCTCGGCATAGTGGAAGATCTTGGAGCCGAAACCACCACCGACATCCGGGGCAACGACGCGCAGCTTGTGCTCAGGAATGCCCAGCACGAAGGCGCCCATCAGCAGGCGGATGACGTGGGGGTTCTGCGAGGTGGTGTAAAGCGTGCTCTGATCGTTCCAGGGGTCGTAATCGCCGACGGCAACGCGCGGTTCCATCGGGTTGGCGACGAGGCGCTGGTTGACCAGCTCCAGCGTCGTTACATGCGCGGCGGCGGCAAAGGCGTCGTTCACAGCGCCCTTGTTTTCCTCGACGAAGCCCCAGTCATAGCACAGGTTCGACGTCAGGTCGTCGTGCACCTTGGGCGCATCGGCGGCCAGCGCGGCCTTCATGTCGATGGCGGCGGGCAGGTCGGTGATGTCCATGCCGATCGCCTCGGCGGCGTCGCGGGCCTGCTCATAGGTTTCGGCCACCACGGCGGCGATGGGGTCGCCGACATGGCGCACCTTGCCATGCGCCAGCACCGGGTGCTTGGGCTCTTGCATCGGCTTGCCGTGCTTGTCGGTGATCTGCCAGCCGCAGGGCAGCCCGCCGATGGCGGCGAAGTCCTCGCCCGTGAAGATGCGCACGACGCCGGGCATCGCGGCCGCATCGGCCAGATGCAGGGCGTTGATGCGGCCATGCGCCACCTGGCTGCGCATGAAGTGGACATAGAGCTGTCCACGCAGGTTGATGTCGTCGGTATAGCGACCGTTGCCGGTCAGGAAACGCAGGTCCTCGCGCCGTTTGGTGCTGGCGCCGATGCCATCGTCTTTGGGCATGGTATCCTCCCTTCGGAATGCTGTGGTCCCGACCGTGGCGCGGGGCGCGCGCGGTCGGGCGGGTGCTTATTTGTTGGCGGCCGGAGCGGGTGCCGGCTCCGGTGCCGGATCGGGGGCAGGGGCGGTTGAGGGTGCAGGTGCAGGTGCTGCGGCCTGCGCGCCGGGAACCGGCGTCGCCTCCCAGACAGCGATGATCGCTTCGCCATAGGCGTCGCTGTCGACATAGCTGTTCGCGCCATGCACCACCATCAGGACGGCCACGACGATCCCGTCGTTATAGGGGCACAAAAGCTGCACATCGATCCCGCCGGGCGCCAGATCATGCGCCTGCGCCGACCAGGCAGAGTCCGTCACGGAAGCATTGACCGAACCGCTTTGCAGCGCATAGGCCTGCAACGTGGCAAGGCTGCGGGCGACACATTGCTCGGTCGTCATGCCACTGCCCAGATAACTGGTCGAGAACCAGTCGGCCTGCGCCGGGCTTGCCAGCAACGCCAGCAGGCCCAGCGCCGCGACGCCCCCCCGGGCGGTCATTCCGCAGCCACGGTGCCCAAGGTTGCAACATCCTGTCCCGAGGCCGCCATCACCGCCTTGACGATGTTGTGGTAGCCCGTGCAACGGCAGATGTTGCCCTCGAGATAGTGGCGCACCTCGGCTTCGCTGGGTTTGGGGTTGTCCGCCAGCAGCGCCGCCGAGGACATCACCATGCCCGGCGTGCAGAAACCGCACTGCAGCCCGTGGTGATCCTGAAATGCCTGTTGCAGCGGGCTCAGGCTGCCATCGGCATTCGCCATGCCCTCGATGGTGGTGACGCTCGCCCCGGCGACATCCATCGCCAGCACCGTGCAGCTTTTGACCGCCTTGCCGTCGATATGCACCACGCAGGCGCCGCATTGGCTGGTGTCGCAGCCGACATGGGTGCCGGTCAGTCCCAGCGTCTCGCGCAGAAAACCCGAGAGCAGGGTGCGCCCTTCGGCTTCGCCCGACATCGGGCGGCCGTTCACCGTCAATGTTACCTTGGTCATGTATCCCTCCCTTGGCATGGTGCCATGAAAGCACGCAGCGGGGCGCGGCGATATGCCACCTTAGGACTAAGCCGGGGCGTGCCGGGCCGCGGGAATCGCTTTCCCCGCGCGCCGCAGCGCAGTAAGAGGGGCCAAACCAGCAGCGGAGGCGCGCATGAAAGCGGCGGTCATCACGTTCCCGGGGTCGAATTGCGACCGCGACCTGGCCGATGCCTTTGCGGCTTCGGGCGCCGAGGTGGTCCGGGTCTGGCACAAGGATGCCGCGCTGCCTGAAGGCGTTGACGTCGTCGGCATTCCCGGCGGGTTCAGTTTTGGCGACTATCTGCGCTGCGGTGCCATCGCCGCGCGCTCGCCCATCGCGCAGGCGGTGATCGCCCATGCCGGGCGCGGCGGCTATGTGCTGGGGGTTTGCAACGGCTTTCAGGTGCTGGTGGAAACCGGCCTGCTGCCCGGTGTGCTGATGCGCAACGCGGGGCTCAAGTTCCTGTGCAAGCCGGTGACCCTGACGGTCGAATCGACGGACAGCGCCTTTACCTCGACCTATGCCACCGGCCAGCGCATCACCGTGCCGATCGCCCACCATGACGGCAATTATCAGGCCGACGATGAAACCCTCGCGCGGGTCGAGGGCGAGGGGCAGGTGGCCTTTCGCTATGCCGACAACCCCAATGGCAGCCGCAACGCCATTGCCGGAGTGTTTTCCGCCAACCGTCGGGTGCTGGGCATGATGCCGCACCCCGAGCGCGCGATCGACGCCCGCCACGGCGGCACGGACGGCAGGGCGCTGTTCGCCGGGCTGATGGGCGTGATGGCCGGGGCCTGACAACAGCGGACGGATGGCGGGACGGGCGGCCCGGTCGTTGCCGCATTTGGCACTTGTCATGGGAGAACCCTGACCTTTGCCAAAGAAAAGTGTCGTGTTGCTTGTCGCTTGAAGCGCTTCTGTCGTCTGAATCCGGTGCGGTGACGGTTGACTGGGTGGTGCTGGCTGCCGTCATTACCGGCCTCGGCCTCGGCCTCGGCCTCGGCCTCGGCAGCGTCGCTACGGTGCGCAGCGGCACCTTGGCCTTGGGCGCCGATATCCAGAGTTCGTTGACGACCGCCAGTGCGATCAAAGACATCCAGACGCTCGACGGTTTCGCCTTCACCCGACATACCGCCGGACTTCAGCTTGCCGCCCTCGACTCGTTTCGCCAAAGGGACGATGCGTTGTTGCTGGAGCATGCCTCGGGGCACGCGTGGAATGCGATGGCGGCGCTGGAAGCGGGCGATATGGAGATGGCGCGCTACTGGACCGAGCGCCACTACATGAGCACCATGGTGCTGCGCGAAAGGGGGCTGAATGTGATGGACACCTATCCGAACACGCCCACCTTGCAACAGTTGCGCGAGGCCAACGATCCGGCCGCGTGAACGGGCGGTCGCACGGCGACTTGTCGCGCACGTGACCGCCCCATAGCTTGAGCATCGCGCGGCGCGGTCCTAGACTGGCACGATGAATGACACCCCGCCGATCCAGCCCCTTGCCCCCCCTGCACCGATGGTGTCGGCGCGTCCGGGGATGCCCGGTTGGGGCAAGGTTCTGGTGGCCTGTCTGGTGGTGCTGGCCGGGGTTGTCGTATTGCTGCTCGACGACTGGTTGAGCGAGAGCTTCACCGTCGACACCCGCAACCGCGCAGAGTTGCGACTTGTGCTTTTTGCCGGCAACCTCGAGGCCGAGTTGCAGCGCACGCAGGTGCTGCCGATCCTGCTGGCGCGCGATCCCGTGCTGCGCGACGCGCTGCGCGACGACAGTTATACCGCCGTGCCGCAGACGCTGATCCAGTTGCAGGCCGAGGTCGGCGCGGCCTCGATCGAATTGCTCGACCTTGGCGGCCGGGTTGTCGGCGCCACTGACCGCACAAGGCTGGGCACCCAGCGCGGCACGGAGCCGGTCTTTGTTGAAGCGCGTCGCGCGGTGTCGACGGTGTTTTCCGTGCAGCCGCGCGACAGCGGCGGCTTTGGGTTTTACTTTGGCCGGGCGATCCGGGCAGGCGGGCAGGTGATCGGCGTCGTCAGCGTCGAGGTGGACCTGGCGCGGCTTGAACGCACCTGGGCCGGATTCTCCGATCAGGTGGCGCTGATCGACAGCAGCGGTCAGATCGTGCTGGCCACCGAACCGCGTTGGCGCGGCCGGACCGAGGCCGGTGCCCTGGCACTGCGCGACGCACCGACGATGATCGAACGTGCGCTGCGCTACACCGCCGATCTGGCCGGGCGCGGGCCAGATGCCTTTGTCGGCAACGAGGCCGTTTTGCGCACCGAATCGCGCATCCGCCACCGGGGCTGGCGGCTGGTCAGTTTCACACCCTTCTCCGGGGTGCGCGAAAAGGTGAATGGCGCGCTGGCGCTGGTCATCATGGGCTTTGCACTGATCCTGTCGTTGGTCTTTTATCTCGTCTCGCGCCGCGCGTGGTCGCAGACCGCGCAGTTCGAGCGCGAATCGGTCGAGTTGCGGCAGTTGAACCTGCGCCTGCAGCGCGAGATTGCCGCGCGCGAAAAGGCGCAAAAGGAACTGACCGTGGCCGAGCAGACGCTGGCGCAATCTTCGAAACTGGCGGTGCTCGGCGAGATGTCGGCCGCCGTCAGTCACGAGTTGAACCAGCCGCTTGCCGCGATGAAGACCTATCTGGCCGGTGCGAGGCTGCTGATGACCCGCCGGCGCCCGGAAGAGGCGCTGGTCTCGGTGCAGCGCATCGACGATCTGATCGACCGGATGGGCGCCATCACCCGTCAGTTGAAGAGTTATGCCCGCAAGGGCGGCGATGCCTTTGCCCCGCTCGATCTGCGGGCCTGTGTCACCGAGGCGCTGACCATGATGGAGCCCCGTCTGCGCGAGCGCCGGGTGCTGGTGGTGCGCACCCTGCCCAAGGAGCCGGTGATGGTCTTGGGCGATCGACTGCGGCTAGAACAGGTGCTCATCAACCTGATGCGCAACGCTGTCGATGCCACCCGCAACGTGAACGCACCGCAGATCGACCTGATCCTGACGCAGGGCGACACCGTGACCCTGACGTTGGCGGACAATGGCACCGGCATCGTCGAGATCGACAAGATCTTCGAGCCCTTCTACACCTCGAAGAAGGCGGGCGAGGGCGTCGGGCTGGGGCTGGCGATTTCCTCGGGCATCATTGCCGATCATGGCGGCCGCCTGACTGCCCGCAACCGGCCCGAGGGCGGCGCGGCCTTTGACATCGCGCTGCCGGTACTGGCGGCGCCGGGCGGCCAGATCGCTTCCGGGTTGGCGCCGGGTGGGCCAGCGGTTGACGGGGCGGCGGCCTGAGATGCGCACGAAACCGGACAAGCGTTTGCCACCAAAGACATTTCCCTCGTTTCAAGGAGAGGCTCCATGACCACAAGCGACAGCGCCACCCAGGGCAATCGCACGCCTGCGCGCATCGCCGTCATCGATGACGAGCCCGACATGCGCGCCTCGATCAGCCAGTGGCTGTCGCTGTCGGGGTTCCAGCCGGAAACCTTTGCCAGTGCCGAAGAGGCGCTGGCGGTGGTCGGTGCCGAATTCCCCGGCATCGTCGTCACCGACATCCGCATGCCCGGGATGGACGGCATGGCGCTGCTCAAGCGGCTGATCGGCCTCGATGCCAGCCTGCCGGTGATCCTGATCACTGGCCATGGCGACGTGCCGATGGCGGTCGAGGCGATGCGGCTGGGGGCCTGGGACTTTCTGGAAAAGCCCTTTGACCCAGACCGCATGACCACTCTGGCGCGCGAGGCGCTGAAGGCGCGCGGGCTGGCACTGGAAAGCCGGGCGCTCAGGCAGGAACTGGCGGATGGCAGCACGCTGATGCGCCGGCTGGTCGGCAATTCGCCGGAAATGGTGCGACTGCGCGAGGATATCCTCGACTTTGGTCAGGCCGATGGCCATGTGCTGATCGACGGCGAGACCGGCACCGGCAAGACACTGGTCGCCCATGCGCTGCACGCGGTGGGGCCGCGGGCCGGGCGGCGGTTCGTGTCTGTCTCGTGTGCCGGGGTCGAGGACGAGGCACTGGCTGCGCGCCTGTTTGGCCCGGCCGGGCAGGGTGGGCTGCCCTTGGTGGACGAGGCCCGCGGCGGCACGCTGTGTCTGGAAGACATCGAATCGCTGAGCCCGGCGCTGCAAAACCGGCTGCTGACCTTCATCAACGACCAGCCCAGCCCGCCGCTGACCCGGCTGGTAGCGGTCTGTAACGACCACGAACCCGGCCGCACGCTGGAAGACGTGCTGCGGCCTGATCTGTATTATCGGCTGGCCGCGATGAAGCTGACCTTGCCGCCGCTGCGCGCGCGCGGTGAGGACATTCTGGCGTTGTTCAAGAGCTATGCCAATGATTACGCAGAAGAATACGGCTGCCCGGCGCCCGATCTGGGCGCGCAGGACGCCGCCTATCTCTTGCAGGCGCCCTGGCCGGGGAACATCCGGCAATTGATTTCCATCGCCGAACAGGCGGTGTTGCAGGCGCGGCGCGGCACGGGCTCGGTCGTGTCGCTGGTGATGGCGGAAAACGAGGCCTCGGGCGGGGCGCTGACCACCGAAGGCAAGCCCCTGAAAGATTATGT
Source organism: uncultured Paracoccaceae bacterium (assembly GCA_937907485.1). Classification (GTDB taxonomy): domain Bacteria; phylum Pseudomonadota; class Alphaproteobacteria; order Rhodobacterales; family Rhodobacteraceae; genus Pararhodobacter. The sequence continues at coordinate 4,356 of CALESR010000154.1, read as the reverse complement.
CGAGGCCTTCGAGCGCACGCTGATTGACAACACAATGCGCCGGCACAAGGGATCGATCGCGGCGGTGATGGAGGAACTCTGCCTGCCGCGCCGAACGTTGAACGAGAAGATGGCGAAATATGGTTTGAGCCGCGGGGATTACGTCTGAAGGGGCGGCGCCGTCGGGGCCATCGAGGCCCCTCGGCGCCGGTGGGGGCCTGCCCCCACACCCCGCCAAGGGGGGGCACGCCCCCCTTTGGAAACCCTGTGGATATTTTGAGAGCAAAGAGGGCCGCGGCGCTGGAAAGCGGCGTGGCGGGGGACGGCGGCGCATTTTTCCATTGAACAGGCGCGCCTTTCGCCCCTATGGTTGCCGGGCGCAGTGTATTTCGCATCTGTCGCACGAAATTCACGGCCCGTGGTGTAGGCGTTTTGCGCCTCGACGCGGGCGGGATCGGCCCAAAAGCCGGAGGAATGCCCGGACGGACGCTGTGGTGTCGGCCCGGACTTGGATGGGCGTGGCGGGCGTTGCCCGAGGCGTCGGAGACTGAAACCGCGATGCCACGAGGCGCATCAGCCAGGAACCGGGACGGGACGCGCGCAGGCGCCGCCCGCCGACCGCTGGCGCCGTGCATCGCCCCCACTTTTTCCCTTGATGGCAGAATGTACGGTCCTTCGGGGCCGGGGCGCTGTCGTCTTGGGCAAGCGAGAGAACATGGCAAAGAAACTACTGATCGACGCCACGCACGCGGAAGAAACCCGCGTCGTGGTGCTGGATGGCACCAAGGTCGAAGACTTTGATTTCGAGACGATCCACAAGCGGCAGCTTGCGGGCAACATCTATCTGGCCAAGGTAACGCGGGTCGAGCCCTCGCTGCAGGCGGCCTTTGTGGATTACGGCGGCAACCGGCATGGCTTCCTCGCCTTTGCCGAAATCCACCCGGATTATTACCAGATTCCGGTCGCCGACCGCAAAGCCCTGCTCGACGAAGAGCGGGCGATGGCGCGCGATCAGGACGAGGACGGCCAGCGCCGCTCGCGTCGTCGGCGCGACGAAAGCCGTGATGAGGGCGTCGAAGCCGCCGACGCCACCGCTGAGGGTGAGGCCACCGGCGAGGCCGCGCAACCGGCCGTCGCGGCGGTGGCCGAAGGCATGGAGCAGCGTCTCTATGGCGCGATGGACGTTGTCGAGTTGGACGAGGCCGAAGGCGAGGCCGACAGCGCCGTTGCCGACGAGCGAGACACCGGGCGCGGTCGGCGCCGCGACCGCGATGAGGACGGCGAACCCTACCGCGCCGCCGACCATGCCAGCGAGAATGACTCGGAAATCGAATCGGTCGCCGATGAGGACATCAGCGACGAGGTTCGCCCGCCGCGCCGCGGCCGTGCCCGCCGCTACAAGATTCAGGAAGTCATCAAGGTCCGCCAGATCATGCTGGTGCAGGTGGTCAAGGAAGAGCGCGGCAACAAGGGCGCTGCGCTGACCACCTACCTGTCGCTGGCCGGGCGCTATTGCGTGTTGATGCCCAACACGGCGCGGGGCGGCGGCATCAGCCGCAAGATCACCAACGCGGCCGACCGCAAGAAGTTGAAGGAAATCGCTGGTGAGTTCGACGTGCCCGAGGGCGCGGGCCTTATCATCCGCACGGCGGGGGCCAACCGCACCAAGCCGGAAATCCGCCGCGATTACGAATATCTGTTCCGTCTGTGGGAGCAGATCCGGGATCTCACGCTGAAATCCATCGCACCGGCGCCGATCTATGAGGAAGGCAACCTCATCAAGCGGTCGATCCGCGACCTTTACAACAAGGACATCGACGAGGTTCTGGTCGAAGGCGAGGGCGGTTACCGCACCGCCAAGGACTTCATGAAGATGATCATGCCGACCCATGCGGCCAGCGTGAAACGCTATACCGACCCGCTGCCGCTGTTCGCGCGCTTTCAGGTCGAAAGCTATCTGGCCAGCATGTTCAACCCGACCGTGCAGTTGAAATCGGGCGGTTACATCGTCATCGGCGTGACCGAGGCGCTGGTCGCCATCGACGTCAACTCGGGCAAATCGACGCGCGAGGGGTCCATCGAGGACACCGCGCTGAAGACCAACCTCGAGGCCGCCGACGAGATCGCCCGCCAGTTGCGGCTGCGCGACCTCGCCGGTCTGATCGTCATCGACTTCATCGACATGGAAGAGCGTCGCAATAACGCTTCGGTCGAGAAGCGGCTGAAAGAGGCGCTGCGCAACGACCGCGCGCGCATTCAGGTCGGCCGGATTTCCGGCTTTGGCCTGATGGAGATGAGCCGCCAGCGGCTTCGCCCCGGCATGTTGGAGGCGACGACGCAGCCTTGTCCGCATTGCCACGGCACCGGGCTGATCCGGTCGGACAATTCCATCGCGCTGGCGATCCTGCGCGCGCTGGAAGAAGAGGGCACGCGCAACCGCTCGAAGGAAGTGCTGCTCAAGGCGCCGGTCGGCATCGTCAACTATCTGTTCAACTCCAAGCGCGAGCATCTGGCGCAGATCGAACAGCGCTATGGCATGGCGATCCGGATCGAGGCCGATCCGACGCTGATCTCGCCGGATTATTCGATCGAGAAATTCAAGACCGCGACGCGGATCGTGTCGGTGGCGACGAGTCAGGTGGTCTCGCTGGACGCGCAGACGATGTCCGACATCGACGAGGAATTCTCGGATCTGGTCGAGGACGAAGACGTCAGTGTCGAGGCCGAGGCCGAAGCCGAGGCTGCCGCAGAGGCGCCCAAGGCCAAGGACGAGGTCAAGGCCGACGCGGGTGATGGCTCGAAGCGCAAGCGTCGCCGCCGTCGGCGTCGGCGTCCGGGCCAGAATGGCGAGGACCGCGCCGAGGATGGCTCGGACGAGGGCAGCGACGAGTCGGATGACGACTCGGTCGAGGACAGCACCGAGCCAGGCGAAGCCGAAGCCGCCGCTGCGGCCGCGGTCGAGGTGAGTGCCGAGCCTGAGGCCCCGGCGAAAAAGGCCCCGGCCCGCAAGCGCCGCAGCCGCAGTCGTGCAGGTGCCGAGGCCGAGGCCTCCGCGACAAATGATGCCCCCGCCGAAGCCACTGCCGAAGCGCCGGCCGAAGCGGTTGAAGCCGAGGCTGGAACCGAGGCCGAAGGGCCGCGCAAACGCACCCGCAGCCGCCGCAAGCCCAAGGCCGAGGCAACGGTTGAGCCGCAGGTTGAGGCCGTGGTTGAAGCCCCGGCAGAGGCCGCTGTGCCCGAGGCCGCCGCCGAAGTCGCACCGGAACCGGCACCTGTCGCGGTGATCGAGGCGGCTCCGGTCGAGGAGGCAGCCGAAACGCCGGTCGAAACGCCCGCGGAAACTCCGGTTGAAACGCCCGCCGCCCCGGCCCCCGAGGCGCCGCAGCCCGACCCGAACAAACCGCGCCGCGCCGGCTGGTGGGCCCGCAAGGCCTGACCTCGCCTCTGGTCCGGGCGCGGCCCCGCGCCGCAACCCGCGTCAAAGTGATTGCGCCCCTCGTGACGAACGAGGGGCGCAGCGCTATCAGGGGTCACCAACCGAGGAGCCCGGCCCATGTTCGGCATCGACCTTTTTGACGCGGCCCTGCTGCCCTCGCTGCTGATCGCGGCGCTGGCGGGGCTGCTGTCGTTCCTCAGCCCCTGCGTGTTGCCGATCGTGCCGCCCTATCTGGCCTATATGTCAGGCATCTCGATGCGCGATCTGACGGACTCGCGCGGCCCCAGCCCGGCGACGATCCCGGCGCTGTTCTTCGTCATGGGGCTCAGCACGGTGTTCTTGTTTCTGGGTTTCACAGCCTCCAGCCTAGGGCGGCTGTTCACCGAATACCGCGAGATGTTCCAGCGGATCGCCGGGGTGGTGGTGGTGGTGATGGGACTGCATTTCCTCGGGCTATTTCGCATAGGGTTCCTGCAACGCGAGGCGCGCATCGACGCGGGCGACCGTGGTGGTTCGGCCTTTGGTGCCTATGTGCTGGGACTGGCCTTTGCCTTTGGCTGGACACCCTGCATCGGACCGATCCTCGGCACGATCATCACCCTCGCCGCCGCCGAAGAGTCCGTCGCGCGCGGCACTGCGCTGTTGGGGGCCTATGCCATTGGGCTGGGCCTGCCCTTTCTGCTGGCGGCGCTGTTCATCACCCGGTCCATGCGGTTGATGAACCGCATCAAACCCTGGCTGGGTGCTGTGGAAAAGGCGATGGGGGCGCTTTTGGTACTGGTTGGTCTGGCCCTGATTACCGGCGCGCTCTCGGCGTTTTCCTTCTGGCTGATCGAGGCCTTCCCGGCCCTCGGCGCGCTAGGGTGAGCGGGTTGCGAGGGGGTGGTCGCCCCTCGCCCTCCCCCGCCCAAAGGGGGCCCGCCCCCCCTTGGAAACCCCCT
>CALESR010000153.1 GCA_937907485.1 uncultured Paracoccaceae bacterium | reverse complement strand
GTTTTGCGCCGCAGATCTGGCGCAGAATTCGCTGATGCTGTCGCTGGAGATGCGCGACATCGACCCTGACTTGAGCCCGAAAACCTCGTCCATCCGACGTTTCTTGCCAAAGGACATGCAGGCATGACTGATCTTTCCGCCCGTCTGGCCCAGTTGGAGGCGCATTTGGCGCGGTTCCGCGAGGGCGGCATCCGCAATCTGATCGGCGGGCAGGATATGCCCTTGGGCGCCAGTTTCGAGACGCATTCGCCGGTGGATGAAAGCCTGATCGCGAAGGTGGCGCGCGGCACGGCGGCCGATATCGACGCCGCAGCCAAGGCGGCCAAGGCGGCGTTTCCGGCCTGGGCGGCGATGGATGGGACCAAGCGCAAGGCCATCCTGCACCGCATCGCCGATCTGATCGAGGCGCGGGCCGACGAGATTGCGCTGTGCGAATGCTGGGACACTGGGCAGGCGTGGCGCTTCATGTCCAAGGCCGCTCTGCGCGCCGCCGAGAATTTCCGGTTTTTTGCCGATCAGGCGCCCGGCGCGCGTGACGGCCAGAGCCTGCAGGCCCCCGGGCAGTTGAACATCACCAGCCGCAAACCGATCGGGCCAGTGGGGGTTATCACGCCGTGGAACACGCCCTTCATGCTGTCGTCGTGGAAGATTGCTCCGGCTCTGGCGGCGGGTTGCACCGTGGTGCACAAGCCGGCCGAATTCAGCCCACTGACCGCGCGTCTGCTGGCCGAGATCGCCCGTGACGCGGGTCTGCCGGACGGGGTTCTGAACCTCGTCAATGGCTTGGGCGAGGAAGCGGGCAAAGCCCTGACCGAGCACCCGGATATCAAGGCCATCGCCTTTGTCGGCGAATCGAAGACCGGCAGCATGATCATGCGGCAGGGCGCGGCGACGCTGAAACGGGTGCATTTTGAGTTGGGCGGCAAGAACCCGGTAATCGTGTTCGACGACGCCGATTTCGAGCGCGCGCTGGATGCGGTGATCTTCATGATCTACTCGCTGAACGGCGAACGGTGCACCTCGTCCTCGCGCCTGCTGGTGCAGGCCGGGATCGCCGAGCGGTTCCATGCTGCGCTTGTGGAACGGGTGAACCGTATCAAGGTGGGTCACCCGCTGGACCCCGCGACCGAGGTGGGGCCGCTGATCCACCGCGTGCATTTCGACAAGGTGATGTCCTATGTCGGCATCGGCAAGGCCGAGGGCGCGACCTGCGCGGCGGGTGGTGCGAGGGTGGGGGATGCCGGCTGGTTTGTGGCGCCCACGTTGTTCACCGGCGCCCGGCCCAACATGCGCATCGCGCAGGAGGAGGTGTTCGGGCCGTTCCTGACCTCGATCACCTTTACCGACGAGGCCGAGGCGCTGAGCATCGCCAATGGCGTCGACTATGGCCTGACCGGCTATGTCTGGACGAACGATCTGGCCCGCGCGCTGCGCTTCAGCGATGCGCTGGACGCCGGGATGATCTGGGTCAATTCCGAAAACGTCCGCCACCTGCCCGCGCCCTTTGGTGGCACCAAGGCCAGTGGCATCGGGCGCGATGGCGGCGACTGGTCGTTCGATTTCTACATGGAAACCAAGAATACAGCCTTTGCGCTGGGTCAGCACAAGATCCAGCGACTGGGCGCCTGACACCCCTGAAAACGCGCGAACGGTCAACGGGAGGAAACCTATGGGCGAGATCGTTCTGGCCGCCAAGATGACGCATGTGCCGACCCTGCAAATGTCCGAGCAGGAGGGGCGGCTGAAGGGCACGCGGCAACCCGCTATCGATGGCCATCTGGAAATTGCGCGCCGGGCCAAGGCCTTGGGCGTCGATACGGTGGTGATCTGCGATACCCACTGGCTGGTGAATGCCGGGTTCCACATCAACGCCAATGCGCGGTTCAAGGGGCTGCTGACCTCGTCCGAGTTTCCCCAATTCATCCGCGACATGCCCTATGACCATGCGGGCAATCCGGCGCTGGGCGATGCGATTGCGCAGAAGGCGACGGAATTGGGCGTCTATACGCTGGCGCATCACCTCGACAGCCTCGATCTGGAATACGGAACGCTGGTGCCGATGCACTTCATGGCGCGCGAGCATGAGATGAAGGTGGTGTCGGTTGCTGCCTATTGCACAGTGCATGACCATCAGGAAAGCCGGGTCATCGGCCAGGCCATCCGCGCGGCGGTCGAGGCGTCGGATTCACGGGTGCTGCTGGTCGCCTCTGGCAGCCTCAGCCACAAGATCTGGTCGAACCGCGACTATGCGCCCAACAACGGCACGTTCACCATTTCCAGCGAGTTCAATCGGCAAGTGGACCTGATGGTGCTGGAGATGTGGCAGCGCGGCGATCATGCGACCTTCCTGAAGATGCTGGGCGATTACGCGCGGCATTGCTCGGGTGAGGGGGCGATGCATGATACGGCGATGCTTTATGGCGCGCTGGGCTGGGATGCCTATGCCGGGCGCTGCGAGGTGGTGACGCCGTATTTCCCCTCGTCGGGCACCGGACAGGTCAATGTGATTTTCCCCGTATAGGGTGCGCAACCCCCAGCCAACCAACCGGAGGCCCCGATGCCCGTTCCCGCCCCTGTCCTGTATCCGCCGTTCAACATCGTGCGGCTGAGCCATGTCGAATACCGGGTGAAAGACCTCGCCACCTCGCGCGCGTTCTATGTCGATATCCTGGGCCTGCAGGTTACCGGTGAAGGCGACGGCGTGATCTGGCTGCGCGCGATGGAAGAGCGCGGGCACCATTGCATCACGCTGGTGCAGGCGGACGCGGCGTCGGTTGGCGTGCTGGGGTTCAAACTGTTCGATGAGCCCGATCTGGATAAGGCGCATGACTGGTTCGCCGCACAGGGCCTGCCGGTCGCTTGGGTCGAGCAGCCCTTCATCGGCCGCTGCCTGCGCACGCGCGACCCGTTCGGCATCCCGCTGGAGTTCTACGTGCGCATGGACCGCCTGCCGCCAATCCACCAGAAATACAAGCTTTACAACGGGGTAAAGCCGCTGCGCATTGACCATTTCAACATGTTCAGCGCGGATGTGGATGCGTCGGTGGCGTTCTATAATTCCATCGGCTTTCGAGTGACCGAGTATACGGAGGATGCGCAAAGCGGCCGCATCTGGGCCGCCTGGATGCACCGCAAGGGCGGGGTGCATGACGTGGCCTTTACCAATGGCACCGGCCCGCGCCTGCATCACACCGCCTTCTGGGTGCCGACGCCCCTGAACATCATCGATCTTCTGGACCTGATGAGCACTACCGGCTACCTGGCCAACATCGAACGCGGGCCCGGGCGGCACGGGATTTCGAATGCGTTTTTCCTGTATGTGCGCGACCCGGACGGGCACCGGATCGAGATCTATTGCTCGGATTACCAGACGGTGGACCCAGATCTGGAGCCGATCAAGTGGGATCTGAAAGACCCGCAGCGCCAGACCCTGTGGGGCGCGCCCGCGCCGCGGTCCTGGTTCGAGGAAGGG
>CALESR010000152.1 GCA_937907485.1 uncultured Paracoccaceae bacterium | reverse complement strand
CCTGTGACCTCTGCCTTCGGAGGGCAGCACTCTATCCAGCTGAGCTACGGGTGCAGCGCACCGAGTCTATAGCCTCGCCCGCAGAGCGCTGCAACGGACAATTGTTCAGCCAAAGAGGTCGCGGCAGAATTCCAGTCCGTCGACAAGGGCATCGACCTCGGCCTCGGTGTTATAGAGCCCGAACGAGGCCCGGCATGACGCCGGAATGCCCAGATGCTCCATCAGGGGCATGGCGCAGTGGGTTCCTGCACGCACGGCGATACCCTTCTTGTCGAGAATTGTCGAAATATCATGGGCATGCGCGCCGTTGTTCATGGTAAAGCTGAAGATGCCGGCCTTGCCCGGCGCATCGCCCTGCAGCGTCAGCCAATTCAACCCGGTCAGCCGCGAGCGGGCATAGCGGGCGATCTTGTGCTCATGCGCGGCGATCTGGTCCATCCCCAGCGCCATCAGATAGTCCAGCGCCACCCCAAGGCCGATTTGCTGAACGATTCCCGGGGTTCCCGCCTCGAACTTGTGTGGCGGGTCGTTATACTCGACCGCATCGCGCGTGACCTCGCGGATCATGTCGCCGCCGCCCATGAACGGGCGCATCTCGGCCTGACGTTCGCGCCGGACATAGGTCGCACCCGAGCCGGAGGGGCCATACAATTTGTGCCCGGTGATCGGATAGAAATCGACCCCCAGCGCCTGCACATCGACCGGGCCATGCACCGCCGCCTGACTGCCATCGGCCAGCACTGGCACGCCGCGCGCATGGGCGCCCTCGGCTATGGCCTTGATATCGACCAGGGTTCCCAGCACATTCGACATATGGGTGACGGCCACCAACCTTGTGCGCGGGGTGATCGCCGCCAGCACGCGCGCCGGGTCGAGGCTGCCGTCGGCCTCAGGTTCAACCCAGACCAGCCGCACGCCCTGCCGCTCGCGCAGAAAGTGCCAAGGCACGATATTCGCGTGATGTTCGAGGACGCTGAGCACGATTTCGTCGTCCGGCCCCAGACGCGGCGCGGCCCAGCCATACGAGACCAGATTGATCCCCTCGGTGCTGCCCGAGGTAAACAGGATCTCGTCCTCATGCGCCGCGTTTAGAAAACGTCTGACAATTCCGCGCACCGCTTCATACTTGTCGGTCGCCAGATTCGACAGGTAATGCAGCCCGCGATGCACATTGGCGTATTCCATCGAATAGGCCTGCGCCACAGCGTCGATCACCACCTGCGGCTTTTGCGCCGATGCACCATTGTCCAGATAAACCAGTGGCTTGCCGTTCACCCTGCGCGACAGGATCGGAAAGTCGGCGCGGATGCGCTGAATGTCATACATTGCTAACCCCCGACGGATCGAACCCCAGCATCACCAGAACAATCGACAGCACCACGCTGAGCAGGATGAAAACACCGACAATCCCGACCAGCACCATCACCCGCGAAACAAAGCCGTGCAGCGCCAGAATAAAGCCGACCAGCACCCAGAGCGAGACACCGATCGACAGCATCGCCACCGGCATGTTGAGCCCCGGCAGAACCAGAACCGCGACGATCTGCACCACCAGCATCAGCGTGGTGATCGCCTGCATCCAGCCCACCAGCCAGAGCGCATCGGCAAAGCGCCCGGTCCCGCCAAAGGCCTGCCCGACGCGCGCCACCAGCGCGGCGAGCAAGATATTCGCCGCCGCCTGAATGGCGGCAAAGCTGACGGGCGAGGGCATCAGGGCCAACTGACCGCTCAACCCGGCGGGCAGATAGAGCAAGGCCACCGAACTGGCCACGGTCGCCGCCAGCAGCATCCAGCGGATCAGCATCGGCGGGCGCAGGGCGATCAGCCGGTGACCGGCGCTTACCGGGTCCTCCAGCGACTGGCGGACGAGGTCGAAAAAGGGTGCGGGCTGCGCCATGAGGGGTCTCTACGCCTCGCCGCGCGCGGCTTCAACCGCGACGCGCAGCCCGGCGACCAGAACCATAGCAAAGACCGCCGCCACCAGAGCAAAGGTCAGCACGGACTCAGGGCCAAGGCCGATCAGCCCCATCGTCAATCCGTGCAGCAGCGACAGCGGCGCCGCGACCAGCAGCGCCCAGAACAGCGCGAGGCGCAGATCGAACCCTTGAACCGGCGCGACCAGCCGCAGCACCAGCGTCAGCACCCCGGCCGCCGCATAGAACACCAGCGGCGCGATGAACACCCAGGCGAACAGCGCGCCCGCCAGCAGCGCCTCCAGCGGGATCTCGGCATCCAGATGCGCCTGCCGCGCCAGCCTTGGCCACTGCGCGACAAAGATCAGCGCGCAGGCCAGCATCAGATAGACCAGCACCCGTGCCTCGCGGCGCTCGCCGCCGCGCAGGCAGCGGATCACCGCGCGCGGCTGACGCAGGCTGCGCAGGATATCGGTCGAAACCGCCATCTCAGCGCCTCTTGTCCAGCCAGCGGCGCAGACGCAGATGCATGTCCTCGGCGATGTCGGCGCGCTCGATCTCGGCCAGCGCCTCGGCCAGAAACGCCAGCACCAGCAGGCGCTTGGCCTCGTCCTCGGGAATGCCCCGCGCCCGCAGATAGAACATCTGCGTCGGATCGATCTCGCCCGAGGTCGATCCATGCGAGCATTTCACGTCGTCGGCATAGATTTCCAGCTCCGGCTTGGCGAGGAACTGGCTGTTCTCGTCGAGCAGCAGCGACTGACTGATCTGATAGCCATCGGTCAGCTGCGCCTCGCGGTGGACGAGGATCTTGCCCTGAAACACCCCGACCGCGCCATCGCGCAGCACCTTCTTGAACACCTGACGACTTTCGCAGCGCGGTGCTTCATGGGTGATGAACACGGTGTCGTCGTGGTGAAACACCCCGTCCCCCAGCGCCGCCCCGGCGAGATGGGCCGATCCCCCCTCGCCCGCCAGCCAGATCATCGCCTCGTTGCGCACAAGGCGACCGTTCATCGACATGGTAAAGGATTTCAGCCGCGCCCGCGCACCCAGCCGGGCAAACAGATGCGTGATCGCCTTGCGCTGGTGGTCGCGGCCCATGGTGCGCACGTGGTGCAGCACGGCGCCCTCGGCCAGATCAGCCTCGATGACGATCGAGGACCGCGCACCAACCGGGCCGTTTTCCAGCAGGGTCAGGTCCGCGCCCGGTTCCAGCCGCAGGACATGGTGCAGCGAGACATCGGCGGTGCCGGAAGCCCGGCGATAGATCAGCGAGACTGGCCGCTGCACCACCCCGGTCACCCGGATCAGCGCGCCATCCGTCGCCAGCGCCGAGTTCAGCGCAGCCAGCGGGCGGGCGACGGGCTGCTGGCCCGCGGCCTCGAGCGTGCCATAGAGGTCACGCGCCCAGTGGATCTCGCCCGAAGCGGCCAGACGGGTGATCTCGATTCCCTGCCCCTCGACCGGGTCGGACTGCGCCGGGTCAAAGACGCCGTCGACAAAGACCAGCCGCAGCCGGTCGATCCCCTCGTACATCGGGCGCTCGTCGGTGATGCGAAACACCTCGGCCGGGCGCGTTTCGGGCGCGGTCAGACGCTCAGGGTCGGTATAGCGCCAGTATTCATCGCGCTTTTCCGGCAGGCCCATGGCGCCCAGCCGCTGCAACGCCGCCGCGCGCGCCCCAGCCGCCCAGAGCGGCTGCGCTGGCAGGGTCAGCGTGGCCAGCCGCCCGGCAGTGGCAGCCAGCCGCGCCGCCTGTCGCTGAGCGCGCGCACTCATGCCTGCGCCCCGGCCTGCGCCTCGGCCGCAACCTCGGCCAGAATGTCGGCGTAACCATTGTGCTCGACCTCCAGCGCCAGTTCCGGCCCACCGGTGCGCACGATGCGGCCAGCGGCCATGATATGCACCACATCCGGGCGGATGTGGTCCAGAAGACGCTGGTAATGCGTGATGACGAGGAACGAACGCCCGGCATCACGCAGCGCGTTCACCCCGTCCGACACCAGCTTCATCGCATCGACATCAAGGCCCGAGTCGGTCTCGTCCAGAATGCACATCCGCGGCTCCAGCATGGCCATCTGCAGGATTTCGTTGCGCTTTTTCTCGCCGCCCGAAAAGCCCACATTCACCGGACGCTTCAGCATCTCGGCGTCGATCTTCAGATCCTTGGCCTTGGCCCGCACCAGTTTCAGGAAATCACCCGACGAAACCTCGGCCTCGCCGCGCGCCTTTTTCTGCGCGTTCAGCGCGGTGCGCAGAAAGGTCATGTTGCCGACGCCGGGGATCTCGACCGGATACTGGAACGCCAGAAACAGCCCATGCGCGGCGCGTTCCTCGGGCTCCATGGCCAGCAGGTCCTCGCCTTCCAGCGTGGCCGAGCCCTCGGTCACCTCATAGCCCTCGCGCCCGGCCAGCACATAGGACAGCGTCGATTTGCCCGACCCGTTCGGCCCCATGATCGCATGGACCGAACCCGCCGCGATCTGCAGGCTGAGGCCCTTGAGGATCTGCTTGTCCTCATCGGCAAGTTTGACATGGAGGTTCTGGATATTCAGCATCGCGAAACGGCCTTTCGAAAGTCGGTCAGCGGCGCAGATTGCGCCGGGAAAACAGCGGGTTGGGCAGGGTCAGCGGCGCATGATGAACTTGGCCGACAGGTGGCTCAGCACCACGGCCATGATCGCAGCAAAGGCCGCCATCCCCGCCCCACCCTGCCCCCAGATCGGCTGGGTGATCGTCATCATCAGCATCACGCCCAGGGCCACCAGCAGCGCATAGCGCGGACGGGGTTCAGCGGCGGTCAAAAGCCATTTCCAGTTCATCCCTCTTGCCCCTCTTGCAAGCGCGCCGCCTTGCGTGCGCGGCGCTTGTTCAACCGCCGGGCTTGATCGGCCCGTGCCAGCACCGCCGGGTCGCGGCGCGAAATCAGCATCAGGTTCTCGTTCGCCATGTACCGGCGGAAGCGGTCCACAACAATATAACCCTCGGCATCGGCCCATGCGGCAAAGGCCGTGGCGTTGACATCATCCACCTCGACGAACAGTCGTGGCCTGTGCTGCAGAATGGTCTGCTTCAGCCCAGCCAGCACCGCCATCTCCATGCCTTCGACGTCGATCTTCAGGAAATCGACCTTCCGGCCGGCCAGCAGATCGTCACCCTTGGCCAACCGAAAACTGCCGGCCTGATCGGAAACCCGCGTCGCGCCCAGATTGTCCTTGGCCCGCAGCAGCGACACCCCGTCGCGCGGCGCATCCGACAGGCCAACGCCCAAATATTGCGCATCGACCAGTGCCTCCAGCCCGTTGGCGGCCAGATTGGCGCGCAACAGGGCAATGGCGACCGGGTTCACCTCGAACGGCAGGATTGCAGCGGGATGCAGGAAAAGTCCCACGAACAGGCTGTGGTTGCCGATGTTGGCGCCGATATCGCAAAACACCGATCCGAAAGGGCAATGCACCCGGATGATGTCCAGTTCCTCGGGTTCGTAAAACTGACCGCGCGCGTGAAAGGACTGGATCAGGTCGCCTGGATCGGCAACGTTGAAGGTCACGGCCCTGCCCCAATGGGTCGCGCGCACCGTCTGGAAGTCCGTCACGGCTGTCATCATTTACCCCAGCGTCACGGCAGTGCCCGAGGCCGAGACCATCAACATGGACTGACCCAGCACCTCGTAATCCAGATCGACGCCGACCACGGCATTGGCGCCAAGGCGAAAGGCGCGCGCCTCCATTTCCTCCAGCGCCACCGTGCGGGCATCCTGCAATTTGGATTCGTAAGCCCCCGAGCGCCCGCCGACGATATCGGTGATCGAGGCAAAGAGATCGCGCACGACATTCGCACCCATGATCGCCTCGCCCACGACAATGCCGTGATAGGCGATGATGCGGCGGCCTTCGATATTGGGGGTGGTGGTGACGATCATCCGACGCTTCCTTCCAGCGAAATCGCCACCAGCGCCTGCGCTTCCATGGCGAATTCCATCGGCAAGGCCTGCAGCACGTCGCGGCAAAACCCGTTGACGACCAGTGCGACGGCCTCTTCTTCGTCCATCCCGCGCGAGCGGCAATAGAACAGTTGATCGTCATCGACTTTCGACGTCGTCGCCTCATGTTCGACACGGCTCGACGCGTTGCGCACCTCGATATAGGGCACGGTATGCGCGCCGCAATTGTTGCCGATCAGCAGGCTGTCGCATTGGGTGTAATTGCGCGAATTGGTGGCACGCGGATGCATCGAGACCAACCCGCGATAGGTATTCTGCGCGTGACCGGCCGAGATACCCTTTGAAACAATCCGCGAGCGGGTGTTTTTACCCAGATGGATCATCTTGGTGCCGGTATCGGCCTGTTGCCAGTTGTTGGTGATGGCAATGGAATAGAATTCCCCCTGACTGTCGTCACCGCGTAGCACGCAGGACGGGTATTTCCATGTGATCGCCGAGCCGGTTTCCACCTGCGTCCACATCACTTTCGCCCGCGCCTCGCGGCAATCGGCGCGTTTGGTGACAAAATTATAGATCCCGCCCTTGCCGTCCTCATCGCCGGGATACCAGTTTTGCACTGTGGAGTACTTCACCTCGGCATCCTGCAGGATGACGATTTCCACCACGGCAGCATGGAGTTGCGTGGTGTCGCGTTTCGGCGCCGTGCAACCCTCAAGGTAACTGACATACGCGCCCTTGTCGGCAATAATCAGCGTACGCTCGAATTGCCCGGTGTTTTCCGCATTGATGCGGAAATAGGTGCTCAGCTCCATCGGGCATTTTACCCCCGGCGGCACATAGACAAACGAGCCATCGGAAAACACCGCCGAATTGAGGGTGGCGAAATAATTGTCGGTGACCGGAACCACCGTGCCCAGATACTTGCGCACCAGGTCCGGGTACTCGCGGATCGCCTCGGAGATCGGGCAAAAGATCACCCCGGCCTTTTTCAGCTCGTCCTTGAAGGTGGTGCCGACGCTGACGGAATCGAACACCGCATCCACCGCCACCCTGCGCGGCGGCTCGGCACCCTCGACCCCGGCCAGAATCGCCTGTTCCTTCAGCGGAATCCCCAATTTGGCATAGGTCGCCAGCAGTTTCGGGTCCACCTCGTCCAGCGACTGCGGTTTTCCCGTCATGCTCTTGGGTTTGGCGTAATAATACTGGTCCTGATAATCGATCTCGGGAATCTCCAGCATCGCCCAATCGGGGGATTCCATCGCCTGCCAGCGGCGGAACGCGGCGAGGCGCCAGTCGGTCATCCACTCCGGCTCGTGGTTTTTTGACGAGATCAGCCGGACGATATCCTCGTTCAGCCCCTTGGGGGCGTATTCGGTCTCGATCTCGGTGTCCCAGCCGTGCTTGTATTTCCCGGCCATCGCCTGCACGGTTTCGACCGTTTCACGGTCGACGCCGTCGCGCACCTCGATCGGAGTGTCCAGAGCCGCCATCGGTTCAGTTCCCGTCTTCATCGTGGCAGGCCCCCGCCCGCCGGTTTTCGTTCACCCGCACGCCGAAACGCGCTGGCATAGGTTTGGGCAAAGCGCAACGCATCCTCGCGTCCCACGCCCGGCCCGATCGACACCCGCAGGGCCGATTGCGCGGCCTCGGCATCATGGCCCATCGCGCGCAGGACGCGGCTGGGCTGCACCTTGCCCGACGAGCACGCCGACCCGGCCGAAACCGCGAAACCGTGCAGGTCCATCGCCATCACCTGCGTCTCGCCCTTCCAGCCGGGCGCGATCAGGCACAGCGTGTTGGGCAGGCGCGGGGCTTGCTTGCCTTGCAAGATAATCCCCGGACAGCCGTCTTCCAGTGCCTGTTCCAGCAGATTTCTGACCTCGGCGACCGCGTCCCAGACGCCATCCGCCAGATCGCGCGCGGCGGCCTCGGCGGCGGCGCCAAATCCGGCGATGCCGATCAGGTTCTCGGTCCCGGCGCGGCGGCCCATTTCCTGTCCGCCGCCCCTGATCTGCACGCTCACATCGAGGCCTCGGCGTAGCGTCAAGGCGCCGATACCCTTTGGTCCGCCCAGCTTATGCGCCGAAACCAGCCCCATATCGCAGCCCAACCAGTTGAACGCAAAAGGAACCTTACCAAAGGCCTGCGTCAGGTCACTGACGGCGAGGCCGGTTGGCAACTCTTGCACCACGCCGGTTTCCGGGTTGGCCAGTTGCAAGGCCGAACGCGCCGGCTCCAGCACCGTGACCGCGCCAGCCGCGTCCACCGGCAGATCGGCCCGGCACCACGCGGCCACGGCGTCATGTTCAACCGGCGCGCAGGACAGGCCGCGTCCGGCGCAGGCGAGCGCCGCCGCCTCGGTCGCGCCCGAGGTAAAGACCACATCCGCCCCATCCGCGCCCAGCGCTGCCGCCACCTGCGCCCGCGCCCGCTCGATCAGCCCACGCGCCGCACGGCCCTCGGCATGGATCGAACTGGGATTGCCGACCACGTCCATCGCCGCCAGCATCGCGGCACGGGCCTCGGGGCGCAACGGGGTGGTGGCGTTCCAGTCGAGATAGACCCGCGCCTTCATGCGGTGATCCGAAACAGGCCGGGCACCGCCGGGCAAGGTTTCATCCCGTTGCCCGCCACGTCTGCCAGCGTCGTCTGGTGCAGAAAGACATAGACCTGCGCCGACAGGCTTTCCCACAACCGGTTGGCCATCGACTGCGCCTGCGACCCCGACACCCCGCCCGAGGCCCCCGCCCCCAACTCCATCGCGCTGACCGATTCCTCGACCGCCTCCAGCACCTCGGACACCCGGATTTCGGCTGGATCGCGCGCCAGATGATAGCCACCGCCCGGACCCCGCACCGAATCGACCAGCCCGGCGCGGCGCAACTTGACGAAAAGCTGCTCCAGATAGGCCTGCGACACATCCTGCCGCCGGGCGATCTCGGCCAGCGAGACATGCCGACTGTCGGGGCGGCGTTGCAGAATGGCAAGATCGACCATCGCAACCATCGCGTAACGACCTTTTGTCGACAGTTTCATGCCGCTGATCCCTGCAAACGCCTTGATTGGGCGCAAAAACATTGACGAAGGGCGCGGCCATGCTTAACTGCACAACCGCCGAACCCGACTCCGCGCGAGCCGGGCGCAGAGGTTAGAACCGTTCTAGATTGTCCGACTGCTTTTGTCAACAAAGAAGCCGACTCTGGAACCCAGGTGAGCGAGACAAGGTCCCCGGATGCCAGAAGTAATCTTTGCCGGCCCCGATGGCCGTCTTGAAGGACGCTATCACCCCCAGCCGAACCGCGATGCGCCGATTGCAATCGTCTTGCATCCGCATCCGCAGTTCGGCGGCACGATGAACAACAAGGTTGTCTACAACCTGCACTATGCCTTTCATTCGCTTGGCTTTTCAGTGCTGCGGTTCAATTTCCGCGGTGTCGGGCGCAGTCAGGGCGAATACGACATGGGCATTGGCGAGCTTTCCGATGCCGCTGCCGCGCTGGATTACCTGCAGGCGATGAACCAGAACGCCCGGCATTGCTGGGTCGCGGGGTTCAGTTTTGGTGCCTGGATCGGCATGCAACTCTTGATGCGGCGGCCGGACATCACCGGCTTTGTGTCGATCGCGCCGCCGGCGAACCTTTATGATTTCAGCTTTCTGGCGCCCTGCCCGGCCTCGGGCCTGATCGTCAACGGCACCGCCGACCGCATCGCACCGCCCAAGGATGTGGCGGGGCTGGTGGCCAAGCTGCACGAGCAGAAGGGCATCACCATCACCCACCAGCCGATCGAAGGCGCAGATCACTTCTTCCGCGATGAAGAGGCGCATATGCAGCCGATGCTGGATTCGGTGAAAACCTATGTCAAACGCCGCCTGTCCGAGGTGTCGCGCTGAAAATCGGTCGATCCGGGCAACAATTCCCGGATCGACGGCAAAATACCCCCCTTTTGTCAACAAACCTGTCCAAGCCTGCCTGCTTTTGGCCGTGATCGGCTGCGATCCATACCCTCGAGGCGCCCAGTTGGCCCCGTCGGAATGACCGCAGAGCGGCACAAGGAGCAGGAGCAGGACATGAGAAACACGCGTTCGATGAATTTCGACCAGGGCACCAGCAGCCTCAGCGGCTGGATGCCGACCGCCATAGCCAAGGACTCGATGCCGATGAGTGCACAGGAACTTCGCCAGGCAATCCTCACGCATCTGGAATTCTCGCAGGGCAAGGATCTGGCCCATGCCAGCCTCTTTGACATGCGCATGGCGCTGACGCTGGCGATCCGCGACAAGGTCATCGAACCCTGGTTCCGCGCCACCCGCGCCACCTATGCCGCGCAGTCCAAACGCGTCTATTACCTGTCGATGGAGTTCCTGATCGGTCGCCTGCTGGAAGACGCCGTGATGAACCTCGGCCTGACCGAACTGGCCAACGAGGCGGTTGCCGGGCTGGGCTTTGACTTCCGCTCGGTCGTCGATGACGAACCCGATGCCGCGCTGGGCAATGGCGGGTTGGGCCGTCTGGCCGCCTGCTTCCTCGACTCGATGTCCACCCTCGGCTGCCCGGCGTATGGCTATGGCATCCGCTATGAACACGGCCTCTTCCGTCAGAGTTTTGGCCCCGATGGCCGTCAGGTCGAGCAGGCCGAAGACTGGCTGCGCCAGCAGCACGGCTGGGAATTCGCCCGGCCCGAGGCCGCCTTCCGCATCGGTTTTGGCGGCACCGTGGCCGAGGATGGCCGCAGCGCCGTCTGGACCCCCGACAACGCGGTGATTGCCAAGGCCTATGACACGCCGGTGATCGGCTGGCAGGGCAAATGGGCCAACACCCTGCGCCTGTGGGGCGCCGAGGCGCTGAGCGCCTTTGACCTGACCGCCTTCAACAAAGGCGATTTCGAGGGCGCCGCCCAGCCCGAGGCCCTGGCCCGCACCATCAGCCGCGTGCTCTACCCGGATGACACCACCGATCAGGGCAAGGAACTGCGCCTCAAGCAGGAGTTCTTCTTCACCGCCGCGTCGCTGCGCGACATCCTGCGCCGCTTCTCGGCCGAACACAGCGACCTGCGCGCCCTGCCGACGCGTGTCGCCATCCAGATGAACGACACCCACCCCGCCATCGCTGGCCCGGAACTGGTGCGCCTGCTGCATGACGAGCGTGGCATGACCTTTGACGACGCCGTCACCACCGCCCGCGCCTGCCTCGGCTATACCAACCACACCCTGATGCCCGAAGCGCTGGAGCGTTGGCCGGAAACCCTGATGGGCCGTGTCCTGCCGCGCCACATGCAACTGATCGAGCGTATCGACGCCCAACATGCCAAGCAGCACCCCAACCGCCGCTCGACCATCATCGAGAAGGGCGAGGTCAAGATGGGCGAGCTGTCCTTCATCATGGCCAACCGGGTCAACGGCGTCTCGGCGCTGCACACGGAACTGGTGAAATCGACGGTCTTTGCCGATCTGCACGCCCTGCACCCTGACCGCATCGTCAACCAGACCAACGGCATCACCCCGCGCCGCTGGGTCAAGGGCGCCAACCCGCGGCTGTCCACGCTGATTACCGAAACCATCGGTTCGGGCTGGGAGGACAACCTCGAACGCCTGTCCGAGATGGAACCGGCCATCGCCACCCGCGCCTTCCGCGACCGCTTCGCCGCCGTCAAGGCGCAGAACAAGGCCGATCTGGCCGAGTGGATCGGCACCGAGATGGGCATCAGCGTCAACCCGCGTGCCATGTTCGACGTCCAGATCAAACGCTTCCATGAATACAAGCGCCAGCATCTGAACATTCTCGAAACCATCGCGCTGTGGCAGGCGATCCGCGCCAACCCCAATGCGGGCTGGGCCCCGCGCGTCAAGATCTTCGGCGGCAAGGCCGCGCCGGGCTATGTCATGGCCAAGGAGATCATCCACCTGATCAACAACGTGGCCCGTGTCATCAACGCCGACAAGGTGACCCGCGATCTGCTCAGCGTGGTCTATCCGCCGAACTATAACGTGACGATGGCCGAACGTCTGGTCCCCGCCGCCGACCTCAGCGAACAGATCTCGACCGCTGGCAAGGAAGCCTCGGGCACCGGCAACATGAAGTTCAGCCTGAACGGCGCGCTGACCATCGGCACGCTCGACGGCGCCAATGTCGAAATCCGCGATCTGGTCGGGCCCGAGAACTTCTTCCTCTTCGGCATGACCACGGATGAGGTCGTCGAGCGTCGCCGCAACCCGCAGCACGCCGCTGATGCGATCGGCGCCAGCCCCCGCCTGGCCTCAGCTATCGCGCTGGTGGAAAACGGCGCGTTCTCGAACGGCGACAAGACCACCTATCAGGGTCTGGTGCAGAACCTGCGGACGCATGATTACTTCACCGTCTGCGCCGATTTCGACAGCTACTGGGATGCCCAGCGGCAGGTCGATGCCGCCTGGTTCGACGCCGACACCTGGACCCGCATGGCCGCGATCAACACCGCGCGCACCGGCTGGTTCAGCAGTGACCGCACGATCAAGGGCTACATGCGCGACGTCTGGTCGATCAAGCCGATGATCTGAAGCTGTCTGCGACTCGCAGAATGCAATTGAAAGTTGCCCGGACCTGCGCCACAACTTGCGTATGGTTCGGGCAAATTCATCTTTATCTAGCGGTCTCTCCCCAGATGATGTGGACGACATCCTGTCGGGCCGCGTCATTGATCCTTTTGCGGTCTTTGGCCCGCGTCATCGCGGTCAGACCGGGCGACTGGTGGTCTTTGATCCCCACGCGCAGACGATGCAGGCGCTGACCCCGTCGGGGCCGCTGCCGTTGCAGGCGCTGGGCAATGGCATCTTCACCGGCGATCTGGGGCGGCGGCGCAAATACCGGCTGCAGGGCGCGGACGGCGCGCGGACCTGGGACTATGACGACCCCTACCGCTTTGGCCCGGTGCTGGGCGATCTCGATCTGCATCTGATCGGCGAAGGCCGGCACCGGCGGCTCTGGCAGGCGCTGGGCGCCCATCCCATCACCCATGAGGGCACCGAGGGCGTGCATTTCGCCGTCTGGGCCCCGAATGCACGGCGTGTGTCGGTGGTTGGCGGGTTCAACGCCTGGGACGGACGGCGCGCGGGGATGCGGCGGCGCGGTGCCGGCGTGTGGGAGATCTTCCTGCCCGGCCTCGCCCCCAGCGAGCCCTATAAATTCGAGATCGCCCCGTGGCACGGCGCCCCCTTCCTCAAGGCCGACCCCATGGCCTTTGGCGCCGAACTGCCACCCGCCACCGCCTCGCGCCTGCGCGCCGCGCCGGCGCATCGCTGGCAGGATACCGGCTGGATGACCCGGCGCGCGCTGGCCAACAGCCGCGAGGCGCCGATTTCGATCTATGAGGCGCATCTGGGGTCCTGGCGTCACCGCGACGGCCGCAGCCTGACCTACCGCGAGGCCGCGCTGGAACTGGTCGATTACGTCCATGACATGGGCTTTACCCATCTCGAACTGATGCCGCTGGCCGAATACCCGTTTGGCGGGTCTTGGGGCTATCAGCCGACCGGCATGTATGCGCCGACCAGCCGCTTTGGCAGCGCCGACGATTTCCGCACCCTGATCGACGCCGCGCACCAAAAGGGCCTTGGCGTGCTGATGGACTGGGTTCCGGCGCATTTTCCCAGCGATGCGCATGGGCTGGCAACCTTCGACGGCACGCATCTTTATGAACACGCCGACCCGCGCGAGGGCTTCCACCCTGACTGGAACACGCTGATCTACAACGTCGGCCGCAACGAGGTGCGCAACTACCTGACCGCCAACGCGGTCTATTGGCTGAGCGAGTTCCACCTCGACGGGCTGCGCGTCGATGCGGTGGCCTCGATGCTGTATCGCGACTATTCGCGCGGCGCGGGCCAATGGGTGCCCAACAAGGACGGCGGACGCGAGAACTACGAATCCATCGCCTTCCTGCAAGAGATGAACGTTCTGGCTTACGGCGAGGGGCCGCCCGGCCTGATGACCGTGGCCGAGGAATCCACCGCCTGGCCCGGAGTCACCCGTCCGGTGCATGACGGCGGCCTTGGGTTCGGCTTCAAATGGAACATGGGGTGGATGAACGACACTCTGCGCTATATCGAATACGACCCGATCCACCGGCGTCACCACCACGACCTGATGACCTTTGGTCTGGTCTATGGATTCAGCGAAAACTACATCCTGCCGATCAGCCATGACGAGGTGGTGCACGGCAAGGGCGCGATGTTGGAAAAGATGCCCGGCGATCCCGCCGCGCAACTGGCCAATCTGCGCGCCTATTATGGCTTCATGTGGGGTCATCCGGGCAAGAAACTGCTGTTCATGGGCTGCGAGATCGGCCAGGGACGCGAGTGGAACCACGACCGCGAACTGGACTGGTC
>CALESR010000151.1 GCA_937907485.1 uncultured Paracoccaceae bacterium | reverse complement strand
TCGATTCTCTTGCTCTAGCGCGGACAATGCTCCGTGCGAAAGACGATTAGCGTGCTGTTGACCTAAAATTGCGGCTGATCTGTGGCGCTCGGCCGCCCCGGCGTTACCGCGATGGTTTCTTGAATTTGCCCGAATTGGCGCCTAGCGACATTTCTGGCACCACCCCGGAGAGACCTGCGTGAAGATCGGCTATATCCTCAACACCTATCCCGCGCCCTCGCACAGCTTCATCCGCCGCGAAATCCGCGCGCTGGAACGTCGCGGCGTGGCGGTGCAGCGCTTTGCCATGCGGCCCTTTGACGGCGCCCTGCCCGATCCGACCGACCGCGAGGAAGCCGCCGCCACCGATCATGTGCTGTCGCACGGGTTCGGGGCGATGCTGTGGGCGGTGTTTCTGGTCGGCCTGCGCGCGCCCTTGCGGATCTATCGGGCGCTGGGCCTCGCGCTGCTGGCCGCGCGCAAATCCGAGGCCGGGCTGGTCAAGCACCTGATCTATTTTTTCGAGGCAGCCTATGTCGCGCGCCGGGTGGTCGAGTTGAACGTCGACCGCCTGCATGCGCATTTTGGCACCAATGCCGCCACCGTGGCGATGCTGGTGGCCGAGATGACGGGCAAACCCTTCAGCTTTACCGTGCATGGCCCCGAGGAATTCGACAAACCCGCCGCCATCGCCCTGCCGATGAAGATCCGGCGCGCGGATTTTGTCGTGGCGATCTCGTCCTATGGCCGCAGCCAATTGTGCCGTCAGGTCGAATACCGCCACTGGGCCCGCATCAAGGTGGTGCATTGCGGCGTCGAGCCGGGCCATTACAACACCGCGCGGCCGCTGTCCTCGACCCGGCCGGTGACGCTGGTCAATGTCGGGCGGTTTTCCGAACAAAAGGGCCAGATGCTGCTGATCGAGGCGATGGCCGAGGTGCAGCGTCGCGGCGTCGAGGTGCGGCTGCAACTGGTCGGCGACGGCGAGTTGCGGCGCACGCTGGAACGCGCCATCGCGCAGGCCGGGTTGGGCCATTGCGTCACGCTGACCGGCTGGCTGGACGAGGCCGGGGTGCGCCGCGCCATCGAGGCGGCGCATGCGCTGGTGCTGCCCTCGTTCGCCGAGGGGCTGCCAATGGTGGTGATGGAGGCGCTGGTCGCCGCCCGCCCGGTGATCGCCACCTGGGTCGCCGGTATTCCCGAACTGATGCAGGATCAACGCACCGGCTGGCTGGTGCCGCCGGGTGATGCGCTGGCCCTGGCCGAGGCGATCACCGATCTGGCGACCAGCACCGACGAAAAGCTGCGCCGCATGGGCACCACCGGCCGCGCCCGCGTGCTGATGCGCCACAACATCGACGTCGAGGCCGGAAAACTGGCGGCACTGTTCACACAGCGCCCGACGCGGCTGGGTTAGGCGCGCGCCCGGCTGACGTGCCAGGCGACACTCATGGTGCCCACCTCGGCGCCGGTCTCGTCGGTGATGCGCACCGCAACGTCAAACACCACCTTGCCCGCCGCATCGAGGGTCTGGCGCAGCGCCGGCCCGTCCTGATCGGTCCGGGCCTCGGCGGTCAACGTGCCGCGCGCGATTTTCAGAAAGCCGATCCGTGCCTCGGCGGCGACCGGGCGCAGCGTCAGCAGGATATCGGCAAAGGCCCCCGCCATCGCCGCGCCGGACGCCGTTTCACCCAGCGTGAACATCGCGCCCGCATGCGGCGTGCCGATGTGGTTGGCGGTCTCGGGCCGGGCAGGCAGCGAGGCACGCGCGGTGCCGGGACCGACCTCGTCAATCACCACGCCGGTAAAGGCGGCAAAGGGGATCGAGCGCGACAGATGCGCCTTGATAGCGTCAAAAGGTGAGGGCATCGCTTGGGCCTTTGCTGACAGACCCCTGCAGCCTCGCCAAGAGGGGGCCTGCGGTCAAGCCTGACGGCGGGTCACCGCCCGCGCACCCAGCCGCTCTGACCGCCCCAACCGGCCCGCACCGCCACGCTGACGGCGGCATAGGTGGCAAAGGCCAGCGGATCGGCCATAAGCCGCCCCAGCAACCACGCCTTGCCAATGCGCGCCTTGCCCTCGTTCGCCATCTGCGCGGGGGCCAACGCGGCCAGTTCCGCCACGCCCTGATCCTGCCGCCGGCGCACGCGCACCAGCCGCCAGAACCCCTCGACCAGCGGCCAGTCATAGGGCGCGGCGACCGAGTGGCGTTCATCCGGGGTGAACTGGATGCGCACAAAGGTATCGTCCGAGATGATCGCCGGGAACCTGCCCCAACGCGCCCGCCCCGCCGCATTGACGGCATAAAGGCCAAAGCCCGGCACCCCCTGCGCCACGAAGGGCAGCCGCACCCAGAACCGCGCATAGGCCCGGCTGACCCAGCCCTGCGCGGTGACATTCGGCCGCCCCGAGGCATAAACCGCCCCCGGCCCCGCCAGCACCTCGGCGATCTGCGCCAGCAG
>CALESR010000150.1 GCA_937907485.1 uncultured Paracoccaceae bacterium | reverse complement strand
CAGCCCCTTGAAGATCTCCCAGTCGGTTTTCGACTCATACGCCGGGTCCACCGCCGCCTGCAGCGGGTGGATGAACGGGTGCATGTCCGAGGTGTTCAGATCGTCCTTTTCATACCAACTGGCAGTCGGCAGCACGACATCCGCATAGACCGCCGTGGTGGACATCCGGAAATCGATGCAGGTCAGCAGGTCCAGCTTGCCCTCGGGCGCCTTGTCATGCCAGCGCGCCTCGACGGGTTTCTGGCCGCCTTCCTGCCCCAGATCCTTGCCCTGCACGCCGTGGTCGGTGCCCAGCAGGTGTTTCAGGAAATACTCATGCCCCTTGCCCGAACTGCCCAGCAGGTTCGAGCGCCAGACATAGAGGTTCCTCGGCCAGTTTTCCGGCGCGTCGGGGTCTTCGGCCGACATCTCCAGCCGCCCGGCCTTCATCTCGCGCGCCACATAATCGCGCGCTTCGATCCCCTCGGCCTTGGCGGCCGCGCCGACCAGCAGCGGGTTGGTGCGCAGTTGCGGCGCGCTGGGCAGCCAACCCATGCGTTCGGCGCGGATGTTGTAGTCGATCAGCGACAGGCTCTCCCAGTCGCCAGCAGGCGCGGTGGGCGACAGGATTTCCTTGGCCGTCACCGTCTCGTATCGCCACTGGTCGGTGTGGGCATAGAACATCGAGGTCGAGTTCATGTGCCGAGGCGGGCGCGCCCAGTCCAGCGCAAAGGCCAGCGCCGTCCAGCCGGTCTGCGGGCGCAATTTCTCCTGCCCGACATAATGCGCCCAGCCGCCGCCCGATTGCCCCACGCAGCCGCACATCACCAGCATGTTGATGACGGCGCGATAGTTCATGTCCATGTGATACCAATGGTTCATCGCCGCGCCGATGATGATCATCGACTTGCCATTGGTCTTTTCGGCGTTGCTCGCGAATTCACGCGCCACCTGAATGATGCGGTCGCGCGGCACGCCGGTGATGCGCTCGGCCCAGGCGGGGGTAAAGGGCACATCGGCGTCATAACCCTGCGCGACATTCTCGCCGCCCAGACCCCGGTCAAGGCTGTAGTTGGCGCAGAGCAGGTCGAACACCGTGGCAACCTCGGCCTCGGTGCCATCGGCCAGCGTGATGCGCTTGACCGGGATCGCCCGCGACAGGATCGTGCCACGGGCGTCGTTCTCCCAGCCCTGCGTCGCCTCGCCGCCGAACCATGGGAAATCGACGTTGACCACCTCGTCATGGTCGCTGTCCAGAACCAGCGTCAGCTTTGGCGTGACCGGCGCACCGGCGGCCTGCTCTTGCAGATTCCACTTGCCCTGCTCGCCCCAGCGGAACCCGATCGAGCCATTCGGCGCCACCAGATTGCCCGTGGTTTCGTCGATGCAGACCGTCTTCCAGTCCGGGTTGTTCGCCTCGCCCAGATTGCCGGCAAGGTCCGAGGCCCGGAGTTGACGACCGGGGACGCGGCGGTCTCCCCGGGCCTCGATATGCACCAGCATCGGCATGTCCGAATACTGGCGTGCGTAATTCTCGAAATATTCGACCTGACGGTCCAGATGGAACTCGCGCAGGATCACATGGCCAAACGCCATGCCCAGCGCGGCGTCGGTGCCCTGCTTGGCGTTCAGCCAGATGTCGCCGAATTTGGCGGCCTCGGAATAATCCGGGCAGATCACCGCCGATTTGGTGCCGCGATAGCGCGCCTCGGTATAGAAATGCGCGTCCGGCGTGCGGGTCTGCGGCACGTTCGAGCCCCAGAGGATCAGATAGCCCGCGTTGTACCAGTCGGCCGATTCCGGCACGTCGGTCTGCTCGCCCCAGGTCATCGGCGAGGCGGGCGGCAGGTCGCAATACCAGTCATAGAACGACATGCAGGTGCCGCCCAGCAGGCTGAGATAGCGCGAGCCCGCCGCATAGCTGATCATCGACATCGCGGGGATCGGCGAAAAGCCGATCACGCGGTCGGGGCCATAGGTCTTGGTGGTATAGGCATTCGCGGCGGCGTTGATCTCGTTCACTTCGTCCCAGCTTGCGCGCACAAAGCCACCCTTGCCGCGTGCCTTGACATAAGACGCCCGTGCCACCGGGTCGGACTGGATCGCCGTCCAGGCCTCGATCGCGCCCATGGTCTTGCGCTTTTCGCGCCACAGCCGCGCCAGCTTGCCGCGCAGCAGCGGCGTTTTCACCCGGTTGGCGCTGTAGAGATACCAGCTATACGACGCCCCCCGCGCACAGCCGCGCGGCTCATGGTTGGGCAGGTCGGGGCGGGTGCGCGGGTAATCGGTCTGCTGGGTTTCCCAGGTGACGATCCCGGATTTCACATAGATCTTCCATGAACACGACCCGGTGCAGTTCACCCCGTGGGTGGATCGCACGATCTTGTCGTGCCGCCACCGCGCGCGGTAAGTGTCTTCCCAGTCACGGTTTTCCACCGTCGTCTGGCCGTGGCCATCGGCAAAGGTATCCTTGCGCAGGGATTTGAAAAAGT
>CALESR010000149.1 GCA_937907485.1 uncultured Paracoccaceae bacterium | reverse complement strand
CCGTGGACGCCCCAGGCCTCGGGGAAGACGAAGATCTGGATGGTGGCGGTCATCACCAGCAGGCCCGCGGCGGCAAACCGGCTGGCGAGGCCCAGCGCCAGCAGCACCGACAGGACATGTTCGGCCAGCGTCGCCAGCACCGCAGCCCAGGCCGAGGGGATCAGCGGCAGGGCATAGACCTGCTCGAACAGGAACCACGTCGAATCCTTGATCGCAAAGCCATCGACCTTGGTGCGCGCCGATTGCCAGAACACCCAGGCGACAAACACCCGCGCGACCAGCAGGGTCAGGTCGGCGGGGATCAGCCGGGCGGCGAGGCCGTTCAACTGGCGAAAGGTCTGGGCGATCATGCGGTCTCTCCGATCCGGGTGATGAGGCCGTGGCGCAACAGCAGCGCCAGCAGCGGGGTGGGGTCGATGCCCTCGGCGGCACGGGCCAGCGGGGCACCGGCCAACAGCGCGCGCAGCAGGGTGGTCTGGTCGGCGCCCAGCGCCTCGCAGGTGACGTCGAGCCCCGGCGTGCGGCCGATCAGCGCGAACTGCGGCCCGGCGGGCAGCGGCGCGGGCCGGGCGCCGGGCTGGTTGGCCTGCCAGATCGCCAGCGCCGGAAACGGGCTGGCAAAGGCATGCGCCGAGGGCGCGAGGGTCAGGGTCAGGCGGTCAGGATCGGCATTGGCCAGCGCGGCGGGGTCGGCAACCGGCGCATCGGCGGCGTGAAAGGCCAGACCCCGCAGCCATTCCAGCCGCGCGACATCGGGCAGATAGGGCAGCGTGGCAACCGGGGGGAAGGCGGTGAGGAAACCGGGGAAACCATCGCCCCAGTCGAGCAGAACCGGGCTGCGCGGCGGGTTCTGGGCGGCGAAGACCCGCGCCATCGCGGCAAAGAACTCGGGCCCGACCAGCCGCTCGACAACCGGGAACCGGGCGGCCAGCGCGCGGACCAGCCCATGCTGGACATTGTTGCGATAGACGGAAAACCGTTTGGGATCATGGCCCTCGGGCGCCTGAGGCGACCAGAGACCGGCGTGGAACGCCGTCTCGATGGCGCGGTGGTCAGGCTGCGGCGTCATGGCGGGCCCTTTCCAGCAGGGTCTCGGCGCGGGCGGCCTCGGCCAGCAGCACCGGGAAAGCGGGCACGTCGTTGTCCCATTCGATCAGCGTCGGCAGAGGGCCGGTGCGGGCCAGAACCTGCGCATAAAGCTCCCACACCGGCGGGGCGACCGGGCGCGAGTGGCTGTCGATCAACAGGGCGGCGCCCAGTTGCGCATCGGCCTCGTGCCCGGCGAGGTGGATTTCCCCCACCGCCGCCAGCGGGAACCCGGCCAGATAGGCCTCGGGGTCGAAACCGTGGTTCACCGCGCTGACAAAGACGTTGTTCACATCCAGCAGCAACCCGCAGCCGGTGCGGCGGGTGATCTCGCGCAGGAATTCGACCTCGGGCCAAGTGCTGGAGGCAAAGGTGACATAGGTCGCCGGGTTTTCCAGCAGCATCCGGCGGCCCAGCACCGATTGCACCTGATCGACATGGGCGATGATCGTCGCCAGCGTCTCGTCGGTATAGGGCAGCGGCAGCAGGTCATTCAGCCAGGCCGCGCCATGCGAGGACCAGGCGAGGTGCTCGGAAAAACTCTCGGGCTGGTGGCGGTCCAGCAGGGTCTTCAGCCGCCTCAGATGCGCGTCGTCCAAGGGCCCGGCGCCGCCGATCGACAGGCCGACGCCATGCACCGAAATCGCGTGATCGGCGTGCAGGCGGTCCAGCATCACATGCGGGGCACCGCCCGCGCCCATGTAATTCTCGGCATGGACCTCGTAAAAGCCGACCGCACGCAGGGCGGCGGCGGCCTCGGCGTAATGCTCGGGCTTGAAGCCCAGACCGGCGCGGGCCGGCAAGACGGAGGGGATCATCGGCGGCCTCGTCGAAAAGGGCGGCCGCCCCGGCACCGGGCCGGGACGGCCGGGTGGCGATTACATCATCGTCGGCATGTAGGTCGCGGCGACGGCGGCATCCAGACCCTCGGGCAGGTCACGGTTGACGCCGGGGCCATAGTTGCCGGCGGTCAGGGTCGCCTCGGTCACGCCATGACGGGCGTGCATCATGCTGTCGGCCGGCAGTTCCATCGTTTCGCAGGTGCCAGCCGGGACCAGTTCCCAGGCGTTGCCCTGATAGTCCAGCACCGACGAACCGGCGCACGAGGTGCCCGGACCCGCGGCGCAGTCGTTCTGACCGGCCAGCGACACGCCAAAGCACTTTTCCATTTCCTGCGCCTGAGCGGCGGCAGCGGTCAGCGACAGGGCGGCGGCGATCGAGGCGGCCAGAAGGGTCTTGTTGCTCATGTGGGTCTCTCCCGTTGAAGGCCCCGCATCCGTTGCGGGCCTGCCAGACAGGACGGCGGCAGGGGGCGTGGCGTTACACCGCTCACGCAGCCGTGACATCGGGCGATTTCTGGTCGATGCTGGCGCCGGGCGGTGTAACAAGGGGGCCGTCCGCTGCGTAGGGGTGACTGAGTGAGCGCGATCGACGAGTCGAGTTGGGAGACGCTGATGCGTGCCGCGAACCGGGGCGATCAGCGCGCCTATGCCCGGCTTCTGGGCGCAATCACGCCGGTGGTGCGCGGAATTGTCCGCGCCCGCGGGGGCACGCTGGGTGC
Source organism: uncultured Paracoccaceae bacterium (assembly GCA_937907485.1). Classification (GTDB taxonomy): domain Bacteria; phylum Pseudomonadota; class Alphaproteobacteria; order Rhodobacterales; family Rhodobacteraceae; genus Pararhodobacter. The sequence continues at coordinate 2,282 of CALESR010000149.1, read as the reverse complement.
CGAAGGCTGCGAGGACGTCGTGCAGGAAGTGCTGCTGACCATCCATCTGAAACGCCAGACCTGGCACGAGGACGCGCCGCTGCGGCCGTGGCTCTATGCGGTGACGCGGCACAAGGTGGTCGACGCATTCCGCGCGCGGGGCCAGCGCATTCACCTGCCGGTCGAGGATTTCGTCGATGTGCTGGCCGCGCCCGAAGCCGCCGACCCGTTCGAGGCGCAGGACATGGCCCGCGTGATCGACCGGTTGGAGCCCCGCGCGGCCGAGATCGTGCGCGCCATCGGCATCGGCGGCGAAAGCGCCGCCGAAACCGGCGCGCGACTGGGAATGAGCGAGGGCGCGGTGCGTGTGGCCCTGCACCGGGCGCTGCGCTCGCTGGCGCAGCTGCGCGAAAGGATGATCGAATGAAAACCGATGCGTTGATCGCCGCGCTGGCCACGGATGTTCGGCCACAGGCCGGGTTGGGCGCCCGTCTGCAGCGCGGATTGCCGCCCGCCGTGGCGCTGTCGGCACTGGCGCTGCTGCTGGTCTGGAGCCTGCGCGCCGATCTGCTGGCGGCGCTGTCCTCACCGGCGCTGGTCAAGACGCTGGCCCCCGCCGCGCTGGGGCTCAGTGCGCTGGGACTGGCGCGCGGCCTGTCGGCGCCGCTGCCGCGCGCTGGGGTGCCCGCGCTGCTGGTCGGCGCGCTGGGGCTGACCGCGCTGGCTGCGGTCCTGTGGGGCGTGGCGACGGGCGGCCTCGGCGCCCTGACCATGCATGCCGAGAAACCGACGCTGCTGACCTGCATCGTGTCGATCCCGCTGCTGTCGGCGCTGCCGCTGGCGGCGATCCTCTGGGCGATGCGGCAGGGGGCACCGGCGAGCCCCTTGGCCGCGGGCGCCGCAGGCGGGCTGGCCGCCGGGTCGCTGGGCGCAATGGTCTATTCCTTCCATTGCCCCGAGGACGCGGTGCTGTTCTTTATCCCGGCCTATGGCACGATGATTCTGGTGATGACGGCGCTGGGCGCGCTGCTCGGCGCTCGTCTGCTGCGCTGGTAAGCGCCGCGGTTCAGCGCCCCGTCTCGTCCCGGCGAAACAGCCCGCGCGCCTGCGGCGGCGGCAGCACGGTGCCCGGACGGCGCACCACCGGGATGGAAAACCGCGCCTGCGGATGCGGCGGCAGCCCGTGAAAGCGGTCCCAGAACATCATCCCGCCATGCAGCCGCCAGAGCCGCACGCTCAACATCACCCCGGCGAGGAACCCGCCGACATGCGCCCAAAAGGCCACGGCGCCCCCGGCGGGCGTCGACAGGCCGCCCCAGACCTGCAGCACGAACCACAGGCCCAGCAGGATCCACGCCCGCACCGCCACGACGCGAAAGCCGACGACGTAATAGATCAGCAGATCGACCCGCGCGCGCGGGAACATCAGCAGATAGCCCCCCATCACCCCGGCCACCGCACCCGAGGCCCCGGCCACCGGCACCACCGACTGCGGCGCGGCGAGGAATTGCAGGAAAAAGGCCACCAACCCGCTGAGCAGATAGAACCCCAAAAAGGGCAGTGCGCCCATCTCGGCCTCAAGATTGTCGCCAAAGATGCGCAAGAACAGCATGTTGAGCGCCAGATGCAGCCAGCCGCCATGCACGAACATCGCGGTCAGCGGGCTGAACAGCGCCTCGCCCTGCGCCAGTTGCGCGGGCACCATGCCCCAGTCCTGATACACCGCCAGCACCGATGCCGTGGTGCCCGCCGGCCAATAGGCCATGAACGCCGCGACATTCAGCGCGATCAGCGCCCATGTGGCAAAGGGCGTTCTGCCCGAAGGGTTTCTGTCGCGGATCGGCAGCATATGTGCTGCATGAGCGATCCTTGCGCGTCCGTCAAGTTGCCGATTGGTCAACCAACAGTTGCGCATTGCCGCCCGATGCCGTGGTGTCGATGCACAGGTGCCGCTCCAGCAGCACATGCGCCGCGTCGGGCATCGCCGTCAGCAGCGCCACCAGCGGGCCGGGGCGCCGGGCGAGGGCCTGCGCATGGCGCCGCGCCGCCTCGGCATCGCCCCACCACAGCGCGGCGGACAGGCCCGGCGCCTCGGCCAGCCACTCAGACGGCACCGCGCCACCGGCCCGAACCGCGGCCCCGCCCAACCGCTCGACCGCCGCGGCCTGCGCGGCCTCGGCCTCGGCTCCCGGGCCAAGGCACAACAGCGGCGCGCGCCGGTGCAGGGTCAGCCGGTTCGATTCGCCGGTCGGGCCGGGCATCGCCTGCGTGTCCACCGGGGCCTGCGACGAGGGCCGGGCCAA
>CALESR010000148.1 GCA_937907485.1 uncultured Paracoccaceae bacterium | reverse complement strand
CCAGCCTTCGGGGAACCAGGGGCCTGCAGTGCCGATGGCGGTGCCGGTCGCACGGTCCTGCAGCACAAAGACGCCATAGCCGCGCAGCACCCAATGGCCGACCACATGGCCAAAGCTGCGCCACGCCTGATTGCGGTCCAGCGGCCCGCCGGTAAACCGCGAACGCGGGCTGGCCTGATAGGCGGCAAAGCCCTCGAAATCGGCCAGCCGCGGCGCCCGCAGGATCAGCCGCGGGGTTTCCAGCACCGGGGTCTTGGCGGCAAAGGTATCAGCCAGCGTCATGCCGCCCCCCCTGCCGGGTGGCGCCAGAGGGCGAGGTCGAGCCCGTCCAGGGTGATCCGACGCTCAGGCTGCGCGCCCAGCCGTTCGGCCAGACGGTGCGAGCGCAGATTGCCGTCTTCAAGGAAACTGCACAGGGCCGGCAGGCCGAGGTCGCCCTGCGCAAAGCGCCGCGCCGTTACAACCGCTTCAAAGGCGAGGCCACGACCCTCGAACCCGTCGAACAGCATCCAGCCGAGTTCCGGCTCGTCAAATCCGTCATGCTCAAGAAGGCCAACCCGCCCGATGGCGCAGTCGTCCTCGCGGTGCGCCACGACCCATGATCCCCAACCCCGGCGTTGCCAGACGTTGACCTGATCGTCGAGCCAGTCCGGCGCCTCGGAGGCTGTCCACGGGCCGCCGATCCAGACCGATCGCGCGCCCGCCAGAAACGCACCAAGGGGGGCCGCGTCAGCGGGTTTCGGGCCGCGCAGGGTCAGCCGTTCCGTGGTCAGTTCCGGGATCATGCCGCCCCCCCTGCCGGGTGGCGCCAGACCTGCAACGGGCCCTCGCCGGGATGCGCCGCGCCGGTGTCCAGCGTGCAACCCAGCCGTTGCGCCAGCGCGGCCGAGCGGGTGTTGGCCGGGTCGATATAGCTGACGGCGGTTTGCCAGCCCAAGGGGCCAAAGGCAAAGCGGCGCGCGGCCTGAACCGCCTCCAACGCGATGCCCTTGCCCTCGGCCTCGGGCGACCACAGGCTCCAGCCCAGTTCGCGCTCGGGCCAGCCTGCCGGGAACCAGGGGCCCGCCATGCCCAGCGCCTGCACCGAATCGCGGGCCGTGATGATGAAACTGCCCCAGCCGCGCAGCACCCAGTGGCCGATCACATGGCCAAAGGCGCGCCAGGACTTGCCCTCGTCAATCGGACCCGAGCGCACGAAGATCGAGCGTTCATCGGTGATGAAGGCGTGAAAGGCAGGCCAGTCCGCGGCCTCCGGGGCGCGCAGGGTCAGGCGTTCGGTCTGCAGGACAGGGGTGTCGGACAGCCGGATCATGCGGCCCCCCGCAAGTCATGGCGGATCACCACATCGCCGGGGTCGATCCCCGGCAGGCTGGCGTCGATCACCCCGCCCAGCCGCAGCGCCAGCCCGATCGAGCGCGTATTGCCCGGCGCGATGGTGCTGGTGATATGCGGCCAGCCGGTGACCTGCTGCAGCCAGCCCAGCACCGCCTGCGCAGCCTCACGGGCGATGCCGCGCCCCTCGGCCTCGGGCACCACGAACCAGCCCAGATCGGGCGCCGGATAGCCCTCGCCGTGATAGACCCCGACCTCGCCCAGATAGGCGCCGCTGGCGCGGTCCGCCACGCCAAAGGGGCCGTAGCCCCGGAGCACCCAGAGCGCGACATCCGCCGCCCAGACCCGCCAGGCCGACAGCCGGTCCAGCGGCCCCCCCATCGCCGTCGAGCGCGGCGAGGCATAGAACGCCGCCCAGACCTCGAAATCGGCCAGCATGGGCGGGCGCAGGGTCAGCCGCGCCGTGTGCAGGATCGGCGCGGTCATGCCAGCCCCCGCAGGTCATGGCGGATCACCACATCGGTCGGATCATCGCCGGGGGCATCGACGATCTGCCCGCCCAGCCGCAGGCCCAGCGCGATCGAGCGCGCATTGCCGGGGTCGATGTAATTGTCGATATGGTCCCAGCCAAAGCTTGCCGCCGCCCAGACCATTACCGCCCGCGCGCCCTCGGCGGCCAGTCCGCGGCCCTCGGCGGCCTCGGTGACGAACCAGCCCAGCTCGGGTTCCGGATAGCCCTCGGGCTGGTAAATCCCCACCTCGCCCAGATAGTCGCCGCTGACGCGGTCCTGCATCGAGAAGGGGCCAAAGCCCAGCAGCGGCCATTGCCCGACCTCGGAGGCAAAGATCCGCCACGCCTCACGCCTGGTGAAAGGCCCGCCCTCCCAGATCGCGCGGTCCGAGGCATAGAACGCCAGCCGCGGCGCGAAATCGGCCAGCACCGGCATGCGCAGCCGCAGCCGCGGGGTCAGCAGCTCGGGCGCGGTCGGATGGGCGATAATCGACGGGCGGGCGATCATGCTGTCACCCCCGGCGCGAAGTGGCGAAAGGTCAGCGTCGGCTGATCGCCATAGGAATGGCGCGCCAAGGGATCAACCACGGCGCCCATGCGCGCGCACAGCCGGTGCGAGCGGTGGTTGTCCGGGTCGGTGTGCGACACCGCCGTGCGCCAATGCGTCGTGGCAAAGAACCAGTCGCGCGCCGCCACGGCGGCCTCATGCGCCAGCCCCTGCCCCTCGTCCTCAGGATACCACAGGCTCCAGCCCAGTTCGGGTTCCGGGTGGCTGGCGGGAAACCACGGGCCGATGCCGCCAATCGGCGCATCGTCGGCGCGGGTGACATGGAACAGGCCCCAGCCAAAGCGCCGCCACTGGTCGAACAGGTCGTCGAACGAGGCCAGCGTCACCTCACGCGACTGCGGCCCGCCCATCAGGCGCGAGCGCTCCGAGGCCCAGAACCGCACGCCGGCCTCGATGTCGTCCTCTCTGGGCACGCGCAGCCGCAGCCGTCCGGTCACGAGGACCGGCCGACCCGCGGCGTCATGCTCCAGAACAAAGCTCATTTCTTCTTGCCGAACCCCAGCCCGGACAGCCCGCCCGGCAAGCCGCCGCCCAGACCCGGCAGCCCGCGACCCATCGCGCCGCCCTGCATGGCGGCCTGCGCGGCCTTCATCGCCTCGGGGTCGGCGAGTTGCTTTTGCATGTCTGCCATGTCGCCGCCCTTGCCGAACATCGACGCCATCGCCTGCTTCAGCATGCCGCCCTTGCCCATCTTCTTCATCACATCGGCCATCTGCCGGTGCATCTTCAGCAGCTTGTTCAGCTCGGCCACATCCAGCCCCGCACCAAAGGCGATCCGCTTCTTGCGGCTGGCCTGCAGCAGGTCGGGGTTGGCGCGTTCCTTCTTGGTCATCGACTGGATCAGCGCGATCTGGCGCTTGAGCATCTTGTCGTCGAAACCGGCGGCTTCGGCCTGTTTCGACATCTTGCCCATGCCCGGCATCATGCCCATGACCGACTGCATGCCGCCCATCTTCAGCATCTGTTCGAGCTGCGATTTCAGGTCGTTCATGTTGAACTGACCCTTCTGGAAGCGCTTCATCATGCGCTCGGCCTGCTCGGCCTCCAGCGTCGCCTGCGCGCGTTCCACCAGCGCGACGATGTCACCCATGCCCAGGATACGGCCCGCGACACGCTCGGCCTCGAATGTCTCCAGCGCGTCGGTCTTTTCACCCATGCCGACAAAGCGGATCGGCTTGCCGGTGACGGCGCGCATCGACAGCGCCGCGCCGCCACGCCCGTCGCCGTCCATCCGGGTCAGCACGACACCGGTGATGCCGACCTTGCCCTCGAACTCGGTGGCGACGTTGACGGCGTCCTGACCGGTCAGACCATCGACCACCAGCAGCGTCTCACGCGGGTTGACCGCGTCGCGCACGGCCTGCACCTCGTCCATGAGGACTTCGTCGATGTGCAGACGGCCGGCAGTGTCCAGCAGATAGACGTCATAGCCGCCCAGCGTCGCCTGCTGTTTGGCGCGCTTGGCGATCTGCACTGCACTCTCGCCCTTGACGATCGGCAGCGTGTCGACGCCGATCTGCCCGCCGAGGATCGCCAACTGCTCCATCGCCGCCGGGCGGTTGGTGTCAAGCGACGCCATCAGCACCCGCTTGCCCTCGCGTTCCTTCAGGCGGCGCGCCAGTTTCGCGGTGGTCGTGGTCTTGCCCGAGCCCTGCAGACCCACCATCAGCACCGGCGCGGGCGGGTTGTCGATTTTCAACCGGCCCGGGTCCTCGTCGCCGCGCAGGGTGGCGATCAGCTCGTCATGGACGATCTTGACCACCTGCTGACCCGGCGTGATCGACTTTGTCACCGCCGAGCCGGTCGCCTTGACCTGCACCCGCTTGATGAACTCGCGCGCCACCGGCAGCGAAACGTCCGCCTCCAGCAGGGCCACCCGCACCTCGCGCAGCGCGGCGGTCACGTCATCGGCGCTCAGCGCGCCCTGCTTGGTCAGGCGGTCAAAAACCCCGCCAAGGCGTTCGGACAGCGACTCGAACATGCGTCAACCTTTCAGGGCAACGGGTTTCGCACCCGTGGGCGCAACGCGCTGACGGATGGCGATCCCCGCAAAAGCGATGGGACCGGAAGCGACAAGCCTCCGGGGATTTCGCGCCCGGATACCCCCGCCCCCCGCCAGAGTCAAGAATTTCCCCCGGGCCTGCGCTTTTCATCTTGCCTCAGAGACCCTGCGGGGGGTGAATTGGCCGCCAGGCCAACAGGGGCGCGCGCCCCCCTGCCGTTGGAGTGCCCGATGTTCGCCCTTGCCGACCACAACCCGACGCGCCGCATCCGCTTTCCCTGGGTGAACTGGGCGCTGATCGCCGCCTGCACGCTGATCTTCCTCGCGGGCGTGCCCTGGGCCGGTTTCGCCTTTACCCCGGCGCATCTGCACCTCGTTGGCGGGCCAAAGGCCGACGGCGGCGCGCCGCAGGTGATCGGGCAGATGGTCAGCTACATCTTTCTGCATTCCTCGTGGCTGCATTTGCTGGGCAACATGCTGGCGCTCTGGGTCTTTGGCGACAACATCGAGGACAGCATGGGCCACTGGCGCTATCCGCTGTTCTTCGTGCTGTGCGGCATGGCGGGCGCCGGGGCCGAGGCGCTGTTGTCGCATGAGCCGGGCGTGCCGGTGATCGGCGCCTCGGGCGCGATTGCCGGGGTGATGGGGGCCTATCTGCTGCTGCACCCTCGGGCGCGGGTGCTGGTGCTGATCGCCTTCAAGGTGCCGATGCTGGTGCCCGCCGGGGTCTTTGTCGGGCTCTCGGTGGTGCTCGACCTGATTTCGGCCGTGGCCTTGCCGGTGCCGGGGGTCAGCATCGCCTTCTGGGCGCATGTCGGCGGGTTTTCCGCCGGGGCCCTGCTGATCTTGCTGATGCGCTGGCGCGATGTGCCGCTGTTCCAGCCGCTGGCGCCCGCGCCAACCGGCGGTTTTTTCAGCTTTGCGCGGTTCTTGCCCGATTTCACCACGCAGGCGCCGGGGTCATCGTCGCTGTGGTTCTGGGTCAAGGCGGCGGGGTTCTTCATCCTCGTCGCGACACTGGTCGAGACCTTCCTGCTCTGACCCCCTTGCCCCAGCCCGAGGCCTGCGCGAAAAGGCGCCATGTTCATCGTCGCCGCCCTCTATCATTTCACCCGTTTCCCTGACCCCGCCGCGATCAAGGGGCCGCTGGCGGCGCTGGCCTGCGGCCGTGGTGTCAAGGGTTCGCTGCTGCTGGCGCCCGAGGGGATCAACGGCACCATCGCCGGCCCGCGCGAGGGGATCGACGCGGTGCTGGCGCATATCCGCGCCCTGCCGGGCTGTGCGGACCTTGAATGGAAAGAGGCCGAGGCCGCCACAATGCCCTTTGGCCGCCTGAAGGTGCGGCTGAAGCGCGAGATCGTCACGATGGGCCAGCCCGATGTCGATCCGCGCGCCCGCGTCGGGCATTATGTGCAACCCGCCGAGTGGAACGCGCTGATCTCGGCGCCCGATGTGGCGGTGATCGACACCCGCAATGACTATGAGGTCGCCATCGGCAGCTTTCAGGGCGCGGTGGACCCCGGCACCCACAGTTTCGGCGAGTTCCCGGCGTGGTGGGCGGCGAATGCCCACCGCTTTCACAACAAGCGCATCGCCATGTTCTGCACGGGCGGCATCCGCTGCGAGAAATCGACCAACTGGCTGTTGCAGCAAGGGGTCGAGGAGGTGTTCCACCTGAAGGGCGGCATCCTGAAATACCTTGAAGAGGTGCCCGAGGACCAGAGCCTCTGGCAGGGTGGCTGTTTTGTCTTTGACCAGCGGGTCGCGGTGGGGCACGGGTTGGCGCCGACCGGACACCGCATGTGCCACGCCTGCCGCCGCCCGTTGAGTGCCGCCGACATCGCGCATCCGGCCTTTGAAGACGGCGTCAGTTGCCCGCAGTGCATCGGTGAATTTTCCGACGCGCGCCGCGAGGGGTTCCGCGAGCGGCAACGCCAGATCGCCTTGGCCACGGCGCGGGGCGAAAGGCATCTGGGGGTCGAAGGGTAAGGTGCGTGCAAGCACACACCCTACGGCCTCGCATGCCAAGGTGCGGGCAAACCCAATCCCCGCGAGCGCCGGAATGTAGGGTGCGTGCTCGCACGCACCAATCCCTCACCGCCGCAACGTAGGGTGCGTGCTCGCACGCACCAACCCCTCACCTCAACCGCGTAGGGTGCGCGCTCTCACGCACCAAACACCTACCAGCGGCACCGGCGCAGGGCGTGGGACACTCTTGCCAATTCCTTAACGTGGCAGGCTAACCGATTGGAATATAACGAACGGCAGAATGTCCCATGTGTGGGACATTCCCTCCCCCCACGCCCTACCGCAGCCCCGCCAGCAGCGTCGCCGCCCAGAACAGCCCGGCCGAGACCGCCGCCGTCACCGGCACCGTAATCACCCAGGCCGCCAGAATCGTCATCAGATGCGAGCGGCGCACCACCTTGCGGCGGGTGCGTTCCTCGATCGGCAGGGCGGACAGGTCGCGGTTCTCCTTGAGGATGCGCTCGTGATACCATTCACGGTAAAAGCCCACGCCAAAGATCCCGCCGATGGCGATATGCGTGGAACTGACCGGCAGGCCCAGCCATGAGGCGATGATGACCACCACCGCCGCCGCCAATGCCACGCACCAGGCGCGCAGCGCGTTCAGACGCGTGATCTCGGACCCGACGATGTTGATCAGTTTCGGCCCGAACAGCATCAGCCCGACCGACAGGCCCAGCGCGCCGGTAATCATCACCCAGTAGGGGATCTGCACCCGGTCGCCCGAGGCGCCGTCAGCCACCGCATGCACGATGGCGGCCAGCGGCCCCACCGCATTGGCCACGTCATTCGCGCCATGCGCAAAGGACAACAGCGCGGCGGACAGCACCAGCGGAATGGCGAACAGCGGCTTCAGCGACTTGGCCCGGTTTTCCAGCCCCCGCGACTGCCGCCGGATCACCGGCCGCGTCAGCAGCGTCAGCGGCACGCCAACCGCCACCCCGACCAGCAAGGACTGGCCCAGATCGAGATGCACCAGCGCCTTCAGCCCCTTGAGCGCCATATAGGTGGCAAAGACCCCGCCCATCACGCCGATCAGCACCGGAACCCAGGTGCGGGCGGCAGCGATCTTGTCCTCGCGATAGACGATGCGGTTGTTCACGATGGCGAGGAACAGCGCGGCAATCGCACCGCCCAGCACCGGCGAGACCACCCAACTGGCCGCGATGGTGCCCATCACCGGCCAGTTCACCGCGGCAAACCCGGCTGCGGCGACCCCGGCGCCCATCACGCCGCCGACGATGGAATGCGTGGTCGAGACCGGCGCGCCCAGCCAGGTCGCCAGATTGATCCACAAGGCCCCCGACAGCAGCGCCGCCATCATCGCCCAGACAAAGATCTGCGGCTCGGCCACCGACTCGGGCGCGACGATCCCGCGCGAGACCGTGCTGACCACATCACCCCCGGCCAGCAGCGCGCCCGCGGTTTCGCAGATCGCCGCGATGACCAGCGCGCCACCCAGCGTCACCGCCTTGGCGCCGACCGCCGGGCCCATATTGTTGGCGACATCGTTGGCGCCGATGTTCAGCGCCATATAGGCCCCGATCGCCGCCGCCATCACCACCACCCAGGTGCCCGCACCGGCGCCCATCACCGTCGCTGCGGCCAGCCCGGCCAGCACGATGAACACCAGCGCGATACCGGGGCCGACCAGCGGGCGACTGGTAAACGCGGTCGCCTGTTCCAGCAGGCTGATGCGCCCCAGATCCTTGTCCAGCGTCTTGATCGCCTTGGGGTTGGGGTTGGCGGGGGCGGCCATGGCGGTCTCCGTGCGTCACAAAATTGTTACACGGGCGATTATCGCAATCGGGGCCGTCAGACAACCCGACTCTGCGCGCTCAGAGGTCGGCGAGCAGGGCTTTCAACTCGGGTTCGTCGACCAGCTCGGCGGCTTCGGCAATGGGTGTCCAGCGACGCTGGCGGCGGGTCTGTTCGGGAAAGCGGTCGGCAAAGCCGCTGACCGTGACGCGGAACACCTCGCAACGGCAGGCGATCGGGATGCCCTGCTTGACCACCTTGCGATAGGCAAAGCTGCCGACGGCGACGGGCGCCACGCTGCCCTGCACACCGGCCTCTTCCCAGGCCTCCTGCAAGGCCGCTTCGGCGAGGGTCAGCCCCTCGATCGGCCAGCCCTTTGGCAGGATCCAGCGTTTCGACGACAGGCTGGAGACCAGCAGCACCTCGGGCCCCTGTGGCCCGTCCCGCAGACACAGCGCAGCCGCCTGCACATAGTCCGGGCGCCGCAGAACCGAGGGCGTGACGAGGGCCTTGAGCGCCGAAAAGGCGGTGTGTTTCATGGGTGCCTGTCCAGTCGGGGCGGCGTCCGGTGTTCCGGTCTGCTCGATGCCGCGGGTTTTATCGAAGGGTGGGGTCAAACGTCGCCCTCGTCAACGCGACCACGCAGAGATTTGATCGACGAGGCGCGGGTTTTTCCGTCCAGTCGTCGCAGAGTGCTGCCATAGCTGGGTTTTGTGGCAATCCGGCGACGCGGAACCTCGGTCGCGGCGCGGATCAGCTCGACCAGCCGTTCACGGGCGATCTCGCGGTTGCGCGCCTGACTGCGGGTGTCCTCGACGCGCAGCACCAGCGCGCCCTCCAGCGTCCAGCGCCGCCCGGCCAGCCGTTTCAGCCGCGTCTTGACGGCAGCGGGCAGCGAGGGCGAGCGCTCGGCCTCGAATCGCAGTTCAACCGCCGTCGAGACCTTGTTGACGTTCTGCCCCCCCGGCCCGGATGAGCGCGTGAAGGTCTCGACCAGTTCCCAGTCCTGAATCGCGAGGGTGTCGGTGACGTGCAGCATGGCGGTTTCCGGTTCAGGCGAAAGCACCGCCACGCGGTATGGCGGTTTCCGGTTCAGGCGAAAGCGCCGCCACGCGGCATGGCGGTTTCCGGCTATGGCGAAAGGGCCGCCCGGCAAGCGAGCGGCCCTCACGAGCTTGAGGAGATGGAGCCGGTTAGAGTCCGGCCCAATCAAGGGGTGAACAGCCGAGGGCTGCCGTCAGCAAGTATCCCCTCTGACTGTCCCGACACCTCTCTCCAATATCACTCTAGACACTGGACCACCTCCTTTCGCTGGGTTTCACCGTAGGCCGATGGTGGCACATATCTGGTATTTGTCAAAACCTTTCAGGCGACCGGTTGCGTCATTTTGCGCACGAGTGCGCGAAACGGCGCGAGGGCGAGCAGCGCCAGTCCCAGTTTGACCAGCCAATCGGCACAGGCCAAAGACACCCACAACGGCAGGCTGGGGCCAAGGCCGAACATCGGCATCGCCTCGGTCGCCCATGAGGTGTCGTTGCCCGGCTCCAGCCAGACCAGCGCGGCCGAAAAGGCCACGCTGAAGAAGATCGCGGTGTCGAGCGACGCCCCCACCAGCGTCGAGACCAGCGGCGCGCGCCACCAGACGCCGCCGCGCAGCCGGTCAAAGATCGCCACATCCAGCAATTGCGCCGTCAGGAACGCCAGCCCCGACCCCAGCGCCACCCGCAGCGTGACGGCGGGATAGGTAAAGCCGTCGCCAGCCAGCATCACCTGCGTGCCGATCAGCGAACAGGCGACGCCGACGGCAAACCCGGCCCAGACCACGCGCCGGGCGGCAGCGGGGCCATAGACCCGGTTCATCACATCGGTGACGAGGAAGGCAAAGGGATAGGTCAGCGCTCCCCAAGTCAGCCATTGGCCGAGCAGGATCTGCACAAGGATATTCGAGGCCACGACAATCGCGGCCATGGCAAGAATGCCGGGGATCAGGGGTCTGGTCATGGGGTCATCCGTTTTGACAAGGTAGTCGGACACTTGGCCGCCCCTTCGGACGACGCGCCCCTCTACGCGCGACCGCTCGCTGATGCAAGCACTCACGCCGGTTTGACGCTAGGCAAGGCGCGTAAGGGTGCTATCCTGTCCGCGGATTTTAGTCATTCTCGAGGTTCCGTTCATGAATTCCCTGCGTCTTCGCGGTTCGACCGCCCTGCTCGCCCTGTCGCTCGCCTTTGCGCTGCCTTTGCCGCTGCTGGCGCAGGACACCGCCGCCACCGAACAGCCCGCGCTGGTCTGGACCGGAATCGAGCGCTTCGGCCTGCGTTTCGAGGTGCCGGAGGGAGCGCCGGTCACCGACGATTTCGACTCGCCGGCGCAACGGTCTTTTGCTGTCAGCACCACGGGCGAGGGCGAGGTCGGGATTCGGCTGGGGGTGCGGCTGTTGATGCCCGCCGAACTGGCCGAGATGCCCCCTCCGGGGACGCCCGAATTCACCGCCGCTCTTTCGGGCTTTGCGCGGATGGAGTTGATCCAGACCGGCGAGACGCTGCAATTGGGGTCGTATCTGCTGCATGCCTATGTCGGCACCGGCCCGCGCGCCGACGGGCTTGATGTGCGTGGCGTGTTCTATATCAGCCACGAGACCGATGCGCAGGGCAACGGCCTGCTGGTCGGCTCGCTGGTCGTCGGACAGGGCGACGAGGCCGCCGCCGCGATCGAGGCGCAGTTCATCGGCAGTCTGGCCGTGGCCGAGGCGGCGCCCGTCGAAGCGACCACCGAGGCCCCCCCCGAGGCGACCGAACCTGCCTTTGCCGAGGCGCTCACCCTGATGCCGGACCGTGCCTCGCTGGCGCTGTCCGACGGCGATGTGGTGATCCGCGAGTTGATAGGCAGCGTCGGTTCGACGGTGATGCTGATTTCCGAACAGGGCCATCTGCTGCGCGTGACCTCCACCGCGCCCGGCGTGCCGGTCGAGGTCGGTCGCCTGATGCGCAGCCTTGACGGGGTCGATGAGGCCTTGGTCGGTGAGCATCCGGTCTGGGTGGTGCATGGTGGCGCGGCGCGCTCGCCCGCCGATGCCGATGTGCGCGAGGGCGAGGTCTTTCCGGCCCGGATGATCGCGCCGCAGTTCTGCGTTGACGGCGTGGTGCCCTATCTGCTGGCGCTGGTCGCCGATCCGGGGCAAGAGGCCTCGCTCGACGCCTTGCAGGCCGGGCTCAGCCTGTTGCGCCCGAACGGCGCCGTGGACTGCCCGCAGGCCATCGAGGCGCTGACCCTGCCGCAGGCCGAACCGGAACCCCAGCCGCAGCCCGAACCGCAGCCCGAACCCCAGCCGCAGCCGCAGCCTGACATGCCGCCTGCCGATCCGGGCAAGGACCCCTCGGCCGGCGCCGCGCGTGTTCCGCTGACGGTGCAGCCGCCGACCGAGGCCCTCGCCTGGGAAAGCGCGCTGCAGGCCGGCACGCCCGAGGCGATGCAGGACTTCCTCGACGCCTGGCCGCGCGGGCTCTACTCGGCCGATGCCCGCGCCTGGCTGAACGCGCAGGCCGCGCCGCAGCCGCAGGTTTCGGGCGACGATCAAGCCTGGATCGATGCGCTGTCCCAAGGGCGCCCCGAGGCCCTGTGGACCTATATCAAGGCCCAGCCGCAGGGCGCCTATGTCGAGGCGGCGCGGGGCCTGCTGACGGTGCAGACGATGGTGCAGCCCACCCCGCAACCCGTGCCGGAACCCGCCCCGACCGGGAAATGACGGCATTGGGGCTTGCCCTTGACCGCGTGGCGATGCACCACATCGCCACGCGCTTTTGCATCAAGGACCCTTGCCCATGCTGACCGACAGACCCGGCCTGATCGACGCCGTCCGCGACCGTTTCGCCCATGTGGATGTGTGCCCCTTTGACGGGCCGCGCATCTTCTTTGAAAACGCGGGCGGGGCGCTGCGGCTGAAGTCGGTGGTGGAAACCTCGGCGCTCTATGCCAGCTATCCGGACAATCAGGGCCGCCCCAATATCGCCTCGCAGACGCTGATGAAGGTGATCGATCAGGGCAAGGCCGACATGCGGCTGTTCCTCAATGCGCCGACCGGGCAGGTCTTTGTCGGGGAAAGCGGCACCGAGGTGCTGTTCCGGCTGGTGCGCAACGCGGCGACCGGGGCGGCGGCGGGCGGCGTGATGCTGCGCTCGACGCTGGAGCATCCGGCGCTGGGCTCGTCGATGACACATTGGGCCGGGGTGACCGGGCGCGAGTTGGTCACGGTCGCGCATGACGATGCCACCGGCACCGTCAGTCTGGAGGCCTACAAGGCGGCGCTGCGGCCGGATATCCGCGTGACCTCGATCATCCACACCTCGCCGGTGACGGGGATGTCGGTGGATGTGGGCGCGATTGCGGCGGCGATCCGCGCGGTGGCGCCTGAGGCGCTGATCATCGTCGACGGGATCCAGCACGCCTGCCACGGGCCGGTAGATGTGGCGGGTTACGGGATCGACGGCTACGCGCTCAGCCCCTACAAGATGTTCTCGCGGCACGGGTATGGCGTGGGCTGGGCGAGCGACCGGCTGTCGGCGCTGCGTCACGAGCAGATCATCGGCGGGCCGACGGTGGCGTGGGAACTGGGCACGCGCGATACCGGCGCTTATGCGACCTTCAGCGATGTGGTGGCCTATTTCGACTGGCTGGGCAGCCAGTTCTCGACCGACGCCGACCGCCGCACGCGGCTGGAGGCGGCGGGTGAGGCGATCCATGCGCAGGAGGCGGCGCTGGTGCGGGCGATCCTGCAGGGCACGGGGAACCTGCGGGGCCTCGCGGAGATGCCGGGTGTGCGGCTGATCGCGGGCGAGGCGGTCGAGGGGCGCGAGGGTGTCGTCTCGCTGAACCTCGACGGCTGGGATACCGGGGCGCTGGTGGACTTCCTCGGCGCGCGGGGGATCCGCACCCATATTCGCAAGGCGGACCAGTATTCCGGCAACGTGTTGCGGCCGCTGGGCCGGGCGGATTGCCTGCGGATCAGCTTTTGCCACTATAATACCGAGGCCGAGGTGGCGCGGTTGCTGGCAGCGATGGAAGAGGCGATCGCGGCGACGCCGGCCTGAGGGACTGGTGACTGTCCCACGCAGGGGACATTTTCCGCGCCCTTATATTTCAATAGGTTAGCGAAAAAATTAAGGCTTTCGCAACGATTGTCCCATGGTTTTGCGGTCGGGCAAGGTGGGGGTGACCCCCACCTAGACACCCTCGCCGACAAAGGCCTTTTCCACCACGAACTCGCGCGGGGCGCTGTTGGCGCCCTCGCGCAGGCCGAATCGCTGCAGCACCGCCGTGACGTCATGGTTGAAGGCCAGCGAGCCGCAGACCATCGCCCGGTCGCGCGCCGGGTCCAGCGGTCCGGGCAGGCGCAGATCGGCAAAGACCTGCCCTGAGGTCAGGGTGTCGGTGATGCGGCCCATATATCGCGAGGGTTCGCGCGTGGTGGTGGGGTAATAATGCAGCTTGCCCGCCACCAGATCACCGATCAGCGGATCGGCCGCCAACCCCTCGACCAAGGCGCGGCCATAGGCCAGTTCGCCCGCCTCGCGGCAGGTGTGCATCAGGATGACACTCTCGGTGCGCTCCCATGTCTCGGGCTCGCGCAGCAGGCTGGCAAAGGGGGCAAGGCCGGTGCCGGTGGCCAGCATCCACAGCCGGGGACCGGGCAGCAGGGCGTCATGCACCAGCGTTCCCACCGGTTTGGGCCGCAGGATCACCGGGTCGCCGGGCCGGATGTGTTGCAGGCGCGAGGTCAGCGGGCCGTCGGGCACCTTGATCGAATAGAATTCGAGCGTGTCATCCCATGCGGGCGAGGCGATGGAATAGGCGCGCAGGATCGGTTTGCCGGCGTCATCCGGCAGGCCGATCATCACGAATTCACCCGAACGAAAGCGCAGGCTGGCCGGGCGGGTGATGCGAAAGGAAAACAGCCGGTCGGTCCAGTGCCGCACCTCGGTCACGGTTTGCAGATCGGCGCGCAGCGGCTGGTTCATCCGGCCCTCCGCAGGCGCGCGCGGTAATCGTGGCCCTGCCAGTCGGCGCGGGCCAGCCATTGGTCCTGCGGCTGGCGGGCGGCCAGCGCGGCGGGGATTTCCACCTCGTCAAAGCCGGCGCGGCGGGCCATGGCGTATTGGTCGGCGATCAGCGGCCCAGCGGCGCGCAGCCGCCCGGTGAACCCGGCCCGCCGCAGCCGCGCGGCAAGGGTAAAGCCGCGCCCGTCGTTGAAGGCGGGCACGGTGACGCGGATCGCGGCGAGGCCGTCGATCTGCGCCGCCAGCGCGGCGAAATCGACGTCGAGCGCGACCTCGAACCAGTCGGCGGGGGTATCGGGGGCAAAGCCGGTGTCGGTGACGATGATGGTCATGTCCTGTCCTTTCAGGCGGCCGAGCCGCGCACCACGCGGCCGTCCACGATATGGATGCCGCATTCGTCCTTGCCCTGACCGCGCCAGCGTCCGGCGCGCGGGCTTTCCCCGGCGGCGACCGGGCTGGTGCAGGGCGCGCAGCCGATCGAGGGATAACCGCGCGCCACCAGCGGATGCCGGGGCAGCGCGTGGTCATCGAGATAGGCGCGCAGGCGGGCGGAGTCCCACGCGGCGAGGGGGTTGATCTTGAGATGGCCGGTGGCGGGGTCGTGCTCGAAGGCGTCCATCGCGGCGCGCAGCCCGCCCTGCGCGCGTTTGCGCCCGGTGATCCAGCCGTGGAACCCGGCGAGCGCGATCTCCAGCGGCGCGGTCTTGCGCAGGTCGCAGCAGGCGTCGGGGTCGGTGCGGTGCAGGCTGTCGCCGGGATCGGCGCGGGCCAGATCGGCGGCGCGCACCACCCGCAGGTCGCTGAGGCCCAGATGGTCGGCCAGCGTGCGCTGATACTCCAGCGTTTCGGGGAACAGCATCTGCGTGTCGATGAACAAGACCGGCGTGGCGGGCGCGATGCGCGAGACCATGTGCAAGAGCACGGCGGAGTCCGCGCCAAAGCTGGAGACCAGCGCGATATTGCCCACGGCGCCCGAGAGGGCAAAGCGCAGCACGGCCTCGGCCTCGTCGCGGAAATGGGCGCCCAGCGCGCGCAGGTCACGCAGCATCGGAGAGGTCCGCGTCATAGAGCGCCTCCTTGAACGGGGTGAGTCCGACACGGCGATAGGCCATGAGGAAGGTTTCCTCAGGGCTGGTGCGCAGGTCCAGATAGGTGCGCAGGATGCGCTCGATGGCGGGCACGATCTGGTCATAGGCAAAGCCGGGGCCGGTGCGTTCGCCGAGGG
The DNA here is from genome assembly GCA_937907485.1 of uncultured Paracoccaceae bacterium. Taxonomy (GTDB): domain Bacteria; phylum Pseudomonadota; class Alphaproteobacteria; order Rhodobacterales; family Rhodobacteraceae; genus Pararhodobacter. Next base: position 6,183 of record CALESR010000148.1, on the reverse strand, counting down.
TGGCGTCCTCGGTCCCGTCGCCGCCCAGCGTGATCTGGTAGTTTTCCACCCCGGCGCGATCCAGCCCCAGAATGCCGATATGCCCGACATGGTGGTGACCGCAGGCGTTGATGCAGCCCGAGATCTTGATCTTCAGGGGGCCGATGTCATGCTCCAGCTTCAGCGCGTCGAAATGCAGCGCCAGTTCCTGCGCCACGGGGATCGAGCGGGCGGTGGCCAGCGCGCAGTAATCCATGCCCGGGCAGGCGATGATGTCGCTGAGCAGGCCGACATTCGCCGTCGCCAACCCTTGGGTTTTCAGTGCCTGATGCAGCGCGGGCAGGTCGGCGCGGGCGACATGCGGCAGCACGACGTTCTGCTCATGGGAGATGCGGATCTCACCATGGCCGTAAGCCTCGGCCAGATCGGCGATCAGCCGCATCTGGTCGCTGCTGGCATCGCCGGGGGTGGCGCCATGGGCCTTGAGGCTGATGGTGACGATGGCGTGCGACGGGTCGCGGTGCGGGTGCAGGTTGGTATCGGCCCAGGCGCGGAATGCGGGGTCGGTGGCCGTGGGCACCGGGCGCGCCACCAGCACCGGCGGGGTGAAATCGCGCTGGATGCGGGCCAGTTGCGCGGCGGTCGCGGCGGCGTCGAAGGTGGGCGCGATTTCGGCAAAGCGGGCCTCGACCAGATCGCGGATCGTCTCGATGCCGTTTTCATGCACGGTGATCTTGATGCGCGCCTTGTATTTGTTGTCGCGCCGGCCGAGCAGGTTATAGGTCGCCACCACGGCCTCAAGATAGGGCAGCAGATCGGCGGCGGGCAGGCGGTCGCGCAGCACCTTGCCGATCATCGGCGTGCGGCCAAGGCCGCCACCGACGATCACCTCGAAGGCATCGGGCGCCACCATGCGCAGGCCGATGTCATGCGCCCGCGTCACCGCGCGGTCGAGGGGCGAGCCGGTCACCGCCACCTTGAACTTGCGCGGCAGGAACTGGAATTCCGGGTGGTCGGTCGACCATTGGCGGATCAGTTCGGCATAGGGGCGCGGATCGGCGACCTCATCAGCGGCAGCGGCGGCGAAATGGTCGGACGTCACATTGCGGATGGTGTTGCCCGAGGTCTGGATGGCGTGCAGCCCGACCTCGGCCAGCGCGTCGAGCATGTCGGGCACATCGGTCAGCAGCGGCCAGTTGAACTGGATGTTCTGCCGGGTGGTGAAATGGCCGTAACCCTTGTCCCAGCGATCGGCGATCAACGCCAGGTGCCGCAACTGGTTGGGGTTGAGCGTGCCGTAAGGGATGGCCACCCGCAACATATAGGCGTGCAATTGCAGATAGAGCCCGTTCATCAGCCGCAGCGGGCGGAATTCGTCCTCGGTCAGGCTGCCGTCGATGCGGCGGGCCACCTGCGCGCGGAACTGGGCGTTGCGTTCGGTCAGAAAGGCGCGGTCAAAGTTGTCATAGACATACATCGGGGGATCCTCAGGCCTGAGCCTGCTTGCCATGGGCGTGGTTCGAGGGGCCGCGACGGCGGAAATCCTCGCGGAAATGGGTGGGGGTCAGGCCCTGCGCGGTCTGGCGCATGTCGGTGACGTAACAGCCGACGACCTCGGCCACCCGGCGCGCGGCACTGGTGCTGGCGGCCTCGGCCAGTGGTTTGTCGGCAAAGGCGCGGGCCTGTTGCAGGTCGGCTGACCAATGGTCGGCGTCGGTCAGATAGACCACCTCGCCCGATAGCAGGGCATTGGCGGTGACAATATGGACGATTTGTGTCATCATGCCAGTTCCTCGATCCGGGCGGGCAGCGCCGATGCGATCCGGGCGGGCGCGATGCCCAGAAGGGTGATCGCCGGGCCGGTCAGTTGCGCCGTTTTCAGATCGGCGGACAGGCGGTCCAGCCGCGACGACAGGATGCGCTGGTCCGGGCGGCTGGCGTTTTCCACCACGCTGATGGGGGTGGCCGGATCGGCGCCATGCATCAGCAAGCGGCCCTGCACAAAGCGCGCCGCGCGCTTGCCCATGTAGATCGCCGCGACGGCGCCGGGGCGGGCGAGGCTGCGCCAATCCTGCTCGGCCAGACCGTCGACATCCTGCGCGGTCATCAGCCGCAGGTCGCTGTTGCGGCCACGGCGGGTCAGGCTGGCGCCGACGGCAGCGGCGGCGGCGCTGGCGGCGGTGATGCCGGGGGTGACGGCCCAGTCGATCCCGGCCTGCGTCAGGGCCTCGGTTTCCTCATCGAGCCGGGCGAACACGCTGGCATCGCCGCCCTTCAGCCGCACCACGCGCAGCCCTTCGGCGGCATGGCGGATCATCGCGGCGTTGATGGCGTCTTGCGGGGTCGAAGGGCCGAAGCCCTCTTTGCCGACCGGCACGAAGAGCGCCTCGCGCCGCGCCAGTTCCAGAATGGCGGCGGGCACCAGACGGTCATGGATCACCACATCGGCGGTGTCCAGCAGGCGGCGGGCGGCCAGGGTCAGCAGGTCCGGATTGCCCGGCCCGGCGCCGACCAGATCGACGCGGCCCGCCTGCGGCGCGGCCTGCAGATGCTGGTCCAGCAGGGCGTGCAGGGCGTGGTCGAGCAGTTCCTCGCCCGCCTCGGCCAGAACCTGCGGGCCGGTGGTGAAATAGTAATCCGCCCAGAAATCGCGCCGGGCGCGGCCATGCGACAGGGCCTCGGCGTGGGGGCGGAACAGTTTTCCGGCGCGGGCCAGCGGGCCCAGCCCCTGCGGCAGGCGCGCCTCCAGATCGGCCTTGATCGCGCGGGCCAGCACGGGCGAGGCGCCCTCGGTGCCGATGGCGACGGTCACCGGGTCGCGGTCGACGATGGCGGGGGTGATGAAATCGCTGGCTTCGAGGTTGTCCACCACATTGACCAGCACGCCCGCCGCCAGCGCCAGCGAGGCGAGGCGGGCATCGGCGACACCCTCGGCAAAGGCGCCGTAGGCCAGCGCGGCGCCGGTCAGATCGGCGGCCTCGGGCTGGCGGTGATGCAGGACCGCGCCCAGGTCGCGCGCGGCGGCGATCAGCGGGGCCTCGGCCTGCGGCGCGAACACCTCGATCCGGGCGGTGGTTTTCGCCAGCAGCCGCAGCTTGGCCAGCGCGACCTCGCCATTGCCCGCCAGCACAACGCGGCGGTCGGCAAGGTTCAGGAAGATGGGAAAATGCTGCATGGCGACACCCTGTCCAGATGCCGCCAATATGGAAGAATTTTCCGATACCAACAAGATACCCGGGCAAACAAGGCGAATGAAGAGGGGTTTGACGCGGATGTGGAAGAATAATCTTCCGCAAGAGGCCAAATTGGAACCACCGCCCGCCAAGGGCGGTGGTTGCGGAACGGCGCGGCCAGCGCGTGGCCGTCAGTGGCTCAGATCAAAGCGGATGTTCAACCCGGCCCGAGTCTCGTCAAAGAAGTCGATGGAGGACCGGGTCCGCTGCCAGACGGCTTCGACGGTGATCTGCGGACGGGGGCGAAAGCCAAGGCTGAGGCCGCTGGTCGCATCCTGCCGCGCCATGCCAAGGAACATCCCGCCGCCGGCCTGCGCATGCCAGAGGCCCAGCGTCACCGGGCGGTCACGCCAGATCAGCCCGACATCGACCGACAGCCGCTGGCGCTGCACGCTGGCCCCGGCGATGGGCGCGGCGAGGGTGAGGGAAATGTCGGTGGTCGCGCGGTCCCAGACGGCGGCCCAGCCGAGGGTCAGTGCGGATTGCCGCCCCTCGTCCAGCAGGCGGTGTTCGGCGCCCAGCGACACTTCGTGATAGCCGCCCGCGCTGGCGAACAGCCGCGAGAGCGTGGCGCTGGCGACGAGGCTGCGGCTGTCGCCCAGCGCGCGGTGGCTGGCGGCGGCACTGGCGCAGAGATCGGCAAAGACCCAGCCCGTCAGATGGTTGCGCGCGCAGGCCGAGACGCTGAGCGCGGCGCGGCCAATGTCATGGCGCGGCGAATAGAGGGCCTCGACGCCAAAGCGCAGGTCCAGATGGCGCCCCGGCCCCCAGCCCAGCCGCAACTCGCCACTGGCGCGGGCCCCGCCGACCACCCCGGCCAGCGCCTGCCGCGCGGGGTCGATGGCAAAGATCAGGCCGTTGAGGTCAAGGCTGTCGTTCAGATAGCCGCCGTTGATGTTGCTGTCCCAGGCCAGAACCGGGGTGGCGCGCAGGCTGCGGCGCAGCACGTCGATGCCGGGCCCGTCGTAATAGAACCCGGCGTCCTGCATCGTCTGGCGCATCGCCTGCGTCACCGCCGGGCCGCCACTGCGGGCCTGCAGCGCCTGACCGAGGGCGAAGAGCCGCAGCCTCTCGGACCCGGCGAGCGGCGCCATGCGGGCGCGGGCGATGGGATCGGCCGAGGCGACGCCGACGCCCAGCAGCAGGGCCAGCAGCAGCACCAGCAGACGCGCGAGGGGGTTACGGCTGGACATTGGGGTCACGTCCGACGAACAGCCCCTCGATACGCACATGGCGCCCGGTGGCGGGATCCTCGCCGTCACCGATATAGAGGCCCGAGGTGGAGAGGTCGTGCTCGCCCTCGCCATAGACCGGGGTGCCGCCGACGTTGCCGCGCAGGCTGCCGTCGATCATCAGGATATCCGGGCTTTCCGGATCCCAGACCTGAATGACGATATCGTCGCCGTAAGCGCCGGTGCGGATGTTCAGCGGCAGGTCGGTGGCGGTGATTTCCACCCGGACCTGCGAGTCATCGCTGACCCCGGTGCGCAGGTTCAGGCTGACGGTTTCGGTGTCGAAATCGAGCACCATGGTCACCAGCCCCTGCGCATCGCTGCCCGACAGCAGCGGCCCGCCGTCGATCGACACCCAGGCGAAATTCGCGCCGCGCAGGTGGAATTGCCCGCTGACGGTGGTCAACTGGCCACCGGATTCGTTGAGAAAGGGGCTTTGATCCGTCGTCAGGCGCAGCAGGCGTTGGGTGGCGCCGGTGCCGGTATCGACCTCGGCCAGAACCTCGATCGACACCCGCCCGCCGTAAAGCGCCTCGTCCAGCGCGATCAGGCTGCGATAGCCCGTCGGGTCGATGGGGTCGGCGTCCTCGAACTGGGCGATGACCGCTGCGTCGCCCGCACCGGAATGGTCCAGCCGCACGCGGGAAAACCCGTTGTGGCCGGTGACATAGGTTTCGAACGCCGGGGTGTCGATCGACCGCCCGGCCGGCAAGGGCGCGAGGGTCGCCGTGCAAGCGGCGGTCAGGGTCAGCGGGAGGAGCATGAAATGGCGCATGACAATTGCCTAACCCGCGACAATGTCAGCAATGGGGCGCCATTGCCCTCAATTTGGGAAAAATCCGGGCAAGGTCAGCCGCGGTTCCGACGGTTCCAGCGGATCGACGACCACAGCGACACACCGATCAGCCCGGCGCCCAGAAGGCCGGTGATGACCTCAGGGATCGGCACGACGGCCTGCGCCAGCATGATGACCGACAGCGCGATGATGGCATAAAAGGCGCCGTGTTCAAGAAAGCGATACTGCGTCAGCGTGCCCTGCTCGACCAGCATGATGGTCATCGAGCGCACATACATCGCGCCGATCCCCAGCCCGATGGCGATGATGAACAGGTTGTGCGTCAGGGCAAAGGCGCCGATCACGCCGTCAAAGCTGAACGAGGCGTCCAGCACTTCGAGATAAAGGAAGGCCCCCAGCCCGCCGCGCGCCGTCGTGCGCAGGCTGTCTTGCGTGCTGTCGAGAAAGCCGCCCAGCACCTCGACCAGCAGAAAGGTCAAGAGGCCCCAGATCGCCGCGACGGTAAAGACCTGTTGCGCCTCGGGCGCGACAAGGCGCCCTACCCCCAGCACCAGTGCCAGCACCACGGCGACCTCGATCCCGCGGATACTGGCCGAGCGCGCGATACGGGCCTCGATCCAGCGCAGCCAGTGGACATCCTTTCCATGGTCGAAGAAAAAGCTGAGCCCCACCATCATCAGGAAGGCACCGCCAAAGGCGGCAATCGGCACATGCGACTCATGCATGATGCGGGCATAGTCATCAGGCTGGCCGGCCGCCATCAGCAGCGCCTGCCACGGGCCGATCTGCGCCGCGATCACCACGATCAGCAGGGGAAACAGCACCCGCATGCCAAAGACCGCGATCAGGATGCCCCAGGTCAGGAAGCGGCGCTGCCATTCCGGGCGCATGTCCTTGAGCGTGTTGGCGTTGACGATGGCGTTGTCGAAGGAAAGGCTGATTT
>CALESR010000147.1 GCA_937907485.1 uncultured Paracoccaceae bacterium | reverse complement strand
GAGATGCGGATACGCGGGTCAACCCTCGCGTGATCGTCATTGAAGTGCCACTGCCCGTTCGGCCCGTTGACCAGAAGAACGGTGTCGCACTGGCCCTGCACCCGGAATTCGAGGTCATACCCCGGAATGTTCTGCGTCAGGTTCAGCGTGAAATCGGGCGAGTTGGTCACCCGCCCATTGCCCGGCACGTTCGGACAGGCGCCCAGATCCTGCCCGCCACCGGCCACGACCGAGTGGCTTTGCGGGCTCCAGAGCTGCTGGCCGGTATAGGTCAGCATCTGGCCATTCGCGCCGGGATTGGGGCAAGCCATGGCCATCGTCGCGAACAGCGAGGCGATCATCGCCAGCACGGCGGTCAGCGCTGCACGGGCCGCGGGCCGCCCGGATAAATCCCTAAAGTGGGGAACCATGGCGTTTTCTCCAAATCTGAGCCTGAAATCGGCGCAAAACGACGCGCCAGACTATACATCAATACCGTCTTGCGGATGCTGCCCCTGCGCCCGACTCAAATCAAGAAATTTGCGCAGGATGTCGGGTTTGTGAGCAACCGGTCACTCGCGCCGCAGCAAGATCAGCAAGGCCAGCACGATCATCGCGACACCCGGCGCCACCGCCAGACCCGGCGCACCGTGCCCCAGCAGCACCTCCCACAAGATCACCCAGGCCGGAATCGCATAGGTATAGGCCGAGACCCGCGAGGCCGGCAGATGCTGGGCGGCGTATTGCATCGCCGAGGCGGTAAAGGCCGTGGCGATCACCGCCAGATAGACCAGCGCGCCCCAGACCAGCGGTGACAGCGCCCACCAGTCGGTCGCCAACACATCGCGCCAACCCCAGCCCAGCAGCAACACAAAGCCTGCCGCCGAGACCAGCGCGGCGGTGGTCATCGCACTCTCGCCCCGGTTCAGGCGGCGCAGCAGCGGGGTATAGAAGGCGTGCAGCACGCAGCCGAGTCCATAGATCACCTCGCCACGGCCAATGTCGAACCGGGTCAGCGCTGCCAGATCGCCGCGAAACACCACCCAGACCGCCCCCGCCGCGCCCAACGCCAGCACCATGGCCACACGGGGGCGCAGCCGCTGACCCAAAAGCGGCCAGGCGATCAGCCCGGCCATCAGCGGCAGCAAGGTGAACATCGCCCCGGTCGAAACCGGCGAGGCGGTTTTCAACCCCTCGAACATCAGCGCGAAATAGCCGCCGAACAGCCCGGCCAGCAGCGCATAACGCCAGGGCGCGGCAAAATCGGCACGGGTGAAACCCTGCTGGCCGCCGCGCCCGCCGCCCGGCACCACGGTCACCAGCACCGCCAGCAGGATCGCCGCCAGCCCGAACCGCGCCGTGGTCAATGCGGCGGGGGCAATGTCATTGGCGACCATCGCGCCGAGGCTGAACGAACCCGAGGCCGCCGCCGAAAACCCCAGCATCGCGGCATGGCCGCGCAGGGCCTCGGCCCGCCCGGAGGGGCGCGTCAGGGGGCTCATGGACGCAGCGTGTCCTTGATGATCGTCGCCACCGCCTGCACCTTTGGCGTGCGGTGCAGGTCGACATGGGTGACCAGCCAGACCGGAAAGCTCCATTCAGGGCGGGCGGGCATCACCTCGATCAACTCGCTGCCCGGCCCCTCGCCATACAGGAACCCCAACCCCAGACCATCGGCGATGGCTGCCCGCCGTGCCGCCTCCTCGTTCGAGCGAAAGGCAACGGCGGGCGCCGGGGTCTGGCGGGCCAACCACTGGGCAAAGGGCGCGCGGGCGTCGGGCGCCTCGCCGGTGACAAAGCGATGCGCGGCGAGGTCGGCGTCGCTGTCGGGTCGGCCATGCGCCGCCAGATAGCCCGCGCTGGCGAAAAGCCGTGCCGCGACCTGACCCAGCGATTGCGCGATATTGTCCGGCTCTGACGGGCGCTGACCGGCGCGCACCGCCATATGCGCCTCGCCGTATTCCAGCCGGACCACGCGCTGTTCGGTCTGCAGGCGGATCACCAGCGCCGGATGCACGGCGGCCAGCCTGGCCAGCGCCGGACGCAGAAAGGTCACCAGACCGGGCAGCGTGGTGATGATGACATCGCCCTCGATGCCGTTGCCCGCGCCGGTCAGCCGGGTGCCGAGCTGGGCGAACTGCTCGTCCGTCACCCGGCCAACCTGCGCCAGCGCGCGCCCGGCCTCGGTCGGGGTGTAACCGCGGGCGTGGCGCTGGAACAACCGGATGCCGAGGCGCTGCTCGAGCGCGTCGATGTGGCGGATGACGGTGGCATGGTGCACGCCCAGCGCCTCGGCTGCACCGCTGACGGTGCCAGCCTGCACCACATGCCAGGCCGTGCGGATTTCGTCCCAGGATTCGATGGCCATGCGGCACCTTGCAAAGATCGGGAACATCTTGCGCAATCGGGCGCGGATGCACAAGAAGGGGCGCATCGCCCGAGCAATGGAGAGCCTCATGCAGCCCGACAGCCATGCCCTGCTGATTATCGACGTGCAAAACGATTTCTGCCCCGGTGGCGCGCTGGCAGTGGCCGGGGGCGACGAGGTCGTCGCGCCGATCAACGCGCTGATGGACGGGTTCGCCGTCACGGTGTTGACGCAGGACTGGCACCCGGCCGGGCATCTGTCGTTCGCCGACGCTCATCCCGGCGCGGCGGCGTTCTCGATGATCGAGCTGCCCTATGGTCCGCAGGTGCTGTGGCCCCGGCATTGCGTGCAGGGGTCGGCTGGTGCCGAGTTTCATCCCTCGCTGCGCACCGATCCGGCGCAGATGATCCTGCGCAAGGGGTTCCGGCCGCAGATCGACAGCTATTCCGCGTTCTTCGAGAACGACCGGACCACGCCGACCGGGCTGGACGGCTGGCTGCGCAGCCGGGGGGTGACGGCGCTGACGCTGGCGGGGCTGGCGACGGATTATTGTGTCGCCTATTCGGCGCTGGATGCGGCGCGGCTGGGATATGGGGTCACGGTGCGGCTGGAGGCCTGCCGGGCGATCGACCTGAACGGATCACTGGCCGCAGCGCTGGCGCAGATGCGGGCGGGGGGGGTGGGTCTGGAGGGCTGACGACGAGCGGGCGGTGAATGTCCCACGCATGGGACAGAGGCGCAGCCTTAGGAATATCAACAGGTTAAA
>CALESR010000146.1 GCA_937907485.1 uncultured Paracoccaceae bacterium | reverse complement strand
ATCTTCAAGGGGGCGTGCCCCCTTGAACGGCGGGCGGGGCCGCCCCCGCGCGGCGCGAGCGGGCTCGATGCCCGCGAGCGCCGCTCCCCCCGTCAGGGATAGACCGCCGCCTCATAAAGCGCGCTCAACCGGGCCGCCATCGGCCCCGGCACACCCGCGCCAATCGCCCGCCCGTCGATCCGGCAGACCGGCGTCACCCCGCCCAGCGTGCCGGTGACAAAGGCCTCGTCCGCCGAATAGACCTGCGCGAGGGTGAAATCGCCCTCGAAAACCCGGATCCCCGCCGCCCGCGCCGCCTCGATCACCGCGCGCTGGGTGATGCCCTTGAACGACCAGCCGCCTGACGAGGTCCAGACCTCGCCCTTTCGCACGATGAAGAAATTGGTCGAGTTGCACGAGGCGACAAAGCCGCGCGGGTCGAGCATCAGCGCCTCGTCGGCGCCCGCGTTGATCGCCTGGATCAGCGCCTGGATCAGGTTCAGCCGCGAGTGTGAATTCAGATGCAGATCAAAGACATCCGGGCCCGAGGTGCGGAAGGTCGAGGTCAGCAGCGTCAGGCCGCGCGCCTTCACTTCGGGGCGGGGGGCCTTGTATTCGGCGGTCACCACCACGGTCGGCCCGGTCAGGATGAACCGGGGGTCCTGGTTCGCCGTCGCCTTGACGCCGCGCGTCACCATCAGCCGCAGATGCGCGCCGTCCTGCATGTCGTTGGCTGCCAGCACGCCGTCGATGGCGGCGTTGATGCCGTCGCGGCCCTGCGGGATGTCGATGGCGATCGAGCAGGCGCCTTCGAACAGCCGGTCCAGATGCGCCTCGCGCTGCAGGATGCGGCCACGCACCAGCCGCAGCCCCTCCCACACGCCATCGCCAAAGCCGAATCCGGCGTCAAAGACCGAGACCATCGCCTGCGCCTTTGGCACCAGCGTGCCATTGACCCAGACGAGGACGCCCTCGTTGCGCGGATCGGGCACATAGCCCTGCGCGGCGGTGGTGGTTTGTGCGGTCATTCTGCCCCCCGGTTTGCCGCGATTGGCACCGGCGGGGGGTCAAATGTCAATCCAGCGCATAGCCCGCGCCGCGCACCGTGCGGATCGGGTCATCGCCGCCCTGCCCCATCAGCACCTTGCGCAGGCGGCCGACATGCACATCCACCGTGCGGGTATCGACATAGATGTCGCGGCCCCAGACCCGGTCGAGCAGCGCCTCGCGCGTCCAGACCCGGCCGGGTTTTTCCATCAGCGCCGCCAGCAGGCGAAATTCGGTCGGCCCCAGATGCAGCGGTGCACCGGCGCGAAACACCCGGTGGGTTTCGGCATCGAGCCGCAGGTCGCCGACTTCGAGCACCTGCCCGGCGCGCACCGGACGCACCCGGCGCAGGTTGGCGCGCACCCGGGCGAGCAATTCGCTGACCGAATAGGGCTTGGTGATATAGTCATCCGCGCCGGTTTCCAGCCCGCGCACGCGGTCGCTTTCATCCGAGCGGGCCGAGACCATGATGATCGCCGCCTCGGTGCGCTGCGCCTTCAACTGGCGGCAGACCTCGATGCCGGACACGCGCGGCAGCATCCAGTCGAGCAGGATCACATCGGGCGATTCCTCGGCCACCACCAGCAGCGCCTCTTCGCCATCGGCGGCCAGCGCGACGCGGAACCCCGCGGCTTCGAGGTTATAGCTCAGCAGCGCGCGCTGTGCCGGTTCGTCATCGACCACCAGCACCAACGGCGTATCGCGCTCGCTCATCCCCTCACTCCTGCGGCAGGCCGATGGAGGCGGTCGAGGCGCCCTTTGGGCGCTCGCCCGGACGCTGCCCGGTGGCGAGGAACACCACCTGCTCGGCCGCGCCGGTCACCAGATCGCCCATGCGTTCGACGTTCTTGGCGATGAAGGTATAGTGCAGGCAGGCGGTGATGTTGCGCGGGTCTTCCATCATGTGGGTGATGAATTCGCGAAACAGCGCGTTGGTCATCTGATCGACCTCGATGTCGCGGGCGATCACGTCCTCGGCCAGCGCAATGTCGAGATGGGCAAAGGCGTCGAGCATGTCCTTGAGCATCTGGCCGACCTGCCGCGCCTGACGGCGGATCGCCGGGGCGGCGCCCTCGATCTGCGCGCCCGAGGACAGCACGGCGACGCGCTTGGCCATGTTCTTGGCATAGTCGCCCAGCCGTTCCAGATCGGCGGCCATCTTCATCACCGCGACCACCATGCGCAGGTCGGTCGCCTGCGGCTGGCGCAGCGCGAGCAGGCGCACCACCTGAGTGTTGATGTCCTCTTCCAGCGCGTCGATCGCCTTGTCACCGACGATCACCTGCTGCGCCGCATCCTCGTCACGCTCGTCAAGGGCGCGGGCGGCGAGGGCGATCGCCTCTTCGACGCGCCCGCCCATGGCAAGGATCGCCTCGCGGATACGGTCAAGATCGGCGTCGAAACTGTGGTCGATATGGCTGCGAAGGGTCATGGTGCTCTCGTATGGTTTGGCGGCAGACTAGCGGTGCCGTGTGACACTAGCATGACAGCGGCGCCTCAGGTGATCGGCAGGGCGATGCAAAAGGTGCTGCCCTCGCCGCGGGTCGAGCGGATGCTGAGCCGCCCGCGGTGCCGGTTGACGATGTGCTTGACGATCGCCAGCCCCAGCCCGGTGCCGCCCATCGCCCGACTGCGGTGGCCATCGACGCGGTAGAACCGTTCGGTCAGGCGCGGCAGATGCAGCGGGTCGATGCCGTCGCCGTGGTCGCGCACGCAGGCCTTCAGCACCGGGCCATTCACGCCGGGCAGGGTTTCGAGCCGTTCGAGCGTGATTTCGATCCGGTTGCCCGAGGCGCCGTATTTCAGCGCGTTTTCAACGAGGTTGTGGAACACTTGCACCAGTTGGTCGCGGTCGCCGGGGATCGAGGGCGCCTCGGGCAGATCGCGGAACTCGACGGTCAGCCCGGCCTCGTCGGTCTGCGGGCGCAGGG
>CALESR010000145.1 GCA_937907485.1 uncultured Paracoccaceae bacterium | reverse complement strand
ACGCCGGGAACCAACCCGCCGAACGACTTCTGCGCCGTCCGCCCGCTCGTCGCCCGGATCAACGCGCTCGAAGACGAATTCATGGCGCTTGACGATGCCGGGCTGGTGGCACGCACCGAGGCGCTGAAAGAGCGGGAAGCGGGCGGCGAAAGCCTCGATTCCCTGCTGCCCGAAGCCTTTGCCAATTGCCGCGAGGCCGCCAAGCGGGCGCTGGGCCTGCTCGCCTTTGATGTTCAGTTGATCGGCGGCATCTTTTTGCATCAGGGCAACATTGCCGAGATGAAAACCGGCGAGGGCAAGACGCTGGTGGCGACGTTTCCCGCCTATCTGAACGCGCTCAGCGGCAAGGGCGTGCATGTGGTCACGGTCAACGACTACCTCGCCCGCCGCGATGCGGGCTGGATGGGCAAGGTCTTTGCCAAGCTGGGCATGACTACCGGCGTCATCGTTCCGCATCAACCGGACGAGGAAAAGCGCGCCGCCTATCAGTGCGACATCGCCTATGCGACCAATAACGAGCTGGGCTTCGATTACCTGCGCGACAACATGAAGGCCGATCTGGGCCAGATGATGCAGCGCGGCCACGCCTATGCCATCGTTGACGAGGTGGACAGCATCCTGATCGACGAGGCGCGCACGCCGTTGATTATTTCGGGGGCGTCGCAGGACCGCGGCGCGCTTTATGTGACGGTCAACGCGCTGATGCCGCAACTGCTGGATGAGGATTTCACCCTCGACGAAAAGGCGCGGCTGGTCACCTATACGGACGCGGGCAACGAGCATGTCGAACAATTGCTCCATGCCGCGGGGATCCTGCCCGAGGGGCAGTCACTGTATGACCCGGAATCGACGACCATCGTGCACCATGTCCAGCAGGCGCTGCGTGCGCACAAGATGCTGCACAAGGACCAGCACTACATCGTGCGCGACGGCAAGATCATCCTGATCGACGAATTCACCGGTCGCATGATGCTGGGGCGCCAGTTGTCCGAGGGGCTGCATCAGGCGGTCGAGGCCAAGGAAGGCGTGTCAATCCAGCCGGAAACGGTGACGATGGCTTCGATCACCTTCCAGAACTACTTCCGCATGTACAAAAAGCTGGGTGGCATGACCGGCACTGCCTCGACCGAGGCCGAGGAATTTCAGGAAATCTATAATCTGGGCGTGGTCGAAATTCCGACCAATCGCCCGGTTGCCCGTCAGGACGAACACGATCAGGTCTATAAATCCGCGCGCGAGAAATTCACCGGCGTGCTGGAGGCCATCAAGGAGGCCAATGGCCGCGGTCAACCGGTTCTGGTTGGCACCACCTCGATCGAAAAGTCCGAGGAACTGGCGACGCTGCTGACCGGCGCGGGCATCGTCCACAACGTGCTCAACGCCCGCCAGCACGAGCGCGAGGCGCATATCGTCGCCGAGGCCGGTCGTCTGGGTTCCGTCACGATTGCCACCAACATGGCCGGTCGCGGCACCGACATCCAGTTGGGCGGCAACGTGGAAATGCGGGTTCTGGACGCCATCGCTGCCGATCCGACCGCCGACCCCGCCGCCGTGCGCGCCCGCATCGATGCCGAGGTCGCTGACGAAAAGGCCAAGGTTCTGGCTGCCGGGGGCCTCTTTGTGCTGGCCACTGAACGCCATGAATCGCGCCGCATCGACAACCAGCTGCGCGGTCGTTCGGGCCGTCAGGGTGACCCCGGCCGCTCGGTCTTTTTCCTGTCGCTGGAAGATGACCTGATGCGCATCTTCGGCTCCGAACGGTTGGAAAAGGTGCTGTCGACACTCGGCATGAAAGACGGCGAGGCCATCGTTCACCCCTGGGTCAACAAATCGCTGGAAAAAGCGCAGGCCAAGGTCGAGGCCCGCAACTTTGACATCCGCAAGACGCTGCTGAAGTTCGACAACGTGATGAACGACCAGCGCCGGGTGATCTTTGAGCAGCGCCTCGACATCCTGCGCGCCGAAGACCTGTCGGAAACCATTGCCGACATGCGCCACGCCGTGATCGAAGATCTGGTGGCCAAGCATCTTCCCGCCGGAAGTTATGCCGATCAATGGGATATCGACGGCCTCGACGCCGCGCTCAAGGAAAAGCTGTCGCTGACCCTGCCTGTGGCCGACTGGGCCAGTGAGGATGGCGTCGATCAAGAGGCCCTGCACGACCGCGTGTTGCAGGCCTCGAACGCGCTGATGGAGGACAAGGAAAAGGCCTTCAGTTCGTCAACCATGCGGGCGATCGAAAAGCAGTTCCTGCTGCAGGTGATCGACACCAAGTGGCGCGAGCATATCGTCACGCTGGACCATCTGCGCTCGGCCGTGAACTTCCGCGGGCTGGCACAACGCGACCCGCTGAACGAATACAAATCCGAGGCATTTGTGCTGTTCGAGCACATGTTGGGCGCCCTGCGCGAGGACATCACCCGGCAGTTGTCGCGCGTCATTCCGGCGACACCCGAGCAGCAGGCCGAGATGATGCGGCAGATGCAGCTTCAGGCCGCTGCCGCCCGCGACGACGGCCGGCTCGAGCGCCCGATGGACCTGCCGCGTCTGGGCGGGCAGCCTCCTGAGGCCGCAACCGGCAGCCCACGGCCCGGCTTTGTCGAGGATGACGTGGCGACCTGGGGTAATCCCGGTCGCAACGATCCCTGCCCCTGCGGCTCGGGCAAGAAATTCAAGCATTGCCACGGCGTTCTGGCGTGAGCGCCGCGCTGTCGCCCCGCCGCGGCCCTGCACGACGGCGCGACGCGCAATGATCTGATCGAGGTGCTGCGCCTTGGCGCGGCCCTTGCCGTTGTGCTGTTCCACACCCCCACTTTGGGCGTCGGTCGTTTTGGCGTCGATATGTTCTTTGTCATCAGCGGCATCGTGATGATGATGTCCACCCGCTCCGCCGCCAACGCGCGGGGGTCTTTGTCAAGCGGCTGATCCGCATCGTGCCGACCTACTGAATCTTTACCGTTGTCGTCTTTCTAATCGCTCTGGCGATGCCGCGGATGCTGGGCAATACCTCGGCAGGTCCTTGGCATCCGTTGCAATCCCTCGCCTTCATTCCTTTTGACAAGAACGGCGCCGGGCATTCGCCGATCCTGTTTCTCGGCTGGACCCTGAATTTCGAGATGTATTTCTATGCGCTGTTTGCGCTGGCGATGCAGGTCAGCCATCGCTGGCGGGCCGAACTGACCGCCGCGACGATTGTCATCGTTCTGATGGCCTGCCGTGATGTGCAGACTTTTCCATTGATGGCCTATGGCAATCCGATCGTCCTCGAATTCATCTTCGGCATGATCTGCTACAGGCTGGTCGATTGGCAGGGCTGGCGAGGGCCGCTGGTGCTGGCCGCGCTGGCGCTGATTCCGCTGTTGGCCGAGCCCGCGCTGACCAACCATCGTGTCATCGAATACGGCGTTCCGGCGATGGTTCTGGGGTTGGCGGCACTGGTAATCCCTGTGACCGCACCGATCCCGCGGGCGCTGACCTGGCTGGGAGGCAGTAGCTATGCGCTCTATCTGACGCATCCCTACGTCATTCAGGCCATAGACCGGCTGCTGGGCCTCTATCAGCGCGGGCCGCTGGTTGCCGCGTTGGCAACGCTGGCGTCGACGGTGATCGTCGTGGTGTTGGCCGTGGCGATCTTCGAATGGCTGGAAAAGCCGATCGGCGCAGCGCTGCGGCGGCGATTTTTGCCGCGCAAGCGCGTCTTGCCTTCCTGAAAGCACCACGTTGCTGCCCAAAAGCTGCCCTTTTCCGGGGCGACAAGGGCTCGTCTCAACCGCGAGTCGGAGTTTGCCATGAATCGGGTCCGTATTGTTGCCGTTACCGCCGTCGCACTGGGTGCGGCGGTTGTTGCCGGAACCCACTTCCAGTCGGCCGAGCAGGCTGCACCGGCCCCGGTGCCGATGGCCCAGGCCCCCCTGGCGCCCGAGGCGCCCTCGCTTGCCACCTTGGCGCCCGCTGCCGCGCCGCAACCGGCTGCCAGCCTGGTTAGCGCCAGCATCCTGCCGCAGCCCGAGGCACCCATCGCCGGTGCCAGCATCCTGTCCGGCGTCGATGTGCCGCGCGCCGAGCTCCCGCTGCCCGGCCCCGATCCGGTCGCCGAACGCCTCGCTCAGGTCGATCCTGCTCCGACCACCGCCGCCGAACCGCTCGACCCGGAACTGCAGGCGGAACTGAATGCCTGCGCGGTCTGGCTCGTCGTGACCCCAGCGGCCGATGCGATGCTCGAAACCAGCATCTATGCGCCTTGCGATGCGGGCGAACAGGTAACCCTCAGCCATGCCGGCTTGACCTTTGGCGCCCGTATCGGCGCGGACGGTCAGATGATGATGCTGGTGCCCGCGCTGACCGAACAGGCCAGCGTAACCCTCGCCTTTGCCGACGGCCGCGAGCAGAGCGATTCCACGCTTGTCCCTGATCTGGCCGGAATCGAGCGCGTCGCGCTGTTCTGGCAAGGCCCCGCTACGCTGGCGCTGCACGCCTATGAATTTGGGGCGCAATACGGCGACCCGGGGCACATCCATCCAGGCAGTCCCCTGCCGATGACCGGCGCCGAGCATGGCTTTGTCACCATGCTGGGCGACCCGGCGCTGCAGGGCTCGCAATTGGCGCAGATCTATTCCTTCCCGCGCGGCACCAGTTCGCTGCGCGGTCAGGTTTCGCTCGAAATCGAGATTCCGGTGACCGACGCATCGTGTGGCGTGCCGCTGCAAGTTGGCGCGATCGAGGTGCATGGCATTGCATCGGCACAGGCCCGCCAAATCCGGCTGGACATGCCGGAGTGCGACGGCAACGGCGGCTATCTGGTGCTGCCTGGCATCCTGCCCGAGTTGCAGATCGCGCTCAACTGAGCCTGCTGCGGCGGACCGCGGCCAAACCCCGAGATCCGATGAACCCGGCGCAGCGCGCCGGGTTTCCGGTTTTCGCGACAGGGAAAATCAACAGACGAAGCCGCCCGCGCCAGCGTTAGCCAGAGCGCCAGCAGGAAAAACACCCCAGTCATAACAATCCCTCGGCGCGGAAACTGAATTCGCGCGACTTTCCGATGATCAGATGGTCATGCAGCACCAGCGACAGCGCCTCGGCCCCTTCGCGGATGCGTTCGGTCAAACTGATGTCCTGTTGGCTGGGTGTCGGGTCGCCCGAGGGGTGATTGTGCACCAGAATCAGCGCCGAGGCATCCAGATCGAGGCCACGTCGCAGCACCTCGCGCGGGTAAACCGGAACATGGTCGACCGTGCCACGGCCTTGCTCCTCATCGGCGATGAGGCAGTTCTTGCGATCCAGATACAGCACACGCACATGCTCGACACTGCGATGCGCCATCGCGGTGTGGCAATAATCGAGCAGCGCGTCCCATGAAGAAATTACCGGCCGATTCATGACCTTGGCCCGCGTCAGCCGTAACGCGACCGCCTCGGCCAGTTTCAGCGTCACCAGCACGGTTTCGCCGACGCCATCCACACGCTGCAACTGGACAGGTGGGGCCGTCAGCACACCGGCAAGGTCGCCGAACTGGTCCATCAGGGCGCGGGCGAGGGGTTTGACATCTTGCCGGGGGATCGCGCCAAAGAGCAGCAGTTCCAGCAGCTCGTACTCGGGCACCGCGGCGGCGCCCCCTTCAAGAAAGCGCGTGCGCAGGCGTTTGCGATGGTCCTTCAGATAGGACGGCAGCGGTGCATCGACCGGTTGCGCGGGAGCGAACAGCGGCAGCGGAGGTTCGGAAAGGGCCGGGCGCATGGACATGCCCCATCATCGGCCGATTCAGGTTGAAATTTCGTTAACACCCGCCTCGACAGAAACACCCGCCGGTCAGCCCTTCATCCCATCCCAGAAGCTCTTGACCTTGCTGAAGAAACTGTTGCCTTCGGGATGGTTGTCAGCCGAAAGCGACTCGAACTCGTGCAGAAGTTCCTTTTGCCGTGCGGTCAGATTGACCGGGGTTTCCACGCTGAGTTCGATCAACATGTCCCCCTGTCCGCCGCCGCGCAGTGCCGGCATCCCCTTGGCGCGCAGGCGCATCTGCTTGCCCGATTGTGCGCCCGGCGGCACCTTGACGCGCGAACGGCCACCGTCGATCGTCGGCACTTCGACCTCACCGCCCAGCGCAGCGGTGGTAAAGCTGACCGGCACACGGCATTGCAGATCCAGCCCATCGCGCTGGAAGATCGGATGCTCGCGCACCTCGATGAAGATATAGAGATCGCCCGCCGGTCCGCCGCGTAACCCGGCCTCGCCCTCGCCCGAGAGGCGAATGCGGGTGCCGGTTTCGACCCCAGCCGGGATGTTGACGCTGAGGCTGCGTTCCTTTTCCACCCGCCCGGCGCCCTTGCACGACTTGCAGGGGTTCTTGACGATCTGGCCGATGCCACCGCAGGTGGGGCAGGTGCGCTCGACGGTAAAGAAGCCCTGTTGAGCGCGCACCTTGCCCATGCCGGAACAGGTGGGGCAGGTGACGGGCTCGGCGCCGCCCTCGGCTCCGGTGCCGTGGCATTCGTCACAAGAGTTCAAGGTGTTGACGCGAATTGATTTTTGCGAGCCGGTAAAGGCCTCTTCCAACGTCACACGCAGGTTATAGCGCAGGTCCGAGCCCCGGCTGGCCCGCTGGCGTTGACCGCCCGCGCCGCCACCGCGACCGCCCATGAAATCGCCAAAGAGGTCCTCGAACACGTCCGAGAAACTGGCACCGAAATCGCCGCCGCCCGGTTGCCCGGGACGCGGCCCACGCGGCCCGCCACCCATGCTGCCGTCAAAGGCGCCGTGACCAAACCGGTCATAAGCGGCCTTCTTGTCGGCGTCCTTGAGGACGTCATAAGCCTCGTTCACTTCCTTGAAGCGAGCCTCGGCGCCGGGATCGTCCTTGTTGCGGTCGGGATGATGTTCCTTGGCCTTGGTCCGATAGGCTTTCTTCAAATCCTCGGCCGAGGCGCCCTTTGGCACACCAAGGACTTCGTAATAATCGCGCTTGGCCATCCGTGGACCCCATTCTCACAGGCAAGGCCCCGGTCCGGTGTTACCGTCCGGGGCCCCGCAGAACACGAGTGGCGTCAGCCACGACGCTTGTTGTTGTCGAGGTCTTCAAAATCGGCGTCGACGATGTCGTCATCGACCGGGCGCGGTTCGTCGCCGCTTTCGGCGGTGTCTTGCTGCGCCTTGTAGATCGCCTCGCCCAGCTTCATCGAGGCGTCGCGGACGTTGTTGATGCCCGACTTGATCTTGTCGGGATTGTCGCCGTCCAGCGTGTCCTTGAGCGCGGCAATCGCCAGCTCGATGGCCTCGACGGTCGTCGGATCGACCTTGTCCTTGTATTCGGCCAGCGACTTCTCGGTCGAGTGGATCAGGCTTTCGGCCTGATTCCGGGCCTCGACCAGATCCTTGCGGGCCTTGTCGGCGTCTGCGTTGGCCTCCGCATCCTTGATCATCTTGTCGATATCGGCATCCGACAGA
>CALESR010000144.1 GCA_937907485.1 uncultured Paracoccaceae bacterium | reverse complement strand
AGTCAGCGCGGCATGCGCCACCCGCGCGATCAGGCCAAGGCGCTGTTCCCCAGCCGGGATTTCCATTGAACCGGGCCGGGGTTTCCCCTGGCCCGGTCGCACGACTCACTTGGTGCCGCCACCGGGGGCAGGTGCCGCGCCGCCGCCTGCCTGTGGTGCACTCAATGTGGCGGACCAGCCATAGCTGTAGGCCCCGCCAGCCTGATTGAACTCGCCGCGCATCTCGCCACCCGCCAATCGCCCGCGATAGATCTGCGTGGCGCCCGGGATCGGTCGGGTGAACTCGATGCTTCCGCTGGCCGGGTCAAAGCGGATGTTCTCCAGCGGTTCGTCGCGGCGGTAAACGTCATAGTTGACCACCCCGGCCCAACCCGCCCCCGACCATGTCAGGGTCAGCGTCCCGGCATAAGAGTTGCCGTTGATGCGCCAGACCCCGGCCGCCGCCGGAACACCTACAACGGGCTGAGGTTGCGGCTGGGGCTGCGGCACCGCAATCGCTGACGGGCCGATCACACCTTGCAGCGCGATCTCGCGGACATCGGCAATGGTATCGCCCAACTGGAACTCACCACGCACATGGAAGGCAGTGACATTGGCCAGCACCTGCTCCAGCGACCCGGCGCCGCCACCAAGTTGCCACCGCAAAGTCCCCCCCATCGTGACGGCCTGACGCAACGGGACCGACAGCTGCGCCCAATCCGGGCCCAGCCAGTGCGGGAACGCCGCCGCCGCGCTCATCGTGCCATTGTAAAGCACGAGGTCGCCGACCGCCCCTTCCGAAAAGGCCGCGAAATAGCGCGACCCCGGGCTGCGCATCACCGCGTCGATGGCGGTCACCCCGCGCCAGTCGCCCAGCGCCGACGGCGGCGCGATCAGATAGCCCACGCGGCTGTCACCCCAGGCAGTGACCTGCATGTGGCTGCCGGGAACGGTGGACAACTGGCCATCGCGCACCTGCCAACCCTGCGTGTCCCGGTCAAAGCGCCATGTCAGCCCACCGCCCACAGTCACCTGCGGCTGCGGCACCACCGGCTGCGGCTGCGGCTGCGGCATCTGCGTGCCGCCAAGCGTTTCCAGCGTCAGCGTGGCCTGACAGGGCGTCGGGCTGTAGGTGCCCACCCAGATATCATAGACCCCGGGCCGCGCGTCCGGCAGTTGCAGGCGCGGGTTGACGCCGTCGCTGTCGTCGTTGAAGCTCCATTGCCCATCGGCGCCATTGACCAGCAGCACCGCGTCGCAACTGGCGGTAACGCGGATCACCAGATCGCGCCGGGCGCCGTTGTCGGTCAGCGTCAGGTCGAAATCGGGCCGCGCAGCGACATACCCGACGCCGGGCTGCGGGCAATTGGCCAGATTGCTGGCGCCGCCCGCCACCACCGACAGCGATTGCGGCGTCCAGAGCTGATCGGCGGAATAGCGGATCTGCTGGCCGGTCTGCTGCCAATCCGGGCAGGCCAGCGCCGCCGACCCCGCTGTCATCACCGCCAGACCCGTTGCCAGCGGCAACAGCCGGGACCACCGCACAGACCCCTTACCGAGAGGAAAATCACGCATCGCTGCTCCTTTCATGTCTATGTCCGCGCGTTCAGCAGGGCAGAAAACCCGCAAACCCGCCATGATCGGTGACAACTGCGACGCCGTGCCGCGTGGGGCAGCATGGGGCCGAAACGCAACAGGGCCCGGCTTTCGCCGGGCCCTGCAGTGCCGCGGGATGCGGCGTTACTTCGAGGCCGAGGGCGCCGAGGGGGCCATCGGCGCGGGAGCGCCAACAAAGCCAAAGCTGCCGCCCCAGTTGCCATAGTTCGCACTCGTCACGCCATTCGCCGCCGAGCCGGAATAATTCTGCTGGCCCGGCAGGATGGTGACCTCGACGGTGCCGGTCTGGCCGACCGCCAGGACACCCGCATGCACCGCCGCCGCCGCCAGACTGGAATCGTCGGTATAGGGCCCCGAGCCCCAGACCGAGCCGGTGTTCGACCCGGTGACCGTGAAGCTCAGCGTGGCGCCGGTCTGACCGCGATAGCTGGTCAGGTTGCCCGGATCGGCCATGCCGCCGATATCGGGCGACATCGGGAACGAGAAGCTGCCGCCATAGCTGCCATACGAATAGGTCGTCACGCCGTTCGCCGTCGAGGCGCCATAGTTTTGCTGGCCGGGTTCGATCATCACCACGACGTCGCCGGTCTGGCCCGCCTGCAGGACGCCCGCATGCACCGCCGCCGCCGCCAGACTGGAATCGTCGGTATAGGGACCCGAGCCCCAGACCGAGCCGCTGTTCGACCCGGTGACAGTAAAGGTCAGCGTGGCGCCGGTCTGACCGCGATAGCTGGTCAGGTTGCCCGGATCGGGCATCGCGCTCGGCTCGCCTGCGCCACCGCCCGGCGCATAGGCACCGCCAAAGCTCTCCAGCGTCAGGGTCGCCTCGCAGCTCGACGGGGCAAAGGTGCCGACCCAGATGTCATAGCCCCCTGCCGGTGCTGCGGCCAGCCGGATCAGCGGGTTCATGTTGCCGCCGCTGTCGTCGTCGAAATGCCACTGACCGCCCGCGTCATTGACCAGCAGGATGGTGTCGCAGCCTGCGGTGACACGAAACTCGATGTCACGCCCGGCCGCGTTGTCGGTCAGCATCAGGTCGAAATCCGGCTGCGTGATGACCCAGCCCGCGCCCGGCTGCGGGCAATTGGCGAGGTTGACGTTGCCGCCGGCGATGACCGAATGGCCTTGAGGCACCCAGAGCTGATCCGACGTGTAGGACAGCTGCGCGCCAGTCAGGCTCCAGTCCGGGCAGGCAAGGGCGGCATTGGCGCCCAGCGTGCCAAAGGCAGCCGCCAGGCCGAGGGTGAGGGGTCGATGAAAGAGCGTCATGGCAAATATCTCGCTGTCGGTTGCGGCGCCCCGTTCCGGTCGCGCCTGGGGTCAGGCCGCCCCGCTCGCCCCGGCCAGTCGGCCCTTTGGCGGCAAGGCGCAGGCTGTGCGGGGGCGGCTGGGCCGCCCCTCGCGCATCACATCGGGTCTCAGGGCATGGCGGACCACGGATACTGGTACGCGCCACCGGCCTGCGTAAAGGTGCCCGTAAACAGGCCGCCGTTCAACGTGCCCTGAAAGACTTGCGCGCCGCCGGGGATTGGCCGGGTGAACCCGATCAGACCGGTGGCCGGGTCAAAGCTGATCGCCTCCAGCGCCTCGGCCACGCCAAAGCTGGCAAAGGTCAGGCGGCCGCTCCACGCGGCACCGTCCCAGTCCAGCACCAGCGCGCCGGGGAACCCGTTGGCGAGGATCTGCCAGACACCCGCCGCCTCGGGCCGCGAGGCACTGGCCCCCGCGACAAAGGTGAAGCTGCCGTTCCAGCGACCATAGGTCGAGGATTGCACACCATTCTGCAGGCTGCCGGGATAGGCGTCCTGACCGGGCAGAACCTGCACGGTCAGCACTCCGCTCTGCCCCGGCTGCAGCAGCCCGGCATGCACCGCCGCCCGTGCAAGGTTGGAATCGTCGGTATAGACCCCCGACCCCCACAGCGCGCCCGAGGCCGCGCCGGTCACCTGAAAGGCAAAGCTCTGCCCGACACGGTTGCGATAGCCGGTCATGTTGGCCGGCGCGGGCTCGACCGGTGCCACAGCGGGCTGCATCTGCGCCGACAAGCTGGCCTGACAGGTGGTCGTGCCATAGGTGCCAACCCAGATGCGCCAGATCCCCGCCGAAGGCTCGGCCAGAACCAGCCGCGCGTTCAGATCGACGCCGTCATCGTTGAAATGCCAGCGCCCGTTGGGGTCATTGACCAACAGCACCGAATCGCAGGCCGCATCGACGCCCAGCAGCAACTCTTGCCCTGACGGGTCGCCGGTGATTTGCAACGAGAAATCCGGCGATGCGATGGTATGGCCGATGCCGGGAAGACCGGGGCACGAGGCCAGATCCGACGGACCGCCCGCCACCA
The DNA here is from genome assembly GCA_937907485.1 of uncultured Paracoccaceae bacterium. Lineage (GTDB taxonomy): Bacteria > Pseudomonadota > Alphaproteobacteria > Rhodobacterales > Rhodobacteraceae > Pararhodobacter. The sequence goes on along the minus strand of CALESR010000144.1, from coordinate 1,714 downwards.
CGTCATAGCTGCGCCGCGTTTGCAGGTCGGCGACGCTGTGCGCCAGCGGCGCGCCATGGGACGAGGGGTCCGGGCAGACCACTGGCAGCGGCGGAGGGGGCGGCGGAGGCGGAGGCGGAGGGGGCGGCGGTGCCGTGCCAAAGCTCTCGACGGCCAGGGTCGCCTGACAATTGCTCTGCCCAAAGGTGCCGACCCAGACGCCATATTGCCCCGGCATCGCATTCGCCAGCCGGATCAACGGGTTGATGCCATTGGTGTCATCGTTGTAATGCCATTGGCCGTTCGGACCGTGGACCAGAAGCACCGTGTCGCATTGCCCAGTCGCCCGGAACTCCAGCGCCCGCCCTTGGGCATTGGCGGTCAGGTTCAGGGTGAAATCGGGCGACTGGATCACCCGCCCATGCCCCGCCACACCGGGACAAGACGCCAGATCGACCGGCCCGCCCGCCACCACACTGCGCGACTGGGTGTTGCGCAACTGATAGGCCGAATAGGCCATGATCTGCCCGGTCAGGTTCGGGTTCGGGCAGATAACCGGCTGCGGTTGGGGTTGGGGTTGCGGCTGCGGTTGGCCGCCAAAGGTCTCCAACTGCAGCGTCGCCTGGCAGGTGTTCGCGCCAAAGGTGCCGACCCAGACGTCATACTGTCCCGGCGCCGCGGTACTCAACCGGATCGCCGGGTTGGTGCCGTTGGTATCGTCGTTGTAATGCCACTGCCCGTTCGGCCCATTGACCAACAGCACCGTGTCGCACTGCGCCTGCACCCGGAACTCCAGATCATAGCCGGGGAAATTCTGCGTCAGGTTCAGCGTGAAATCGGGGTTCGGCACGATATGGCCATGCCCGGGCACCGAGCCACAGGCGCCCAAGTCAAGCGGCCCGCCCGCCGTCACCCCATGGCTCTGCGGTGCCCAGAGTTGCTGGCCGGTATAGGTCAGCATCTGGCCATTCGCGCCCGGATTCGGGCAGGCGGCGGGCAGGGGCTGCGGTTGCGGGAAAGGCTGTGGCAGGGGAATCGGCAGCGGCAACGGCTGCGGCAGGCCACCGCCGCCAAAGGTCTCCAACTGCAGCGTCGCCTGGCAGGTGTTCGCGCCAAAGGTGCCGACCCAGACGTCATACTGTCCCGGCGCCGCGGTACTCAACCGGATCGCCGGGTTGGTGCCGTTGGTATCGTCGTTGTAATGCCACTGCCCGTTCGGCCCATTGACCAACAGCACCGTGTCGCACTGCGCCTGCACCCGGAACTCCAGATCATAGCCGGGGAAATTCTGCGTCAGGTTCAGCGTGAAATCGGGGTTCGGCACGATATGGCCATGCCCGGGCACCGAACCGCAGGCGCCGAGGTCAAGCGGCCCGCCCGCCGTTACCCCATGGCTCTGCGGTGCCCAGAGCTGCTGGCCGGTATAGGTCAGCATCTGGCCATTCGCGCCGGGGTTCGGGCAGGCGGCTGGCAGGGGCTGCGGGATCGGCAGCGGCTGGGGCAACGGTTGCGGGAAGGGCAGCGGCTGCGGGATCCCCAGACCACCGCCGCCAAAGGTCTCGGCGACCAGCGTCGCCTGACAGTTGCCCGGCGAATAGGTGCCGACCCAGATGTCATACTGCCCGGTCGCCGCGCCAGAGATGCGGATACGCGGGTCAACCCCGGCGTCATCGTCATTGAAGTGCCACTGCCCGTACGGCCCGTTGACCAGAAGAACCGTGTCGCAGTGGCCCTG
>CALESR010000143.1 GCA_937907485.1 uncultured Paracoccaceae bacterium | reverse complement strand
CTCAGGGGGGTGAGGCCGCAGGCCGAGGGGGGCGCGAGCGCCCCCCTGACCCGGTTTGATCTCTCAGCCCGAACCCAGAATGATGCGGACGTAATTCGTCGTCTCGTCATAGGGCGGCACGCCGCCATGCTGCTCGACCGCGCCGGGCCCGGCGTTATAGGCCGCCAGCGCCAGCCGCCACGAGCCGAAGCGGTCGAACATCATGCGCAGATAGCGCGCGCCGCCGTCGAGGTTCTGTTCAGGGTCGTCGGGGTTCACCCCCAGCAGCGAGGCGGTCTCGGGCATCAATTGTGCAAGGCCGCGCGCACCGGCGGGTGAAACCGCTCCCGGATTCCAGCGGCTTTCCTGATGGACGAGGCGCAAGAACAGGTCCTCGGGGATGCCGTGGCGCTGGGCGGCGGCGCGGGCGACCGGCAGATAATCGCCGCGATAGCTGCCCGAATAGGCCGCGACGGAGCCTGCAGAGTCGGGCGCTGCATATTGCCGCGCGAGGCGGGTATCCATCAGCCGCGTCTGGCTGCGAAAGGTATCCGTCCGGCTGGCGCTGCCAGTGCCCAGTCTGAGGCCACTGGCCCCGGCCTGACCGGCCACCGCCGCAACCAGCACGGTCGCAAGAATGATGCGCATCTTCGCCCCCCAGGCTGCGTGCCGCGCGACTATAGGCCCGAATCGCGCCAAGGCCAAGCGGCCCGGCGCGGCCTCGGCGGTCTGGCGCGGGCGTTAACCAATTCCCAACCTTGTTGCTGTGGTGTAGTCCTGCGTCAAAGGGATTCGGCTAGCGGGGGTATCATGGCAGGTTCGGTCAACAAGGTCATTCTGGTGGGCAATCTGGGCCGCGACCCTGAGGTGCGCAGTTTCCAGAACGGCGGCAAGGTGGTGAACCTGCGGATCGCCACCTCGGAAACCTGGCGCGACAAGCAATCGGGCGAGCGCAAGGAACGCACGGAATGGCACACCGTCGCCATCTATAACGAAGCGCTGGCCAAGATCGCCGAGCAATATCTGAAAAAGGGCAGCACGGTCTATATCGAGGGTCAGCTGGAAACCCGCAAATGGCAGGACCAGTCGGGCGCCGACCGCTATTCGACCGAGGTCGTGCTGCGCCAGTTCCGCGGTGAGTTGACACTGCTGGGCGGGCGCGGTGACGGCGGCGGCGGTGGTGGCGGCTATGACGATCCGATGGGCGGCAGCAGCGGTGGCTATGGTGGCGGCTCGGCCCCGGCCTCGGGCGGATCATCGCGCGGCGGATCGGGCGGCGGTTATGGCGGATCGGCCGGTGGCCGCGGCGGCGCCTCGGGCGGCTTTGGCGGCGGCTCGGACATGGACGACGAAATCCCGTTCTGAGGCGGGGTTTCGACGGGCGGTGAGCCAGCCGGGGTGCCGCACGGGCAGAACCCCGGCCAGCACGGCAAACACACGGCGCGCTGGTGTCGGACAAGGTCTCGCCCGTCGCCAGTGGGCGTGATCGACACCCGAACCTTGGCCGGTCCTCATGCAGCCAGGCCGGTGCGGACCAGGCAACCATGGGCCTAATCGCGCCCGCATCCGCCCCTCTTTGCCCCGGCCCCGCGCAGTTTGCGCTTGTGCCTTGCGCCTTGTGCGGCTATGAAATTCGCCGTTGCGGGTGTATCTCAATGGTAGAGAAGCAGCTTCCCAAGCTGATGACGAGGGTTCGATTCCCTTCACCCGCTCCATCCCCTCACAGCGGTTTTTGCGCCCGCAGATGCGTCGGGCAATGTTCGCCACTGTCGAGCACCGGGATCATCCGCTGCCAGATGCCGATGTTCTGCGCGACGAAATCGGCACCCAGCAGGGCCTCGGCGCGCGCGCCGGTCTCGCCCTTGAGCCGCTCGAGTTCGTGGCGCGCCTGCTCGCGATACCAGGCGTTGCGCGACACCGCCTGCCCGCCGACAAACCCCGCCGCCGCCATCGCCGCCAGATAGCGCGCAGGGGTCGCCATGCCGAAATCCAGCCCTTCGGCGGCGATATACTCTTGCATTTGCGGGGAAATCTGATCGGTGCCGATCAGCCAGTCCGACGCGAGGAACCAGCCGCCGGGCCGCAAGACGCGGAACACCTCGGCCATCAGCGCCGCCTTGTCGGGGATGTGGACGATGGAATCCTTGGAAAACACCACGTCGAAACTGGCGGGCGCAAAGGGCAAGGGACCGGGCGCCACCTTGACCAGACCGATGCGCGACGACAGCCCGGCCGCCGCCACCACAGCGCGCGCGCGGGTCAGCACACCGTCCTCGACATCAATGCCGGTGACAAAGCCCGCACCGTGCCGTTCGACCAGCGCCACGTCGATCCCCCCCGCGCCGCAGCCGATGTCGAGCACCGAGGCACCGCGCAGGTCATGGTCGCCGATCACCCGCGCCACCTCATCCGGCCCGCCGGGCGACAGGAACCCCTCGCCCCAGAGGGTTTCCAGCATGGCGATCAGCCGCGGCGGATAGTGGTCGTCGCTCATGGCGCGACTGCCGGGTCATGGTGGTGAAAGACAAAGGCCGCCTTGTGGCCGTCGGGCGAGCGGGCATAGGCGACATAGAAATCCGGGCTGTAATAGTCGCGGGTGCCGGGCGCGCCCTCGTCGGTGCCGCCATGCGCCAGCGCCAGAGCGTGCAGGGCGCGGACATGGGCGGCATCGCGGGCCGGAAAGGCCAGCGTCAGGCCGTTCCCCGCCGAGGCCGGTTGGCCGTCAAAGGGTGGGCAGAGGTAAAAGCCAAAGCCGCCGTCGTATTCTTTGCCCCATCCGGCCCAACCTTCGCCCAGATCGCCTAGTGGCGCGTGGCCGAGGCTGGCCATGATCGGCCCCCAGAATGCAGTGGCGCGGGCAATGTCATCGGTGCCGAGAGTGGTATAAAGCAGCATTGTCAGGCCCTTATCGGATGTCATGCACCAGCCGCCCCTTGAACAGGGTGGCCAGGACGCGGGTTTCGGCGATGGCGTAGGGGTCACAGGTCAAAAGATCGCGGTCGAGCAGGATCGCATCGGCCGAGAACCCCGGCTTGAGCGCCCCGGTAAAGCCGCCGCGCCAGCACGCGGCGGCGGCATGAGTGGTATAGCCCTGCAGCGCCTCGATCCGAGACAGCCGCTGATGGGGAAAGAACGGCTCGGCCCGGCCCCGGCTGCGCGGCGGCTCTCGCGTGATGGCGGTGCCGATGATCTCGAACGGGTTCAGCGTGGTCACCGGCCAATCGGAGTTGAGGCAGAACGGCGCCCCGGCGTCGATCAGCGAGCGCGCTGGATAGGTGAGGGGTGCGCGCTCAGGCCCGATCATCGCCATCGTCTCGTCCGGGATCAACGGATCGTTGCAGGCCCAGAGCAATTGCAGGTTCGCCATCACCCCCAGCGCGGAAAACCGTTCCAGATCATCGGAATGCACCATCTGGCAATGCGCGATCTGGTGCAGCGAGGGCCAGACGCCATTGGCCCGCCGCGCCGCCTCGAACCCGTCCAGAGTGGCGCGCACCGCTGCATCGCCGATGCAATGCACATGGATCTGGAATCGGGCCGCGTCGAGCGCGGTGAAAAGCTCGGCAATGTGGTCCGGCTGGAACATCAAGGGCGCGTTGCCGCCGATATCGGCATAGGGCGCGATCAGCGCAGCCGTGCGGTTTTCCAGCCCGCCATCCATGAAGACCTTGGCCGAATGCAGGTGAAAATCCTGCGAGCGATGCGCGTCGCGCCACTCGATCAACCGGGCGACGGCCTCGGCCACCAGCTCGTTGGCAGTGATGTGCATGGTGCCGGCAACGCGCAGGGTCAGCGCGCCCTCGGCCTCGCCGCGCGCATAGGCGGCGCGCTGATAGGGCTGGATGGCGGCGTCCAGAACCCCGGTGATGCCCAGTTGATTGGCATGCGCCATCCCGGCCAGCAGGCCCTGATAGCGCGTCTGATCCGAGGTCTGCGGCAGTCGCGCGCGCACCCAATAAATGGCGTCCTCGTGCAGCATCCCGGTCGCACGCCCTGCCGCGTCACGCACGAAATGGCCGTTCAGCGGGTCCGGCGTCTGGTCATCGATCCCGGCCATCGCGATCGCCGCCGAGTTGATGCAGGCGTTGTGGAAATTGCCGTCAAAGATCAGGCAGGGCCGGTCGGGCACCACCGCGTCGAGCACCGCGCGGGTCAGGTTGTGATCGCCAAAGAAGCCACATTGCCAACCCGCCCCCCAGACCATCGGCCCGCCACGCTGCGCCGCATGGGCGGCCATCGTACGCTGGATATCGTCGAGCGTCTGGCAGTCGTAGAGCGGCGCGGTTTCCACCAGATCAGTGCCACCATCGAGCAGATGCACATGGGCATCCTGAAAGCCGGGCAGCAGGGTTAACCCTTTGGCATCAAGCCGTTGCGCGGCATCGGGTGGCGCGCCCCGGCCCAGCGCCAGAATGCGCCCGCCCTGCACCGTCATCCAGTCGGCGCGAGGGTTGGCAGGGTCCATCGTGTGGATCGTCGCGTTGTGGATCACCAGATCAGCCAAGGCGCAAAGCCTCCAGTTCGGGCCAGTCAGAGGCCGGGATCACCCGCGCAGGGGCCTCGACATCTGCCGTCCAGCCAAAAAGGCACAGAAACGGCACGGCGCCGACCTTGGTCGCGTGGGGGTTCAGGGGTGGGTTCCAGACTGGCTGATGCGCGGGTTTCAGCACCAGAGGCCGATCCGGGCCAAAGCGCCAGCCATGCGGGCCGGTCAGTGGGGCATACAACTCGGGCGCCGGGTGGTGGTGGTCGCGGTAAAACACATGCGGCGCGATGACAAACAGGCCGAGGTCAAAGTCACGCGCCGACACCGCCGCGTCGCCGCCGCAGATCGAGGCATAGGCGTGCCCCTGCGCGAAGGCCTCGCCAATAGTGCCCGGGACATAGCCATCATAGGTGATCCAGCGCAGATACGGTGCGGCGCGGGCGATGGACTGCGCCAAGGCCGGATGCGTCGCGGCCAGCAGGCCCAGCGCCTGCGGCAGATGGGCATCGACCACGGCGTTGGGCGCGGGCTCGGCCGGGGTCACGGCCCCGCCGCGCGCCGCCGCGATGCCCGCGCGCACCTCGGCCACGCCGGGACCGGGCAGCGTGGTCAGATAGCGGTCGGCCTCGTCCACCAGACTCAGGATGGCCGCCTCGGGCGATGGCGCAGGATCGGCGGGAATGGCCAAGCCCCGCGCCACCAGTTCCAGCGCCGGCGGCGTGGCATCGCAGGCGGCGGCGGTGCGATAGGCCTCGAGCTGCGCCGCGCTCAAAATCCGTTGGAAATAGAGCTGCATCGCCTGCCCGTACCGCGCACGCCCAGCCCCCGGCGCCCCCTCGGGCACCCCCAGCAATCCACTCATGTCCCGCTCCGAAATGCCATGCGCGCGTCGAGGTCGCGGCGCTTTTCCGCCCGCCGCAAGATCCAGCCCGCCAGCGCCACACCAATCCCCACCACCACCACGATCAGCGTCGCCAGGGCGTTGATGTCGGGGGTCACGCCCAGCTTGACCTTGGACCATATCAGCAGCGGCAGCGTCGTCGCCCCCGGCCCGGTGGTGAACGAGGTGATGACCACATCGTCGAGCGAGATGGTAAAGGCCAACAGCCAACCCGACAGGATCGCGGGCGAGATCACCGGCAAGGTGACGTCGCGCAGCACCTGCCAGGGGCGGCTGCCCAGATCCATCGCCGCCTCCTCGATCGCGCGGTCGGCGGACGACAGGCGCGACTGCACGACTGTCGTCACGAAGACCATCGAAAATGTGATATGCGCCAGCGTGACGGTGGTAAAACCGCGCTGCGCCGGCCAGCCGACCCACTGCGCCATCAGGATGAACAGCATCAGCGTGGCGATGCCGGTGATGACCTCGGGCATGACCAGGGGCGCCGTGACCATGGCCGAGAACAGGGTGCGCCCCCGGAACTTGCGAAACCGGGCCAGGGCAATGCCCGCCATCGTGCCGAGGATCGTCGCCCCGGTGGCCGAGACCAGCGCGATCTTGATCGACAGCACCATCGCCGCCCAGACCTGCCGGTTGTCCCACAGTGACACATACCAGCGCGTCGAGAACCCGCCCCAGACCGTCGCCAGCCGCGAGCCGTTGAAGGAATAGACGATCATCGACAGGATCGGGATATAGAAAAAGGCAAAGCCAAAGCAGAGCATCGTGATCAGAAAGACAGGGCGGCGCCTCATTTCTGCGCCTCCAGCGGCCCGGACCCTTCGGCCCGCGCGTTGAATCGGCTGTACAGGATCGTCGGCCCGACCATCAGGATCAGCAGCACCACCGCCACCGACGAGGCCATCGGCCAATCGCGCGCCGAGGCGAATTCGTCCGAGATCACCCGCCCGATCATCGGCATTCCGGCGTCACCGACCAGCGTGGGAATGACCAACTCGCCCGCCGCGGGGATGAAGACCAGCAGCCCACCGGCGATGATCCCCGGCACCGATTGCGGCAGGGTGACGTCCACAAACACCCGGAAGGGGCGGCTGCCCAGATCCATCGCCGCCTCGTCCAGCGCGCGGTCGAGGCGTTCGAGATTGGCGTAGAGCGGCAGGATCATGAAGGGCAGATAGGTATAGACCATCACCAGCACGACGGCGAAATTGGTCTGCATCATCGGGATATGACCCAGCGCCCAGGCCTCTGGCGTCACCCAGTTCCACAGATCGGTCAACAGCCCGTTGAACCACGAATTGCGGCCCATCAGCCCCATCCACGCATAGACGCGCAGCAGGAAACTGGTCCAGAACGGCAGGATCACCAGCATCAGCAGGATGCCACGCCAGCCCGCGCTGATCCGCGTCAGGCCCAGCGCCATCGGATAGCCCAGCGCGAGGCAGAACAACGTCGCCACCCCGGCATTCATCAGCGAGGTCAGAAAGCTGCGGATATAGAGGTCGTCGGTGAACAGCCGGGCATAACCCTCGAAATTCAGCAGCGGGTTGTCACCACCATAGCCAAAGGGCGGCGCGGTCGGCGTGCGGGTGGCGAGGCTCATCGCCAGCACGATCAGGAAGGGCAGCAGGAACAGCACCAGCAGCCAGACATAGGGCAGACCGATGATCAGGTCCCGCCAGCCGCGTCGGTCAAACCACTGGGACAGGCCGGTCAGCGCGCGCATCGCCTAGTCCCTCAACAGGATGGCGGCGCCGGGTTCGAACGAGACCCAGAGCGCCTCGTCCCAGTCCGGGGCCTGTGCACCGCGCCGGGCGTTGACCGCATGGGCCGAAATCAATCCGCCCGAGGGCAGGATCACCCGATACAGGCTGTCCTTGCCGAAATAGGCCAGATCCTTGACCGTGCCGGGAAAGGTGTTCGGCCCCTCCGGGCGTTCGCGCGTCAGCCGCAGCTTTTCGGGCCGCAGTGCGAGGGTCAGCACCTCGCCGGGGCGGGTGTCGAGCGGGCTGGCCACGCTGATCTCACAGGCAAAATCGGCGACCGACAGCGTGACGGTGCCGCCCTCGGCCCGGATCACCCGGCCCTCGAACTGGCTGACGGTGCCCAGAAACCCGGCGACATAGCGCGAATTGGGGTTCTCATAGACATCGAGCGGCCGTCCGACCTGCCGCACCTGCCCCTTGTCCATCACCGCCAGCCGGTCGGCGAGGGTCATCGCCTCTTCCTGATCGTGCGTCACGACGATGAAATTGACCCCGGTGCGCGCCTGAATCGCCATCAGCTCGAACTGGGTGTGCTCGCGCAGCTTCTTGTCCAGCGCCGCCAGGGGTTCATCCAGCAGCAGCACCTTGGGCTGACGCGCCAGCGCACGGGCCAGCGCGACCCGCTGGCGCTGACCGCCTGAAATCTGATGCGGCTTGCGCGACCCAAGGCCGCTCATCTGCACGAGGTCGAGCATCTCGGCCACGCGGTCGCGGCGCTGGGCGCGGGTCATCTTTTCGTGCTTGAGCCCATAGCCAACGTTCTTTTCCACGCTCATGTGCGGGAACAGCGCATAGGACTGGAACATCATGTGCACCGGCCGCTCCCAAGGCGGGATGCGGGTCATGTCCTGCCCGTCGATGCGGATGCTGCCCGAGGTCGGCTCCTCGAACCCGGCCAGCATGCGCAGCAAGGTGGTCTTGCCGCACCCCGAGGCGCCGAGCAGGGCGAAACACTCGCCCTTGTCGATGCTCAGACTGACATCGCGGACCGCGGGGAAGGTGCCGAAGAACTTCGACACCCCCTCGATCTGGATGAAGGGCGCCGCACCCGCGCCATCCGCGGCCATGGCTCAACCTGCCTTGATCTGGGTCCAGATCCGGGTCAGTTCGCGTTCTTGATCGGGGGTTTGCGGCGCGGGCGTATACATGCGCGCCAGCGTCTCGGCGTCGGGATAGACCGCCGGATCGTTGAGGATCGCCTCATCGACAAAGGGCCGCGAGGCCGCGTTGGCATTGCCATACCCGGTGTAATTGGTGCAGGCGGCGATCACCTCCGGGCGCAGCATGTAGTCGAGGAAGCGATACGCGTTGTCGACGTTGGGCGCGTCGGACGGCATCGCCCAGAGGTCGAACCACGCCGGTGCCCCGGTGCGCGGGACGTAATAGGCCAGTTCCATCTCGATCCCGGCCTCGGCGGCGCGGGCGGCGGCGACGGAATAATCCCCCGACCATGTGTTGACCGCGCACAACTCGCCATTCGGAATGGCGGTCAGATAGTTCGCGTTGTCGAAGGTGGCGATGTATTGCCGGATCGGCGCAAAGGCCTCGGCCATGCGGGCGTATTCGGCAGGGCCCGCGGTATTGGGGTCGATGCCCAGCCAGCTCATCACCATGAAGCCGATGTCGGTCGGGCTGTCGAGGATGGACAGACCACAGTCCCCCAGAATCGCCGCATTCGCCGGGTCAAAGATCGTCTCCATCGCCTGCAGATCAGCGTTCGGCAGCCGCTCGCGGATCATCGCCAGGTTATAGGTGAACCCGACCGACCCCCACATGTAGGGCAGGCCATAGCGGTTGCCGGGGTCATAGCCCTCGACGATGCGCAGGATTTCCGGGTCCAGATTGCCCCAGCCGGTCAGGCGGCTGCGGTCGATCGGCTGATAGACCCCGGCGCGGATGAATTCCGGCATCGAGATACCCGCCATCAGCACCACGTCATACCCCGTCGAACCGGCCAGCAGCTTGGCCTGCATTTCCTCGGCGCTGGCATAAAGGTCATAGACCACGCCCAGCCCGGTCTCGGCCTCGAAATCGGCGATGGTCGACTCGCCGATATAATCCGACCAGTTATAGACATTGACGGTGGCCGCCTGCGCCCAGGAAGGCCGCACAAAGGGCATGGCCAGACCGCCGGACAGGGCGGCAAGGGTCGAGCGTCGGGTCAGTTTCATGGGGCATCCTCCGCTGGTGTCGGCCCATTGTGTGGGCCCGTTTTCTCATCTTGGGTCGATTGTATCGGCTTTGCCAAGCAATTCCTTGTTGCGCCCGGCCATTGCGCCCTCGTCCGGGGCAGCGGGCAGCCGCATCACCGGCACCAGGGCGCGCAACTGATCGTGGTGACGACGCACGCCCCATTCCAGATCGGACAGATGGAACCCGTCAAAGGCCGAGGACTGCATCGATTCGTTCGACCAGATCGTCAGTTGCTGATCCTCGACCGAGGTGTCGCGGTCGATGCGCGCCGCCAGATAGCGCGCCAGCCGCTGGGACCGCGCCTCATGCGCGGGCCGGTAAATCCGCCCGGTCAGCCGCGTCTGGCGGGCCGAGACCGGCAGGTCGTGATAGAACTGCGCGCCCTCGGGGGTAAAGGCAAAGACCATGTTGGGAAACAGGCCGTAATAGCTCCACGCTCGGCGCAGATGCGGCGGCAGATGCGGCTGATCGGGGCTGAGCGCCACATAGTTTCGCACCGACCAGCGCCGCCCCGGCGTATCGCCATAAAACCCGAACGAGGCATGCAGCCCGCCGGGCAGATAGACATCGCGGTACTCGCGGCCGTAAAGCTCTTGCAACGCGGGATGCGCCAGCGGGACGTGATAGCCCTCGTTGTCGACATCACGCACCGATTTCCAGTTCACCGGCAGGTCAGTCGCCCAGACCGGCTGCGACACCGGCAGCAGACCGCCCGCGCCATAAGCGGCGAAATCCGCCGCAAAGGGCGCCAGCACCTGCGCCACCGAGGGCTGCGGACCGGGGTGAAAGCGCAGAAAGACAAAGCCGTGGAACAGCTCCATCTCGATGGGCTTCAGCCCGAACTGGCTGCGGTCCATCTCGCCAAAGCTGCCCGGCTGCGCCGCGCCGCGCAGCGTGCCGTCGAGGTTATAGACCCAGCCATGAAACGGGCAGACCAGTGCGCCCCGGCACTGGCCCTGCGCCCCGTCCACCACCCGCGCGCCCCGATGGCGGCACAGGTTGTGAAACGCCCGCAGCACGCCGTCACGGCCTCGCACCACCAGCGCGCGCTCGCCCAAGAGGTCAAAGGCCAGCCAGTCGCCCGGCGCAGGCAGATCGTTTTCATGCCCGACCACCTGCCAATGGTTGAGGAACACGCCTTCGCGCTCCAACGCAAACAGCGCGTCGGAATGATAGGTCCAGGCCGGCAGGCCGGATCGGTCCCACCGGGTCGGAATCTCCAGCGATTTCAGCGGCAGGTCGGTCAAGGGCTGCCCTCCAGATGCGCCCGGATCCAGCCGTGAAAGCGGGCGATCTCGTATTCCTCGGGCATCAGCGTGGCGCGCTGAAAGGCGGGCGAGGCCAGCCCGCGCTGGTTCATTTCCGCCGCGTCGCCGTCCTGATCCAGCACGATCTGCGCAAACCCGGCGACCTTGGCCGCGTCAAAACCGGGCTGGGCCAGCGTTTCGGGCGGGAAATACCATTCGGCGATCAGCCGGGTCTGGGTGGCGCTGACCGGCTCCAACCGCACGGCGCGGACATAGTCGACATGCGCCACCACAAAGACCGAGGGCCAGAGCGTGACAAAGGTATAGCCCGCGTCGCGTTCACCCTGCGTCAGGCCGGAAAACACCGGCCCGCAGGGCGCCCCCGACAGCGTCCAGCTTTGCGCCCCGGGTTTGAGGGTGGGCTGCACCGGCATATCGGGCGTCCAGTCGGGCGCCTCGTTCGCACCCATGATGCCGCGACCGTAAACCGGCACCATGTCGCACAGTTCGGGGTGGATTCCAGGGCAATGCAGGCATTCCGAGTAATTTTCCCAGAACCCCTTCCAGTTGCACTCCAGCAGACGTTCGCTGCGGTGGCCGGTTACAAGCCCCGCCATCGGCCAATTATCCAGCGTTTCCAGCGGCATATCCGCGTGCAGCGGCCCCGGTTGCGCGGCGGCGTTGAGAAAGACGAACCCCGCCCAGACCCGCACCGACACCGGGAACAGCCCATGCACAGCCCGGTCGAAATCCGCCGTCGGCTGCGCATGGGCGGTGCTGACCAACCGCCCGTCCGCCGCCGCAAAGGCCCAGGCGTGATAGGGGCAGCGGATCAGCTTGCCCATGGGTTCGACCGCCTCGCGGCACAGTTCCGCGCCCCGGTGGCGGCAGGTGTTGTGAAAGGCGCTGAGCGCGCCCTCCGCATCGCGGCACAGGATCACCGGCGCGTCGCCCAGAGAAACCCGCCGCATCGTGCCCGGCGCCAGATCCGCCAGCCGCCCGGCGCACACCCATTCGGCGCCAAACACCGCCCGCATTTCGCGCGCGTGCCACCCGGCATCGACATAGGCCGCACGCGGCAGGCCGGGCGGGCAATGGTCCAGCCTTGGGGACAGCGGATGCGGCATCACACCCTCGCCGGTGGGGTCGCGCGTTTGCGCGGCGGGTTGAAGAACGGGCGCGGCACCACCTGCACCGGCAGCATCAGCTTGACATACTGCAACTCGCGCAGCGCATAGATTTCCACCCACAGGTTCGCGCCGCCCGCATGCCGGGCCTGCACCTGCGCCAGCGCGACGCTGGCCTTGAGCGCGGGCGACCACGCGGCGGCGGTAATCATGCCGACCTCGTGCTTTTTGTCGTGGTACAGGATCGAGCCCTCGGCGCTGACATTGCCCGGAATGTCGAGGCCAACCAGCGCCCAGTCCGAGCCGCGCGCCTGTTCCGCCGCCAGCGCGGCGCGGCCGGTGAACTGGCCCTTGTCCCAGTCGATCATCCAGCCCAGCCCCATCTCCAGCGGGCTGCGCGGCCGGTCCTCGCGCAGGGCCTGGTGGGCGGGGATGAAGTCCATGTTGGTGATGATGAACCCCGCCTCGATCCGCGCCAGATCCAGCGCGTCCGAACCGATCGGCCGGATACCCCAGGGCGCGCCCGCCTGCATCAGGTGATCCCAGAACGGCAGCGCCAGATCCGGGGTCAACCACAGCTCATAGCCCAGATCGCCGGTGAATCCGGTGCGCGAGATGGTCAGGCTCCCGCCCTGAAAGGCAAATTCCGCCATGCGAAACGGCTTCAGCCCCCAGACATCGAACCCCGCCGCCGCCAGCACCGAGGCGCTGCATGGCCCTTGCAGGGATAGTGCCGCGATCTCTTCGGTGACCTCGCGCACCGCCACGTCGAAGCCTTGGGCCGAATCCAGCAGCCAGGGCAGGTGGCGCTCCTGACAGCAGATCAGATAGTCCTGCGGGCCGTGGCGAAACAGCGTGCCGTCGTCGAGCAACTTGCCCGCATCATCGCACCACGCGGTATAGTGCACCCCGCCAACCGCCAGCTTGCCCGCGTCGCGCAGCGTCAGGCGGTTGAGGTATTCGGCGGCCTCACGCCCGGTCACCCGGTATTTCACCATCGCACAGAGGTCATAGACCGAGGCGGCGTTGCGGATGGCCGTGTATTCCATGTCCACATCGCCAAAGCACAGCGCGTTCAACTGCCCGGCCCAGGGGCCCCAGCGGTTCAGCCGGTTCAGCGGCGCGGTGCGCGGGTGAAACGGCGAGGGCCGCAGAGGCGTCTTGAAATGGGTCTGCGCGCTCATCCCTTGGCCTCCAGCAGGGCCTCGGCGGCATTCCAGCCCGCCGCGCCGTTGATCCCGCCGCCGGGATGCGCCCCGGCCCCGGCCAGCCACAGGCCGGGAACCGGCGTGGCATAGCGGTCCGCGCCGTGCAGGGGCCGGTTGAACAGCATCTGCTCGACCGCCAACTCGCCGTGATGCCAGTTGCCGCCGATCAGGCCAAAGCGCGCCTCGATATCCTGCGGCATCAGGATTTCGGCATGCAGGATCAGGCTGCGCAGACCGGGGATATTCTCCTCCAGCACCGCCAGCGAATTCTCCAGCATTGCCGCCCGCGCCGCGACCGGGTCGCGCGGGGCATGCGGCGCGGATTGCACGATTGCCGACAGCACATGCGCGCCCGCCGGGGCCATGCCGCTGTCATGCGCCGAGGGCAGCAGCACCTCCATCACCGGCCTGTCCGGCACCTGACCGTATTTCACTGGATTAAAGGCGTTTTCCACCGCCGTCGAACTGGGCGCGATCACCAGCCGCGCCTTTGGATCGGCCAGCGCTGGCAGGCCAGACAGCGCCAGATGCGCCTTGGCCGCACCGCCGCGCATGCGGATATGGCCGATGCGGCGGTGGAACCCGGCGTCCAGATGCCGCGCGCCGATCAGTTGGTGAAAGGTCGTGCGCGGGTTCAAGGCCGAAACCACGGTCTTCGCGGCGATCTCTTCGCCCGAGTCCAGCACCACGCCCCGGGCGCGCCCGTCCGCGACCACCACCCGCGCCACCCGCGCGTTGCAGCGCAGGGTGACACCTGCGGCCTCGGCCCCCTTGGCCAGCGATTGCGCCAGCGCCCCCATGCCCCCGACCGGCAGCAAGGGGTCCGCCCCCCGCGCCAGACGGTCGAGATAGAGGATCAGCGAATTGGGCGAACGCGGACCCAGCCATGCGCCCAGCGTCGCGTCGAACGACAAGAGGCCGCGCAGCGCGTCCGAACTCAGCTCGTCCTCGCCCACATCATGCACATTGATGAGGATCAGCCGCATCAACTCGCGCAGCTCCGCCTGCCCCAGCCCGCGCAGCCCCAACAGCGGGCGAACCAGCCGCGACCAGGCATTGCCCGCGCCGGGGATCGGCGGTGGCATCTGGCGGAATGGCGCGAGGGCCTGCGCGAACCGGCTCAGCCTTGCGTGCAGTGCCGACCATGCGGCGGCATCCACGCTGGCCGCGCCGCCCTTGACGGTGATGCCGCCCTGCAGCGCCGTGGTCAGCGCCGGGTGAAACGCCACCGGCAGCGCGCGGGCGACGCGGGGGTCAAGCCCCTGGGTCAGATGCGCCAGCGCGGGCGCGCGAAAGCCGGGGTGGAATTCGACCTCGCCAGCCCCGCCACCCGGCGTCGCTGCGGCTTCGAGCACCAGAACCGAGCGCCCGGCCTTTGCCAGCCGCGTCGCACAGGCCAAGCCATTGACCCCGGCGCCAAGGATCAGGATGTCACAGGACCGCATAGGCGTCCCTCATCGGGCTGGGCAGACGGGCCTCGCGCAGGACCTCGGCGGCGGCATTGCGGCCGGGGGCGCCCATCACGCCACCGCCGGGATGGGTGCTGGAGCCACACATCCACAAGTCCTTGATCGGACTGCGATATTGCGCATAGCCGGGCACCGGGCGGTTGAACAGCAACTGGTCAAACGTCAATTCGCCCTGAAAGATGTTGCCTTCGGTCAGGCCCACCTCGGCCTCCAACTCGCGCGGGGTGCGGGTTTCCACATGCAGCACGCGATCCTTGAAGCCGGGGGAATAGGCCTCGATCTGGTTGAGGCAGGCGTCGCGGAACGCGTCACGGTCGGCATCGGTCCAGTCGCGGCCCTCGATCTTTGGCGGGGCGTATTGCACGAAACAGGACATGAAATGCTTGCCCGGTGGGGTCATCGTCGGGTCGATCATCGTCGGGATCATGCAGTCCTGAAACGGATCGGCGCTGAAATGCCCGGCTTTCCAGTCGTCATAGGCGCGCTCCATGCGCTCCACGCTGTCGGTGAAATGCAGATCGCCGCGCAGGTTCGGCGCGCCCTCCGGCAAGGCCGGGAACACGGGCGCCGCATCCAGCGCGATGTTCAGCTTGCCCGAGGACCCCCGGATCTTGAACGCCTTGATCCGTTTGACAAAATCACCCGGCAACTCGGCCTCGGGGACGTGTTTCAGGAAGGTCCGCTTGACGTCCATGTTGGAAATCACCCGCCGACCGCGCACCTCGTCGCCATTGGCCAGCACCACACCGACGGCGCGACCATTCTGCACGAGGATCTGCTCCACCCCCTGCCCCACCCGCACCTCGCCACCCGAGGTGCGCAGCGACTCGGTCAGCGCCCGGGTGATCGACCCCATGCCACCACGGGCAAAGCCCCAGGCGCCGACATTGCCATCCACATCGCCCATGTAGTGATGCAGCAAGACATAGGCACTGCCCGGCGACATCGGTCCCAGCGCGGTGCCGATGATGGCGGACACGGCAAGGTAACCCTTGATGACCGGGTTCTCGAAATACTCATCGAGGAAATCGCTGATCGACATGGTCCAGAACCGAACCATCTGGGCGCGCATCGCCTCGGACAGCCCGCCCATCTGCTTGCCCAGCCACAGCAGTTCCGACAGATCGCGCGGCCGCAGGCGCGTCGGGTCCGGCGGGGTGCGCATCAGCATCGGGCGGATGAACCGGCAGAACCGCAGGATGTCGCGGGCATAGACGTCATAGGCCTCGGCGTCGCGGGCCGAGTGGCGGGCGAATTCCCGGCGGTTCGCGTCATGGTCGCGGAACATGCCCAGATAGCCGCCATCCTGCGTAAAGACCGCACCGCCCTCATAAGGCAGGATCTGCAGCCCGTATTTGTGCAACTCCAGATCCCGCATGATTTCCGGGCGGAACAGGCTGCTGACATACGAGCAGTTGGAATAGGTGAAACCGGGGTAAAGCTCGCGCGAGACCGCGGCGCCACCGATCCAGTCGTTTTTCTCGACGACGCAAACCTTCATCCCGGCGCGTGCGAGGTAACAGGCCGTCACCAGCCCGTTATGCCCCGCCCCGACGATGACAGCGTCATAGGTCACGCAGCGCCCCCTTCGGCCAGCGCCTCGATCGTCAGATCCACCGCCGTCTCGACAGCTTTCAGCGTCTCAGGCAGCGCCGTGGCGTCGAGCCCGTGCGATTCGCACATGAACCAGGGCTCGCGGCTGTCGGGCTCGACGATGATGCCCAGATCATGCAGGAACTGCGCCATCGTATCATAGAACGTATAGTCCGAGGTCTTCCACGCGCGGTAATTGTCGGGCGGGGTGGCGTCAAAGAACAGGCCAAACATCGCCGGCAGGCCGGAATAGGAATGCACGATGCCGCGCGCGTTCAGAATCTGCGAGAACCCGGCCATCAGCGCCTTGCCGTGGTTGGCCAGCGTCTCCAGCGCCGGGGTTTCATCGAGGATGCGCAGGCATTCGTCCGCCGCTGCCAGACTGACCGAATGCGCGGTATAGGTGCCGCCGTGGCTGGCACCGCCATAGCGGAAACTGCGCATGACGTCCTCGCGCCCGGCCACCAGCGCGATTGGATAGCCATTCGCCACCGCCTTGGCAAAGGTGGTGATATCGGGCCGCACCCCCATGATGCCCTGAATCCCGCCCTTGCCGACCCGGAACCCGGATTTCACCTCGTCGATAATCAGCATGACGCCGTAACGGTCGCAGAGCTGGCGAGCCAGTTGCACAAACTCGACCCGCGCCATGATCCCGCAGCAATTGCCCTGAATCGGCTCGATCAGCATGGCCGCCAGCTTGTCGCCCTGGGCCTTGAAGACGTCCTCCAGCCGCTGCATGTCGTTCATCGGCGTCAGATGCGCCAGTTGCTTGACCGTCGGCGGGATGCCCTTGCCATAGGGGATCATCTCGGGGTCCTTGTTCGAACCCGGCGTCCAGTCCTCGACATTGGCCTGCCACATCGCAGCATCGAACAACCCGTGATAGCTGCCCTCGACCAGCAGATACTGCTCGCGCCCGGTATGCGCACGCGCCAGTCGCAGCGCGGCCATCACCGCCTCGGTGCCCGAGTTCGAGAACCGCACCAGTTCGGCAGCCGGCACCATTTTGGAAATCCGGCTGGCGACGGTGTATTCCATCTCGGTCGACAGCGCAAAGACCCCGCCAATCTCCATGCCCCGGCGGGCGGCGGCGTCCACCCGGTCATCGGCATAGCCGAGGATCGTCGGGCCATAGGCCAGCCGATAGTCGATGTATTGATTGTCGTCGATGTCCCACAGCCGGGCGCCCTTGCCCCGCTTGACATAGATCGTGCGTTCGTCGCCCCAATAGCGGAACGTGGACGACACCCCCAAGGGCAGTTTGGTCAGCGCCTTCTGGAATTGCGCGTTCGACCGGGTCAGGTCACGGGTCGGGGCCTTGGTCATGGAACTTCCTGTCGCGGGGGCTTTGGGGCAGCGTCCCACGCGACTGACTGGCCTGTCAATCAGATTTTTCCGGTGCAACCGCCGCCGAGTTTCGCTAGAAAGGGCCGAGTTTGCCACCGGGGACGTCCTTGACCGACAGCGCCGCGCCCAGTTCTGACCGCCCGCCGCGCACGCTCAGCCGCGAGGCCCGGCGCGTGCAATTGATCGAGGCAACGATCGAAACCCTCGCCCGGCGCGGCTTTTCGCGTACCACCCTGACCGAGGTGGCGCGCTTGGCGGGGCTGTCGCATGGCCTTGTGCTGTTCCATTTCGAAACCAAGGAAAAACTGCTGGCCGAGACCCTCGCCTATCTGGCCGAGGAATACCGCGCCAACTGGTCCGCCGCGCTCGAGGCCGCAGGCCCCTCACCCGCCGCGCAACTGAACGCGCTGATCGAAGCGGATTTCGACCTCAAGGTGTTCACCCCCTCGCGGCTGGCCGCGTGGTGCTCGTTCTGGGGCGAGGCGCAAAGCCGCCCGCTGTATCAGGAAAGCTGCGGCGAAAAGGACGAAAATTACAACCGGCGGATGGAGTCGATCTGCGCCCGGCTGATCGACGAGGGCGGCTATTCCGGCAGCCCTGAACGGCTGGCGCGTATCCTGCGCGTCACCATCGAGGGGGTCTGGCTGGACATGATGACCATGACCACCCCCTACCCCGCGCCCGAGGCCTTGGCCACCGTGCGCCTCTGTGCCGCGCGGCTGTTCCCGGCGCATTTCAACGCGCTCGGGGCGATCTGACCGGGGTCGGTCAGGCGATTGTCACCACGCATGCCCTCGGACGCGAACTGCGCGCGCTCCAACCTGTGCGTCCGCCCAGCCCGCCTGAGACGCCTACAGCGTCATCATCCGCGCGCTGGCGCTGGCATAGGCATAGCTGCAGCGCACCTCCAGCGCCTGCCCGCCGCGCCGCACGCTGAGCATGACATCGCGCGACACCGGCGCCCCGGCGGCGTCCGTCACCTCGCGGGTGCCGACGACGCCCTGCACCTCGAACCCTGCCGAGGTGCCCGCCTGAATGCAGGCGCCTTCGGCCACGTCAGCCGCCGCGCTGGGCAGCGTTTCGGGCGCTGCGGGTGCCGGGTCGCGGGAAAACGGATTGCTGAACGGGTTGGTAAAGGGCCGCGACAGCCGCTCGCCACGGCGAAAGTCGGGGATGTCATTACATCCCGCCAGCAGCATTGCGGCGCCAAGGACGGCGAAAACGGTGGATCTG
>CALESR010000142.1 GCA_937907485.1 uncultured Paracoccaceae bacterium | reverse complement strand
GCTCTATGCCGCCACCATGGTGTTCATCGTGCCGCAGATCGCTTCGGTCACGATGATGCTGCTGACCCCGTACCGGCAGGGGCTGAACGACTGGCTGCTGGGCACGACGATCATCAACCGCTGGCTCGAGGCCTGAACCGGCCCAAGCCTGGAAAAAGCGTCACAAGAGGGCCTTGGCGGAACCCGCCGGCCTTGCTACTTTGGCCTGAACCGTGGCGAACGAAGGCCCGCCGCCGATTTGCACTCCAAGAAAAGGACGGGGCGCCGACCATGCGCCATTCGCTGCCCATCGCGCCGCAGTTCTATGTCACCGCGCCCCAGCCCTGCCCCTATCTGCAAGGGCAGAGCGAGCGAAAGCTGTTCACCGCCCTGACCGGCGAGGGCGCGCGCGCGCTCAATGACACGCTGTCCAAACAGGGCTTTCGGCGCAGCCAGAATGTGCTCTATCGCCCGGCCTGTTCGGAATGTGCGGCCTGCCTGTCCGCACGCATCCGGGTTGCGGATTTCGAACCCTCGCGCAGCCAACGAAAGTCGCTGGCCCGAAACGGCCATCTGAACCGCGAGGCGACCAGCCCCTGGGCGACGGATGAGCAATTCGCGCTGTTTCGCCGGTATCTCGACAGCCGACACGCCGATGGCGGCATGGCCGACATGGATGTCTTTGAGTTCGCCGCGATGATCGAGGAAACCCCGGTGCGTTCGCGGGTGATCGAATACACCGAAAAGCCAGAGGGTTCGCCCAAGGGCAAACGCGGCTCCGGGCGCAAGCTTGTGGCGGTCTGCCTGACCGATGTGCTCGATGACGGGCTGAGTCTGGTCTATTCCTTTTACGACCCGGACCGCATCAAGGACGGGCTGGGCACCTACATGATCCTCGACCATATCGCGTTGGCGCGGCAGGTGGGGCTGCCCTATGTGTATCTCGGCTATTGGGTGCCGGGCAGCGCCAAGATGGACTACAAAGCGAGGTTCGGCGCATTGGAGGTCTACCGCGACGGCGAATGGCGCGCGCTGGGCGATCCCGCCGAGCATGGACAGCAGCCGCATCCCCTGTCGGTGAGGCCGATCACCGAACAGGTTGCGGCGATCACCCTGCCGCCGGTCGAGCCGCCCCATCGCCCTTCGCGCTGAAGGTATTTTGCAGAAGATGCGCCGTGATGCCGTGCTGCGCAATTTTCGCAAAGAAAATTGCGCCCTGACAGCCAGATTCGTTGTGTTGAGCGGTTGACGCTGCTGTGCGGCAGACGTATGGTCTGCGCGAACCGAGGAGTTGTCGCGATGACAGAGGTACTTGTTCGTTCCGGGGGATGACACGGGCTGGCGGTATGCCAGCGCGACCGGTCCCCCTCTGCCCCCCTGAGTGGGGGTTTTTTGTTGCCCAAGGCGCCGCCGTCAGGCAAAGGCAGGCGCAAAGATCAAGGTGGAGAATATCATGTCCCAGCAGATGACCGGCGCGCGGATGGTCGTTCAGGCGCTCAAGGATCAGGGCGTCGAGGTCGTGTTCGGCTATCCCGGCGGGGCGGTGCTGCCGATCTATGACGAGTTGTTCCAGCAAAACGAGATCCGCCATATTCTGGTGCGTCACGAACAGGGTGCCACGCATATGGCCGAGGGTTATGCCCGCTCGACTGGCAAACCCGGCGTGGTGCTGGTGACTTCCGGACCGGGGGCGACGAATGCGGTCACCGGCATCACCGATGCGCTGATGGATTCGATCCCGATGGTGGTGCTGTCAGGTCAAGTGCCGACCTTCCTGATCGGCAACGACGCCTTTCAGGAGGCCGATACCGTCGGCATCACCCGGCCCTGCACGAAACACAACTGGCTGGTCAAATCGCCGGACACGCTGGCCGAGACCATCCATCAGGCCTTTCACGTTGCCACCCATGGCCGCCCCGGCCCGGTGTTGGTGGACATCCCCAAGGACGTGCAATTCGCCACCGGCACCTATACGACGCCGCAAAAGACCCGCACCGCGCATTATTCGCCACGGGTGAAGGGCGATATCGAGGCAATCACCCGTCTGGTCGAACTGATCGAAAAGGCCGAGCGCCCGGTGCTCTATACCGGCGGCGGCGTCATCAACTCGGGCCCCGGTGCCGCGCAATTGCTGCGCGAACTGGCGGATGCGACGGGTATCCCGGTCACGTCGACGCTGATGGGCCTCGGTGCCTATCCGGCCTCGGGCAAGGGCTGGATCGGCATGTTGGGCATGCACGGCCTTTATGAGGCCAACATGGCAATGCATGACTGCGACCTGATGATCAATATTGGCGCCCGCTTTGACGACCGCATCACCGGCCGGGTCAACGCCTTCTCGCCCAACTCGACCAAGGCGCATATCGACATTGATCCGTCGTCGATCAACAAGGTGATCCGCGTCGATCTGCCGATCATCGGCGATGTCGGCCATGTGCTGGAAGACCTGCTTAAGATCTGGAAATCCCGCGGTCGCAAGGTCAACGCCGAGGGCCTCGCCCGCTGGTGGAAACAGATCGACGGCTGGAAAGCGGTGAATTGTCTGGCCTACAAGGGCCATGACAGCATCATCAAGCCGCAACTGGCAATGCAACGGCTGGAGGCGCTGACCAAAGGCCGTGACCGCTATATCACCACCGAGGTTGGCCAGCACCAGATGTGGGCGGCCCAATACCTGAATTTCGAAGGGCCGAACCGCTGGATGACGTCGGGCGGTCTGGGCACCATGGGCTATGGCCTACCCGCCAGTATCGGCGTGCAGATTGCGCATCCCAAATCGCTGGTCATCAACGTCGCGGGCGAGGCCTCGTGGCTGATGAACATGCAAGAGATGGGCACGGCCGTGCAGTTCCGCGCCCCGGTCAAGCAATTCATCCTGAACAACGAGCGTCTGGGCATGGTGCGGCAGTGGCAGCAATTGCTGCACGGCGAGCGCTATTCGCAAAGCTGGTCGGAATCGCTGCCCGATTTTGTCAAGCTGGCCGAGGCTTTTGGCTGCAAGGGCATCCGCGCCTCGCATCCCGATGAACTCGACGACTCGATCCGCGAGATGCTGGCGTATGATGGTCCGGTGATCTTTGATTGTCTGGTGGAAAAGCACGAGAACTGCCTGCCGATGATCCCCTCGGGCAACGCGCATAACGACATGCTGTTGCCCTCGGACGAAGTCCGCGCCATCACCGGCGCCGGCGCCACGCTGGTCTAAGGAGAAAACCGATGTGTCCCCTGAATATCCAGCAAGGCTCTTCCGCCCATTCCGCTTATGACCTGCGCGATCCCTACTCCGAGGTGATCGAAACCCATACCCTCGCGGTGATCGTCGACAACGAACCCGGCGTGTTGGCGCGGGTGATCGGCCTCTTCTCGGGGCGCGGCTACAACATCGAGAGCCTGACGGTGGCGGAGACCGACCATCAGGGCCATCGTAGCCGCATCACCGTGGTCACCACCGGCACGCCGCAGGTGATCGACCAGATCAAGGCGCAACTGGCCCGCATCGTGCCAGTGCATGAAGTGCACGACCTCACCGTCGATGGCCCGGCGGTCGAGCGCGAGCTGGCGCTGCTCAAGGTGGCGGGCAAGGGCGAGCACCGGATAGAGGCGCTGCGGCTGGCTGAGATCTTCCGCGCCAACGTGGTCGATTCGACGCTGGAGAGCTTTGTTTTCGAGATGACCGGCGCACCGTCCAAGATCGATGCCTTTGCCGACTTGATGCGCCCACTCGGCCTGCGCGAGATCGCCCGCACCGGCGTTGCGGCATTGGCCCGCGGCGCCTGATGCCCCCGCTGACCCGGATCGGAGGCCATGACGTGCTCTTCGTCATGGCTGTCGATGCCGAATACGGGGCACATCTGCGCGCCCGTATCACGCCGCTGTTCACCGGTGTCGGCCCGGTCGAGGCCGCGCTGGCCACGACCGAAGCGTTGACCCGGCTGGAACTGGCCAACAGGCTGCCTGCCCTCGTGGTCTCGCTGGGTTCGGCCGGTTCGGCGAGGCTCGGTCATTGCACGGTCTATCAGGCGGCCTCGGTCGCCTGGCGCGACATCGACGCCTCGCCACTGGGCTTTGCGCCCGGGCTGACGCCGTTTTCCGACCTACCTGCCACCCTGCCCTTGCCGCTTCGCTTGCCCGCCATCCCATTCGCCAGCCTCTCGACGGGCGCCGACATCATCACCGGCGCCGCCTATGCCCGCATCGCCGAAGACATGGTCGACATGGAAACCTGGTCCGTTGCCCGCGCTTGCATGCGCGCAGGCGTGCCGCTGATCGCCCTGCGCGGAATCTCGGACGGCCAGGCCGACTTAACCGGCCTGCACGACTGGACCGAGTATCTGCCCCTCGTCGACGCCCATCTCGCCGCGGCCGTCGACCACCTCGAAATCGCGCTGCAAACCGGCCTGCTCAGCTGACTTCCACTTGCCGTTTATGCCCACGGGGGCAGAGGCGGTGCGGACCCGTTTCACACTACAATCTCGCGGTCCGTTTCGGTGACAATCCAGTCGCGAAACAACGCCACCTCTCGCTTGACTCGTCCACTGCCGGGCTCGGCAAAATAATAGCCATAGCCCGAGGTGATCTCGCCGCCCAAAGCGACCAGCGTCCCAGACTCGAGTTCGGTCCGGATCAGGAATGCTGGCATCAAACCCACCCCCATGCCCGCCGCCACCGCCTGCGCCAGTGTCGAGACCTGCTCAACCCGCATCATCGGAGACGGTGCGGGGCCTGGCAAACCAGCCTGCAGCCAGTACTCGCTCCACCCCTCGGGCCGCGAGGCCAATGCCAATAGCGGCTGGCCGACGATGCCCGCCACGCCCGGCGCCCCCACTGGCACAACACGCTCGTCCATCAGCAGCGTCAGCCGCGCCCCCGGCCAATCGCCGCGGCCGGAATGGATCGCCGCATCCACCCCCGCGGCCCGCAAATCAAATCGCCCTATCCGCGTGCTGAAATGCAGCGTGATCTCCGGGTGCCGCCGCACAAACCGCGGGATGCGCGGCATCAGCCAACGCGTACCAAAGGTCGGCAGGATAGCCAGCCTGAGCCCTTGATCGGGCACCTGCCCCAGCGCCTCCATCGCGCCCTGCCCCAAAACCTCCAGCGCCGCCCGAGCAGCGCGGGCATAGGCCTGCCCTGCTTCATTCAGCGTTACCCCCCGGCCGCCGCGCTGCACCAAAGCCACGCCCAACTGCCCTTCAAGTTGCGCCACCTGCCGCGAAATCGCTCCTTGCGTCTGTCCCAATTCCCGTGCGGCGGCGGTGAAACTGCCGGTGCGCGCCAGTGCGTCAAAGGCCAACAAGGCGGGCGTATTGGGCAAAAGGCGGCGCTGCATTCCATTTCCTCATGGATCAATGCCAAATTATGGCATTGTGACACCAAAGTCTCATGCTATTTCACCTCGAAAGTCCGGAGGAAGCCATGACCGATCGCCCCAAACTGAAACCCAAGGACGCGCCCGACCTGTCGCGTTTTGTCTGGGATGACGCGCTGCGCCTCGACAGCCAGTTGACCGAGGACGAACGCATGCTGCGCGACGCCGCGCAGGAATTCGCGCAGAGCGTTCTGCAACCGCGTGTGATCGAGGCTTATCGCACCGAAAAATCGGACCCCGAACTGTTCCGCCTGATGGGCGAGGCCGGGCTTCTGGGCACTACAATCCCGGAGGAGTACGGTGGCCTTGGCGCCGGGTACGTCACCTACGGCCTCGTCGCGCGCGAGATCGAACGTGTCGATTCAGGCTATCGCAGCATGATGTCGGTGCAGTCGTCGCTGGTGATGTATCCGATTTATGCGTACGGGTCTGAAGAGCAGCGCCGCAAATACCTGCCCGGCCTCGCCTCGGGCGCGCTGATCGGCTGTTTTGGTCTGACCGAACCCGACGCAGGGTCGGACCCGGCCGGCATGAAAACGAGGGCCGAGAAAACCGCCAGCGGCTATCGCCTGACCGGCACCAAGATGTGGATCTCCAACGCGCCCTTTGCCGATGTCTTTGTCGTCTGGGCCAAATCCGACGCCCACGGCGGCCGCATCCGCGGCTTTGTGCTGGACAAGGGGATGCCGGGTCTGAGCGCGCCCAAGATCGAGGGCAAGCTCAGCTTGCGCGCCTCGACGACCGGCGAGATCGTCATGCAGGGCGTGGAAGTCGGCGAAGACGCCCTCCTGCCGCATGTCGAAGGCCTCAAGGGGCCCTTCGGCTGCCTCAACCGGGCACGTTATGGCATCGCTTGGGGCGTCATGGGCTCGGCCGAATTCTGCTGGCACGCTGCGCGCCAGTACGGCCTCGACCGCAAGCAATTCGACCGTCCGCTGGCCGCCACGCAGCTTTACCAGAAGAAACTCGCGGACATGCAGACCGAGATCACGCTGGGCCTGCAAGCCGCGCTGCAGGTCGGTCGCCTGATGGACCAGGCCCAGGCCGCACCCGAGATGATTTCGCTCATCAAGCGCAACAACTGCGGAAAGGCCCTTGATATCGCCCGGGTCGCGCGCGACATGCACGGCGGCAACGGGATTTCCGAGACTTTTCAGGTCATTCGCCACATGGTCAACTTGGAAACCGTCAACACCTATGAGGGCACGCATGACGTGCACGCCCTCATTCTGGGCCGCGCGCAAACCGGGCTACAGGCCTTCTTCTGACTGCTTCTTCTTGCCTGAAACCCTCAGGCGCTGAATTCGGCAAAGCCGAAGAGGGGGGCAAACTGCCCCCCTTGCCCACTCAGAAATGGATCGCCCGACCATAGGCATCGAGCACCGATTCATGCATCATCTCGCTCAGCGTTGGATGCGGGAAGACTGTGTGCATCAGGTCCTCCTCGGTCGTTTCCAAGGTGCGGCCAATGACATAGCCTTGGATCATCTCGGTCACTTCGGCGCCAATCATATGCGCGCCCAGCAGTTCCCCGGTTTTCGCGTCAAAGACGGTTTTCACCATCCCCTCAGGCTCGCCCAATGCAATCGCCTTGCCGTTGCCGACAAAGGGAAAGCGACCGACATTGACGTCATGGCCCGCTGCCTTTGCCTTTTCTTCCGTCAGGCCGACTGAGGCAACCTGCGGGTGGCAATAGGTGCAGCCGGGAATCGAGTTCGGCTTGATCGGATGCACGGTTTTTCCGGCGATCAACTCGGCCACCATGACCCCCTCGTGGCTGGCCTTATGTGCAAGCCAGGGCGCGCCGGCGATGTCGCCGATAGCATAGAGGCCGGACACCGAGGTGCGGCAGAACTCATCGGTCACCACATGCGTGCGGTCAATCTTGACCCCCAGCGCCTCGAGCCCGAGATTTTCAACATTCCCGACAATGCCAACGGCCGAGATCACCGTGTCGAATTCCTCGGTCGTGGTGGCGCCATTCGCCTCCAGATGCGCGACCACCTTGCCGGGGCTGCGGTCCAGTTTCTTGACGGTAGTCTTCTCGCGAATCACCATACCCTGCTTGGCAAAGGACTTTTTCGCCAGCGCCGAGATTTCCGCATCTTCGACCGGCAGCACGCGGTCCATCACCTCGACAACGGTGGTTTTGGCACCCAAGGTATTGAAGAAGCTTGCGAATTCAATGCCAATCGCACCCGAGCCTATGACGAGGAGATTCTTGGGCATCCGTTTGGGGACCAGTGCATGTTTATAGGTCCAGACCAGATCGCCGTCGGCCTCGAGCCCCGGCAATTCGCGCGCCCGCGCGCCGGTGGCGAGGATGATCGCTGGGGCCTTGAGCACCTCGTCGCCTTTAGCGGTTTTTACCGCCACCACGCCCGGCGCCGACAGTTTTGCCTCGCCCATCAGCACCGTGACCTTGTTCTTCTTCAGCAGATGGCCGATGCCGCCCGACAGTTGCGCCGCCACCCCGCGCGAGCGTTTCACCACCGCGTCGAGGTCAAAGGCCGCGCCCTGCACCGACAGACCAAAATCCTTGGCGCGGTGCATCAGATGAAAGACCTCAGCCGAGCGGAGCAGCGCCTTGGTGGGAATGCAGCCCCAATTCAGGCAGATACCGCCCAGATGCTCGCGCTCGACCACGGCGACCTTCTGACCCAGTTGTGCAGCGCGAATGGCCGCGACATAGCCGCCGGGGCCTGCGCCGATGACGACGACATCAAAGCTTTGCTCGGCCATTTGACCCTCCCACATGAAACTAGTTGAGTATTAAACTATATCAGAAAACCGTGCAATCCCGCCCCGACATACGAGGCATGATCGCTGCGCAAGGCTCAACCGCCCAATTCACGAACGATCGCCCCATAGCCGCCTTTGGTCAGAAAAGCCTGCTCATCCGCAGTGTCCGCCCGCCCAAGCGCCGCATTGCGATAGGGGAAACGACCAAAGCGCCGGATCACCTCGCGGTGGGCGCGGGCGTGCAGCAAGTTCTCGCCCGGCATCCGCGCCGCGAACAGTGCAACACAGCGGTCCTGATCGGTCTGGGTTTCGGAATGCATCATCGGCAGATAGAAGAATTGCCGCAGCGGCCCCTCGATGCGCAGGTCAAACCCGTGCTGCCAGACCCGCGCCGCGGCGACGCGCGCTGCCGCATCGGTGGCAAAGGCCTGCGCCTGAGCGCGGAACATGTTGCGGGGAAACTGGTCTGTGACCACCAGATACGCCAACGCCCCCTCGGCGCTGCCCAGCCAGTGGATCAACCCACCGTCCTTGGCCTTCGACCACAACTCACCAAACCGGGTGCGGATTTCGGTGTCCAGCGCCTCACCGCCAGCATACCAGCCCGCCGGGCCAATCTGCTGCCAATAGGTCAGAACGCCTTGGGCCAGTGCATCCATGTTCAATCCTCCCTGCGGTTAGCCTGCGA
The DNA here is from genome assembly GCA_937907485.1 of uncultured Paracoccaceae bacterium. Lineage (GTDB taxonomy): Bacteria > Pseudomonadota > Alphaproteobacteria > Rhodobacterales > Rhodobacteraceae > Pararhodobacter. Next base: position 4,907 of record CALESR010000142.1, on the reverse strand, counting down.
CGCCACTGGCACCGCGTCAAGCAGCCTCCTTGGCGTGGGGTCAATGCCGCGGGTCGGACTCGGCCTGCTCCAGTGCGGCCTCGACCGTCAGCGCCGAGGCCGAGGGCGACAGCGCGGCATAGCTGCCGGTGGATTCAGGCACCACCCTGCGCCGCGTCATCCGCCAACCGGCATAGGCCGCCAGCGCGGCAAAGATCAACGCCATGAACAAGAAGAAGCCGCCCGGCCCGATGACACCCATCATCCAGCCGGTGATGATCGGCCCGGAAATCGCACCCAACCCGTTGATGAAGATCAACCCGGCCGAAGCCGCCGCCATGTCGGTTTTCTCAAGGTAATCATTCACATAGGCCAGAAGCAGCGAATAGAGTGGGTTTGAAACCCCACCTGAGAGAGCGCCCACCAGCACCAGCAACGCAAAGGGCATGTCGAAGATCACCGGCAACGACAACACTGCCGCCCCCGCCAGCGACAGCATCAGCACCAGTTTGCGCCGGTCCATCCGGTCGCTCAGCCAGCCAATCGGATATTGCAGCACCAGCCCGCCGACATAGATCCCCGCGACAAAGATCGACAGGTCGCGCACATTCAGCCCGGCTTGCGTGCCCCAGACCGCTGCCATGCCGAACTGCGCCGAAAAGATGCCACCCATCAGGAACATCCCCACGCAACCCAGCGGCGAGGTGTCGAAAAGCTTGCGAAAACTCAGGGGCTTGGTGGTGTCGAACGGTGGCGCAGGTGCGACCGAAAGAAGGATTGGCGTAAAGGCCAGCGACACAAGCACAGAAGGAATGACGAACAGGATATAGCCCGAGGGATCGCCAAAGTTCAGCAGCACCTGCGCCGCGATGATACCGATCATTTGCACGATCAGGTAAAGTGACAGCGCCTGCCCCCGCGTCTCGTTGGTCGAGGCGTTATTCAGCCAGCTTTCAGCGGTGATATAGACGCCCGAGAACGAAAAGCCGATCACGACGCGCATCAGCGCCCAGGCCATCCAATGCGGCACGGCGGCATAAAGGATCAGCACGGCCGAAATCATCGACCCCAGAGCGGCAAAAACGCGGACATGGCCGACGCGGCGGATCATCTCGGGCGCCATGCGGCTGCCAAAGAGGAAGCCGACGAAATAGCACGACATGACGATCGACATTTCCAGTGTCGAGAAATTCTCGATCGCACCGCGAATGCCCAGCAGCGTGCCCTGCATGCCATTACCCAGCATCAGCAGCATGAGCCCCAGGAGCAGCGCCCAGGTCGAGCCCAGAACCTTCAACATGACCTGTTCCTTTTGCGGCGCATCCGGGTTTCTATCATGACCGCTGGTGCCTGAGCGACCAAAAGCGGCACGCAAGGGCGGAAAACAGCCGTTGCGCGAATGGGTCAGCCCTGCCCGATCGCCAGAATTACCTGCAGGCGCGCGGCGTCCTGCGACAAGCCCTCCGGGCCATCGCAGCGATGAAAGATGCGGGTTTCTGCCTGATAGACCAGCGCGAACCCGGCACCGGTGCTGACGATTCCCGCCTGACCGCTGCCCGCCTGCGAGATCACCCCCGCACCGGTGCAAAAGGCCACCGGCCCACTTTGCGAACAGTGCGCGCGGCCTACGACCTGCGGCTGTGGGCGACTGGCATCAACCCAGGCCAAGACGCCTCCGGGCGCCATCACCACCGGCACGCGCAGGCAGACTTCGGCAATCGCGGAGCGCGACTCGGCGGTGATCCGGGCCGGATCCCGCAGCGCTGTCGTGTCGAGCGGCATGGCAACACGCTCGACGACAAACACGCCGGTCTCGGGCAACACATCAATGGCGCCGACGCGGGGCGTCTGCGCCATTGAGGGTGTTGCGACCAAAAGGCTGGCCAAGACTTTGACAAAACACGAAACCATCGGCGACCTCAGAGGATAGAACGCAAGCACTATCACACCCGGGTCGCCGGTGATGCAAGACTCAGCGCGTGATCTGCCCGCCGCCCTGCGCCCAAGCCTGCATCGACCCCAAGTTGTGCACCTTGTCAAAGCCGTGCTGGCGCAAAATTCCCGCCGCACGACCCGAGCGCGCGCCCGAGGCACAGTACAGATAGACCTCCTGCCCGGTCTTTTTCGCCGCCGCCAGCGCCTTGTCGAAATGGCCCGAGTTCGGATCGGCCATCAGGTGCAACCGCGACAGCGGCAGATTCAGCGCGCCCTTGGCCTTGCCGGAATAGCGCACTTCGTCCGATTCGCGCACGTCGATGACGATGGCGCGCTTTTCGGCAACGGCCTTGACGGCCTCGGCCGGGCTAACCGCCGGGCCCGAATTCATCATCGAATTGAGGAAGTTGAACATGGTCGCTCCTGTTGGCCATCGGGCCGGTGACTGTCGTTGCAGGCTACATAGCAGATCAGATTTAATATTCAAGATATAGAATGTGATAATTTGTCGGCACGCCGCGATTTCCCGCTTTCGTTTACTTTTCGTTCTCATTTTCGCATTGGAGACTCACCTCAATCGGGCTATGTTGCCCGGCGCAGTTGGGGCGGAAACATGGCCGAACAGAAATTCATCGAAATAAGGGGTGCACGCGAGCACAACCTGAAAGGCATTGACGTCAATATTCCGCGCGATCAGCTGGTGGTCATCACCGGCCTGTCGGGCTCTGGCAAGTCGTCGCTGGCCTTCGACACGATCTATGCCGAAGGTCAGCGCCGCTATGTCGAATCGCTGTCGGCCTATGCGCGCCAGTTCCTCGACATGATGCAGAAACCCGATGTCGAGCATATCGGCGGCCTCAGCCCGGCGATTTCCATCGAGCAAAAAACCACATCGAAGAACCCGCGCTCGACTGTCGGCACAGTGACCGAGATCCACGATTACCTGCGGCTGTTGTTCGCCCGCGCCGGCACCCCCTATTCCCCCGCCACTGGCCTGCCGATCGAGGCGCAGCAGGTGCAGGACATGGTGGACCGCATCCTCGCCCTGCCCGAAGGGACACGCGCCTATCTGCTGGCGCCGATCGTGCGCGATCGAAAGGGCGAATACCGCAAGGAAATGATCGAGTTACGCAAGCAGGGCTTTCAGCGCGTCAAGGTGAACGGCGCCTTTCACGAGTTGGACACGCCGCCCGAGCTGGACAAGAAATTCCGCCATGACATCGACGTGGTGGTCGACCGCATCGTCGTGCGCCCTGGCACCGAAACCCGGCTGGCCGACAGCCTGCGCACTGCGCTCGACCTCGCAGACGGTATCGCGATTCTGGAAATGGCCGAGGCACCCGAGGGTCAGCCTCCCGAGCGGCTGACCTTTTCCGAGAAATTCGCCTGCCCGGTGTCCGGCTTTACCATTCCGGAAATCGAGCCGCGCCTGTTCAGTTTCAACGCCCCCTATGGCGCCTGTCCGGCCTGCGACGGGTTGGGGGTTGAGCTCTTCTTTGACGAACGTCTGGTGGTGCCCGATGCAATGCTGCGACTGGAAGACGGCGCCATCGCCCCTTGGCGCAAGGGCAAGTCGCCCTACTTCCTGCAAACTATCGAGGCGCTGGCCAAACATTACAAATTCGACGCGAAAAAACCCTGGCGCGATCTGCCGGACGCCGTGAAAACCATGCTGCTGCGCGGCTCGGACGGCGAGGAAATCCCGTTCCGCTATGACGATGCCGGGAGGGTTTACAGCGTCACGCGGGTCTTCGAAGGGGTCATCCCCAACATGGAGCGCCGCTGGAAGGAAACCGATTCCGCCTGGGTGCGCGAGGAATTCGAGCGCTATCAGAACAACCGGCCTTGTAGCACCTGCGGTGGCGCCCGGCTGAAACCCGAGGCGCTGGCGGTCAGGATCGCTGGCAAGCACATCAGCCAGATTTCGGAACTGTCGATCCGCGAGGCACTGGATTGGGTGACCGAAGCCCCCAACCAATTGAGCAAGCAAAAGGGCCAGATCGCCGCCGCCATCCTCAAGGAGATCCGCGAACGCCTTGGATTCCTTGTCAATGTCGGGCTTGATTACCTCACCCTCAGCCGCGCAGCGGGCACCCTGTCGGGCGGCGAGAGCCAACGGATTCGTCTCGCCAGCCAGATCGGTAGCGGGTTGACTGGCGTGCTCTATGTGCTCGATGAACCCAGCATCGGCCTGCATCAGCGCGACAACGACCGCCTGTTGACGACGCTGCGCAACCTGCGTGACCAAGGCAACACCGTGCTGGTGGTCGAACATGACGAGGACGCGATTCGCACCGCCGATTGGGTGCTGGACATGGGCCCCGGCGCCGGGGTGCATGGCGGGCGCATCGTCAGCATGGGCACGCCCGAAGAAATCGCCGCCGACCCGGCCAGCGTCACCGGGCAATACCTGATGGGAACCCGCCGCATCGAGGTGCCCGGCGTTCGTCGCGAGGGCAATGGCAAGGCGATCCGCGTGGTCAAGGCGACGGGCAACAACCTGAAAGAGGTCTCGGTCGATTTCCCCCTGGGCAAATTCGTCTGCGTGACCGGGGTATCGGGCGGCGGCAAGTCCACGCTGACCATCGAGACCCTGTTCAAGACCGCCTCCATGCGCCTCAACGGCGCGCGCCAAACCCCGGCGCCCTGCGAAACCGTGATGGGCCTGCAGCATCTGGACAAGGTCATCGACATCGACCAGCGCCCGATCGGCCGCACGCCGCGCTCGAACCCGGCCACCTATACCGACGCCTTTGGTCACATCCGCGACTGGTTCGCCGGGCTGCCGGAATCCAAGGCGCGCGGCTATAAACCGGGACGATTCAGCTTCAACGTCAAGGGCGGGCGCTGCGAGGCCTGTCAGGGCGACGGTGTGCTGAAGATCGAGATGAACTTTCTTCCCGACGTCTATGTCACCTGCGAGACCTGCAAGGGCAAGCGCTATAACCGCGAGACGCTGGAAGTATTGTTCAAGGGTAAATCAATTTCCGACG
>CALESR010000141.1 GCA_937907485.1 uncultured Paracoccaceae bacterium | reverse complement strand
AGCGTGTCATTGAGCGCGCGCGCGCCCTCGCCGGTCAGGGCGGTGAACAGCTTTCTCTCGCTCTGCCCGGGCAGATAGGGGCAGGGCTGCGGCGCGGTCACATAGAACTGCGGCGCGATGGGCAGCGTATGGCGCATGTTGGCGCCCCGTCCTTGATTGTTCTGGCGATACCGGCGCGGGGCCTGAACCGCGCTTTAGCCGCAGGTTATCAAGGCCAAACCCGTCCGCCAACCCCCCTCAAAGCCGCGCAGGACGATTGATCATCGCGGTGCCCAACAGCCAGTCATTCAGCGCCTGCCGTCGCGGCGTCACCAACATCAGTGTGACCGAACCGATCTGTGGCAGGATGAAGATCATGCTGACGGCGTGCAGGACCGCGTGCCACAGGCACAGGGTCTGATCCGGTCTTGCGCCGTCCAGCCGTCGCAACCTTAACGCCGCCACCAGCATGCCCAGCGTCGCGCCATACCGCGTCAGCATTACCGTGCGATAGGCCACGGCAATCGCCGCCCACAAAAGCGGCGTCAGGATCAAGGCCAGCCCTACACTGAGCACCACGACCAGCAGCACCAGAACCAGCGTCACCGCCAGGTCAATCGCCCACGCCAGCGCTCGCTTTTCCACCACATGCTCATAGAACGACGGATCGTCCAGCGGGTCCGGCAGGCTCATGCGGTAAACTCCGCCAGAATTGCGCCACAGGCGGCGATCAGGGCGCGGGGCTCGACGGCAAAAACATGGTCCGGCGTCCCGGCGGCAGCAAAAATCTGGGCAAAGTCACACAGTCGCGGGTCGGCATAAATCACCGGCGGGTTAAGATGACCCAGAGGCGCCACCCCGCCGATGGCAAAGCCGGTCTCACGCCGCACCGTTGCCGCATCGGCGCGCACCAGCGATTCGCCCGCGACCCGTGACGCCCGTGCGGGGTCCAACTGGCGCCCACCCGCAGTCAGGAACAGATAGATCCGCCCGGTTTCCCCTTGAAAGATCAGCGACTTGGCAATCTGATCCAACGCGCAGCCACAGGCCAGCGCGGCGGCCTCGGCGGTGCGACTGGGGCCGGGGTTTAGAATCTGTGCCGTCAGGCCACTGGACGCCAAAGCCTGTTTCACCCGTGCCAACGATTTGCTCATCCGATGCCTCCCGCAGGGCCAGAGGGGGTGCGCAGCGCCCCTTTGCCGGCCAATTATTTGCGGAACTTGTCCAGACTGACCACTTCGCCGGCCTTTTGCGGCTCGGGCGCTGCATGCAACATCGGCGCTTCGTCGTCATCCTCGTCCTCGTCATCCTCGTCGTCATGGGTCTCGAACTTGAGACCGAATTCGACCGACGGGTCGACAAAGGTGGTGATTGCATCGAAGGGAACGATCAGCGGTTCCGGCTGGTTGCCGAAATTCAACGTTACGCCAAAGCCCGCCTCGGTAACGGTCAGCGCCTCGAACCAATGCTGAATGACGATGGTGATCTCGTCCGGATAGCGCGCGCGCAACCAGTCGGCCATCTCGACGCCCGGATAACGCGTATTGAGCGTAATGAAGAAATGGTGGTCGCCCGGCAGGCCATGGGCGGCTATCCGCGTCAGGACCTCACGGATGAGGCCGCGCATCGCCTGGTGCATCAGGTTGCCGTAATCGAGTCCGCGTTCCATGCCGTGTCTCTTTGCTGTGTCGCGGGGGCCGCCGGGTCAGCATAGGGGTTTCGTCAGCGAAGAAAAGCCCATGATCCGTTTGCCGGTGCAGAAAACCGCGCCCGGCTCAGGGGTTCAGCGCTGCCAAAGGTGGGATCAACTCGCGCAGCAGCTTTTCGCGCATGGCATGAAAGAAGTCCTCGTGCTGCTGGGCGGTAATGACAAATCCCCCGGGCGTCACCACATGGCGGCGATAGAAACTCGTGATCGAGACGCCTGTTGCCATGCCCTCGATGGCCAGCCCATTGACGGTGATGCCGCGCGACCACGCCGCGCGGCGTTCAGCGGCCAGCCGATAGCCTTCGTTCTCATCCCCGTCGCCTGAGACGTCGATCACCCAGCGGGCGCAGTCGCGCACCTGATCGAAGAGGTCGCTCGCCACGGCCAGCGCGTCGCCCACAGCGGTATTGCCTGCGGCATGGGCACGCGGCATCGCCGCGATGCGGGCGCTCAGCCGGTTGATGTCTGCCGGTTCCTGCACCCGAAACCACGGCAGAGTGACCGTCTGCTCCATTGCGCCTGACCATTGCAGCACGCTCACAGCAACCTGTCCATGCACCAGCGCGTCGCGCACATCGGGGTCACGCACGGCTGCCGCGACTCCCTCGGCCTGCAACTGATATTCGAAGGCATCGACCGATCCCGAGACATCCATCGCGAGCACAAGCGCCGTCTGACAGGCCTGCGCCTGCGACGCGGCCAAGGACAACACCAGCGCGGGCAAGAGGCGGGGCCAGATCATGCACCATGCTGCCACGCTATGACGGTGCGGGCGTTCACGAACCTGTGAGGGGTGAGGGTAAGTGCAGGCTTCTGTTGCCAGGTGCCTGCGGACCCCGCCTTACGGTGCTACCCGCAAGGACTTGGTTTCGACCTCGTTACTGCTTACGCAGCAACGGCGATCGGAGCACGGTTGTCATTGGCAACTGTACTTGTGGACCGATAACGGTGGTACCTCACCGAGACAAAGCAAACCCCTTTGGTCGTCCGTCGATCCTGTTTCGGCCCCATGGCCCGTCCATGAACGGGGTAGTGGTGGAGCCGCCGGGTACCGCCCCCGGGTCCGATCCGAGTATTACGAGCGCGTTTATGTCCATAGCCCCCGTTGCCGGGAACAAGGCCAATATAGGCCCGGCGCGTCGCGGCAACAAGGCCTCAGTCGTGCGGATGTGCACGTGTCTCGCGGGCCTGCCGGATAGCGTCGGAAAACGCCCCCGCCAGCACCCCGGCCGGCAGGGCGATGATGCCGATGCCGCACAAGGCCGTCAGTGCGGCCAGAATCCGGCCCAGCGGCGTCGCCGGGATGACATCGCCATAGCCAACCGTGGTCAGGGTTTCCACCGCCCACCACATCGCCCGCGGGATCGAACCAAAGGCCTCGGGCTGCGCCTCGGACTCGACCAGATACAGCAGCGTCGCCGCGGCCAGCATCAGCGCAAAGGCCATGCCCAGGCTCAGCAGCAATTCGGCCGAGCGTGACCGTATCGCCTCGACCAGCAAGGTCATCGCGCGGCTATAGCGCCCTAGTCGCGCCAGCCGCAGGATGCGCGCCAGTTGCAACAGCCGGAACACCGCCGCCTCCAGCCCTAGAACCGGCGTGACAAAGGTAATCAGCACCACCAGATCCAGCAACGCAGACGGCGTGCGCGCATAGGCAAAAGCGCTGGAATAACGAGGGTTCAGCGAGGCAGTCCACAGCCGCGCCAGATATTCCAGCGTGAAAAGCCCGAACAATACCAGCTTGATCGCCTGCAAAAGGCCGCCAAAGCGGGTAAGGACGTGCACCTCGGTCTCAAGGACTGCGATGCCGATTAACAGCAGGATCGCCGCAAAGACCAGCCGGTTCAGCGGTGATAAGCCGCGCCCGCTGCGCATCTCAGGGTCGATGGCCGATGCGAGGCGGTGGCGAAACGAATGCTCCATCGCGCTCGGCCTTTATTCAGGAACAGGTGGCAACCGCTGCACACGCGGCAGTCGAAGGTCGCGCATCTTTGGCGGCCGTTCGACCTGCGTGGCGCCGTCCAGTGCGCCTGAGACCAGATCGGCTTCGAACCCCCAAAGATCGATCAGCGCGGCGCGAGCCTCATCGGCGCGCCCGGCCGCGATGCTGTTCGCAAGGCGGACGTGGTACGAAAGGAAGCGCGCGCGAACTCGCGTCGGATAGGCCAGCGTCATCGGCAGTGCGAACTCGGCCTCGATCAACCCCTGCGCCAGCATGGTCAGCGCCGGATTGCCCGAGGCCCCGGCCAGCGCCAGATTCATCCGCCTCATCGAGGCAACAAAGCCCGAATCTTCCAGCGCAAAATCTGATTGCAGGTCGATTTCGGCGCGCAGATCGGCGATGTCGGCCCGGCG
>CALESR010000140.1 GCA_937907485.1 uncultured Paracoccaceae bacterium | reverse complement strand
GTTGACCATGGTGGTGTGGCTGTCGGTGCCGACGAGGGTGTCGGGATAGGCGACCTCGGCCCCGGCCTGATCCTTGTCGGTCCAGACGGTCTGCGCCAGATATTCGAGGTTGACCTGATGGCAGATCCCGGTGCCGGGCGGCACGACGCGGAAGTTCTGGAAGGCGTTCTGGCCCCATTTCAGGAAGACATAGCGCTCCATGTTGCGCTCGTATTCCAGATCGACGTTCTTCTGGAAGGCGCGGGGATTGCCGAATTCGTCGATCATCACCGAGTGGTCGATCACCAGATCGACCGGCACCAGCGGGTTGATCTTTTGCGGATCGCCGCCGAGGCCCTTGATCCCGTCGCGCATCGCGGCGAGGTCAACGACCGCCGGAACGCCGGTGAAGTCCTGCATCAGCACGCGGGCCGGGCGATAGGCGATCTCGCGCGGGTTCTTGCCGCCCTGGGCGCCCCATTCGGCAAAGGCCTTGATGTCCTCGACCGAGACGGTGAAACCGCCATCCTCGAAGCGCAGCATGTTTTCCAGCACCACCTTCAGCGAGGCGGGCAGGCGGCTGAAATCGCCCAGACCGGCGGCTTGCGCGGCGGGGATCGAATAATAGGCGACCGACTGGCCGTTGATGGTCAACGACCGGCGGGTTCCGGCGCTGTCTTTGCCGACGATGATGGTCATGGGGGAGGCTCCCTTCGGGTCAAGAGGGGTTTGGCTGCGCTGCTCTTGCCCCATCTGGCCCGAGCGATCAAGAGGGTGCGCGGCTTTTTGTATACCATTGTGCACAAATTTGTTGGGGCCGGCGTTGTTGGCGATAACAGCGGCCCCGGAGGCGCCGCGCCTGCATCACCGGGTGGTGCCGCGCCGTCACAAGAGAGTGTAACCGGCCCCGAACCGCCTTGCCCCGGCTTGCGCATCGGGCCATTTGCCGTTTCATTGGGCACGCAAACCGGGAGTGGGTGCATGATGCTGAACGCCAAGACGCGCACGGGACACGGGGCGCGATCCGCAGGGATCGCCTTGCGCCGGGTCATCGGCATGCGTGCGCTGGCGCTGGCGCTGGTGCTGGCGACGCCGTTGGCGGCCCAGCAAGAGGTCACGGCGACGGGCCGCCCGGTGCTGCTGGAGCTCTATACCTCGCAAGGCTGCGCCTCGTGCCCGCCCGCGGATGACCTGATGCTGGAGCTCGCCGCGCGCGAGGACGTGATCGCGCTGGCCCTGCATGTCGATTATTGGGATTACATCGGCTGGCCCGACACCTTTGCCAGCCGCGCGCATACCGAGCGCCAGCAGGCCTATGCCCGCCGCCACGGTCATTCGACGATCTATACGCCGCAGATGGTGGTCAATGGCGTCGAACTGATCGAGGGCTTTCGCACCATGCAGGTGATGGACGCCATCGCGGCCCAGCACGCCTTGGCCCCCGAGGTCTCGCTGACGCTGACGCGAACCGGCAATGGCGGGCTGGAGATTCAGGCCTCGCCGCTGGCCGACATGGCGCCGGTGCCGATGCTGACCTCGCGGCGCAGCGCGGTCGGCGGGGTGTCGGCCAATGCGGTGATCGGCGCCCTGAGCCTGTCGAGCCCCGCCGCCGAAGCGGTCACTCTGGCCGAGGCCGAGGCTGAGGACGACGCCGCCCTCAGCCCCAGTGCCCCGGTTCCCGCGCCCATCCCGGCGTTGATCCCGGTGACTCCGACCGGGCCGTTCGTGGTGCAGATGGTGCGCTACCGCGACACCGAGATCGTCGAGATCCTTGGCGGCGAGAATGCCGGGCGCACGTCGACCTATGCCAATGTCGTCACCGCATGGCAACCGATCGCAAATTGGGACATGACCTCGCCGCTGACCCTGACGGTGCCGCTGGCGGGTGACGAGCCGGTCGTCGTGCTGGTGCAGGAAGTCGGGCAGGGCGAGATCATCGCCGCCGCACGCCTGCGCTGACCCGTCAGGCGCCGGTGTTCTTCCAGCGCCGGTGCGCCCAGAACCACTGGCCCATCGCGCCACGCACGCGGGCCGAGATGCTGTCATTCAGCGCCTGCGTCATCACCAGCGGGTCACCATGCGGGATCGGCGCCTCGACCTCGATGGTGAAGCTCAACCCGTCGGGATTGCGCGTGGCATAGATTGGCAGCAACAGTGCATCGTATTTCAGCGCCAGCTTGGCCGCCGAGGTGGCGGTCAGCGCCGGTTTGCCCAGAAAATCCAGCCGCTCGCCATTCGCGACATGCACATCGGTCAAGATCCCCAGCATGCCGCCGCCGCGCAAGAACCGCACCATCTCGGCCATGCCGGCATTGCCGCGCGCGAACAGCGGGCTGGCGATTTCGGAAATCACCGCCAGATAGCGCCGGTTGGTCGCCGGATTGCGCAGTGGCTTGTAGAGCCCGCCGACGCGGTAGCCCCGCTGACTGAGACCGCCACGCCAGGCGTCGTAGTTGCCGAAATGCGCCGAGGCCAGGATCACCGGTCGCCCCGCCGCCCGCGCCGCCTCGAGCGCGGGCAGTCCGGCGCCGCCAAGGGGCATGGTGGCCGCATGGCGGGCGAATTCGACACCGGAATTCAGTTCGATCATCGAACGGCCAAAGTTGTCGGCCACCTCGCGGCACAGTCGGCGAACCTCGGCCGGCGGCAACTGGGGCGCGACATGCGCCAGATTGGCGCGGATGCGGCGGTTCATCGCCAGCGGGCCCAGAACGCTGCGGCTGAACCATCCCATCGCCGCGACCCGCCGGTCATAGGGCAACCGCAGCGCGGCGCGGATCACCAGCGCGCTCAAACTGTCCTGCAGCCTGTGGCGCAGCGAGAGGCGCGGTTCGGAAGGGGGATTGCGTCGCATGGGTCTGCGTCTTGCTGCGGGGTTCGGTTGGGGTTCTAGTCGCGCCGGTGGCGTCTGTCCAGCCGGGGCCACTTGCGCGGGCGCCGTGCTCGCGCCCTGAGGCGCCCCAGTCAGCCAGCCCCCCGGCCTGCGGCGCGGTCAGGGGTGACTGCGCTTGCGGCGCTTGTGCCACCAGACCCATTGTTCGGGGTGGGCGCGGACCTGCGCGCCAAAGGCGTCGTTCAACGCCTGGGTCATGGCGCGGGGTTCGGACTGCGGCACCGGCGGATCGATTTGCACCCGGAACCCCGGCGCGGCCTTGGTGCGCAGGCCCCAGACCGGCACCAGCAGCGCGTCATATTTCAGCGCCATCTCGGCCAGCGACAGCACGGTGCGGGTGGGTTTGCCGAGGAAATCCAGCAGCACACCCTGCGGTCAGTCGAGGTCGATCAGGATGCCCAGCATGCCACCGCCGCGCAGAAAGCGGATCACGCCCTTGCGCCCCTCGGTCGTGTCGGCGAACAGCGGCTGCCCCGCCGCTCCGGCCGAGTCGAGATAGCGCCGGGTCATGCCGGGCGACTTGAAGTCCTTGAAATAGCCGCCAACCGGAAAGCCGCGGGCGATCAGCGCGATGCGCATCGCCTCGTAATTGCCGAAATGCGCGGTGACCAGAATCGCCGGGCGCCCGGCGTCGCGCGCCTCGGACAGGGCGGCCAGGCCCGGCCCCTCGACCGGCACCTTGGGGCCAAGGCGGCGCAGGTCGGGGCCCGAGAGCACCTCGATCACCAGCCGCGCCAGATTACCCGGAACAGCGGTGGCGATGCGGCTCACCTCGGCCTCGGGCAATTCGGGCCGGAAATGCCGCACTGCCGCTGCGACCCTGCGGCGCTGCGAGGACAAGGGGCCAATCAGCCGTCGCCCGATGAAGCCCGCCAGCCACAGTCTGAGGGCAAAGGGCAGACGCAGCACCGCGGGCACCAGCAGCAACGTGGCGCGGTCGCGCAGTTTTTGCGGTTTTCGGCCGTCGGAGGGGGCGGCGCCAGTTTTTGTCACTGTGTCCGCCTTTTGTGGTCAGGGGGGCAAAACCTAGGCCTGAAACACGTGTTTGTCCAGTTGCCGGTCCGGCGGGCGACTGGCGAGCGGTCAATCCTGTTGGTGGGAGCGCGTCGCCTTCCAGCGCCGGTGCCACCAAAGCCACTGGTCGGGATGCGCGCGAACCATGCGTTCAAGGCTGTGGTTGGCCGCCTGCATCATCGCTGTCGGCGGGCCGGCGGGGATCGGCAGGTCAATGACCACGGTGAACCCGGCACCATCCGCGCTGCGCAGGCCATAGACCGGGATCAGCGCCGCGTCATAGCGCAGGGCCATTTCGGCCATCGACAGCGGCGTGCGGCTGGGTCGGCCCAGAAAGTCCAGCACCGCGCCCTCGGGTCGGTCCAGATCAAAGCTGATGCTGACCATCCCGCCGCCGCGCAGGTGGCGCACCATCGCCCCGACGCCTGCGCGGCCGGTGGGAAACATCGGGCGGGTGAAATTCTGCACCGCGCGGTGGTAGATCACCTCGATCTGGGGCACGGGCTGCGGCTTGTACAGCGAGCCAAAGACGATGCCGCGCGCCATCAGGGCCGCGCCGACCGCCGCTGGATTGCCGAAATGCGACACCAGCAGGATCGCCGGTCGCCCGTCGCGGTGGGCGGCCTGCAACGCGGGCCAGCCCGGCCCGTCGACCGGCGCGCGCCCGGCCCATTCGGCAAACGGCGGACCTGACAGCAATTCGATCTGGGCGCGGGCCATGTTGGCAAGGACCGAGGCAGCCAGCGCCTCGGCTTGCGCGGCGCGGTCGGGCAGCAATGCGGCGATCTGCGTCCGGATTGTCCGGCCAATGCGCGAACGGCGCATCGGCAGGCTGGCGCCGAGCCATGCGGCCAGCGCGCGGCGCCATCCGAACGGAAGATGCAGCAGCAGCCAGAGATAGGCGCGCAGGGGCAATGCCTTTGCCCGCTTGTCCGGGGTCTGGTTCTGGTCGGGGAGAGGGGCGCTCATGGCTGTGTGCCCGTGCAAGGAAAAGCGGCGCGCCGGGGTGACCGGCGCGCCGCTTGGATGTTCTGGAGTGTATACTCGCACTCTGGTGCGCGCATCACCGCAGCTGCCGTCAATCAGACGGCGGC
>CALESR010000139.1 GCA_937907485.1 uncultured Paracoccaceae bacterium | reverse complement strand
TGTGCCGCAGTCGCAAGGTGGGCGCTTTGGTCAAGTTGAACGTTACGTCAGGGGGCGCGCCAGTCGATCCAGCGGCCGTGGAAGTCGGCGCGTCCCAGTGGGATCGTCAGGTCACCCGGCCAGAGCCGCAGAGTGAGCGCGGCGCCGGGGCTTTGGCCATCAGCCTCATAGCTGGCCCAGGCGAGTGGGGCGTCAGCGGTGGCGCGGGCACCGGCGGCCTCGATGAATTCGGTGCCTCGGGTCTGGGACTGCAGCGGGAAATACTGCCAGGCAACAGTTGTCCAGATCAGGTGTAGGTGACCGGAACGCGGGGACAGGCGCGTCGCCAGCCAGTCGATGGCATCGGAGCGCTCAGGCAGGGGTGGGGCGGCGGCGACGGCAGCTTCGGTCAAGATGCGACGCTGCGGCTGGTCGGGCCAGAGATACGCCAGCAGACGCAGGCGTTGCACGGACTCGGTCACATCTATCGGGTTCAGGTCGCAGCCCGCCCTCTCGGTGACGGTCAGCGGGATCTGGGCAGGCAGCGGGCCGCGCCAATCGGGCGTCAGGGTCAACACCGGGTCGGCGGGACCGAGGTGCCCGGCTTGGGTCTGCAACGCAAAGCGGTCCCAGAGCAGGTTGAGCCCGGCACTGGCGCCGAGTTCGCTGAGAACAAAGGGCAAGCGGTGGCGCGCAGCCAACCAGTGACCGATGGCGATCAACGCCGCAGAACGGCGCACCTCGTTGGTCTGCGGCGGGCTGTCGAGGAAGGCGTCGATGGCATTGGCCTCAGTGTGCAATGCGTTGACGAGGGCCAACCAGAGCGCCTCGTCCGCCGGCGCGTGTGGTGGATAAACCGCGCCGAGGCCGGGGTGCCCCTGCAGCACCAGCGCATGCAGCGCACCGGCAAGCCGCAGGGGGACCGAAGCGGCGGAGGGGCCCAGATCACCCAGCCAGTCAAAAAGGCGGCGGGTAAGGGGAGTGTCGGGCTGCAGGCGTTCGGCGAGCAACTGGCAGAGTCGCGCCATGAAGGGTGAGCCGAGGCCCGCGCAGCTCTCGGCCTGTTGGCGAAGGGCGATGCGCAGCGGGTCGGTCATTTGAAACGCTCAGCCAGTCGCTGCAGCGGG
This sequence comes from uncultured Paracoccaceae bacterium, assembly GCA_937907485.1. GTDB lineage: Bacteria > Pseudomonadota > Alphaproteobacteria > Rhodobacterales > Rhodobacteraceae > Pararhodobacter. The sequence continues at coordinate 29,445 of CALESR010000139.1, read as the reverse complement.
CTGCGGGTGTCCTGCGGCGGTGGCGGGGCGGGTTCGGGCGCCGCGGTCGGACGCTCGCGTCCGGCGTTGCGCGGCGGGGCGGTGCGCGCGGCGACGGCGTTCTGAAACCGTGCGCCGTCACCTGCCGCCAGCGCAGGGGCACCATCAGAGATGCCACGCAGCAGGTCATCGAGCCAGTCCTCGTCGGCCTTGGCGAAATCATGCAGCACATAGGCGGCCACAGCGTCCTTGTGCCCGGGATGACCGATGCCCAGCCGCACGCGGTGAAACCCGTCGCCGATGTGCTGGATCATCGAGCGCAAGCCATTGTGCCCGGCATGACCGCCGCCAGTCTTCAGCCTCAGCTTTCCAGGGGCGAGGTCGAGTTCGTCATGCAGCACGGTGCATTCGGTGGGCGCCAATTTGAGATAACGCAACGCCTCGCCCACAGACTGGCCCGAGAGGTTCATGAAGGTCTGCGGTTTGAGAAGAGTGATGCGGGCGTCACCGAGCCGCCCCTCGGCCACCTGCCCCTGAAACCGGGCTTTCCATGGGCCAAAACCGTGGTCGATGGCGATGCGGTCAAGCGCCATGAAGCCGATGTTGTGTCGGTTGTGCGCGTATTGGGCGCCGGGATTACCAAGGCCGACGATCAGGGTCATGCGGGTGGTTCTAGCCTTTGGCTGGCGGGCTGTCCATGGGCCGGGATAGGGGGCATTCTGCCCCCTCTTGGCTGCGCCAATTCACCCCCTGAGGATATTTGAAGAGCAAAGAGGGCGGCGCACATGCGAAACCCCGCCCGGATCAGGGGCGGGGTTTGCTGTCAGAGACTGTCGGCGCCGGGGCGCACGACATCAGGCCTCTTCGTTGTCGCTCGACCGCAGACCCGAGGGGGCGGCGATGTTGGCGATGACGAAGTTGCGCGCGATCACCGACTTGACGCCTTCGGGCAGGGTGACGTCCTCGATATGGATCACGTCACCGATGGCCTTGTCGGTCAGGTCGACGATGATCTTTTCCGGGATATCGCCGGCCAGCACGTTCAGTTCGACCTCAGGGCGCACGACAGTCAGCGTTCCGCCGCGCTTGAGGCCGGGGGCTGCCGCGTGGTTGATGAACTCGACATGCACGAAAAGGTTGATGCGGGTCGTGCGGCGCAGGCGCAGCAGGTCCACATGGGTCGGCGTGTCCTTGACGACATCGCGCTGTACGTCGCGGCAGATGACGCGCACATCGTCCTGGCCCGGAACCTTGAGGTTCCACAGCTTGGACTTGAAGCGGCCTTCTTTGAGCAGCTTGAGCAGCGGGTAGTAGTCGAAGTTGATCGCCAGCGGTTCGGCACCGCCACCGTAAACCACGCCCGGCACCTTGCCGTCACGACGAGATTGACGAGCGGCCCCCTTGCCTGTCCCCATCCGGACCTCGGCGACGAGATCAGGGATCTCTCCAGCCATATCGGTTCTCCTAATGATGTTGCATTGGCCACGCCCCTCCAAGGGTGGATGCGCAGCGGGGCTGGCCATAACGCGGACAGCGAGGAAAGGAAAGCGGAAACTTGGTTCGGCGAAGGGCAGGCGGTCTCTGGACCTCGCACAGTCCGCATGATTGAGTGCGCGCAACCCCTTGGAGGCCACGAATGTCCGCCGCCCTGTCTGCCGCCTTGACCGCTGCCTGGTCTGCCCTGATCGCCAGCCGAGCGCCTGCGGCCTGTTTCGTGGCAATGGGCGTGGTCTGGGGGTCCTTCATGGCGGCGATGCCCGATGTCAAGGCGGCGCTGGGGGTTGATGACGGCGCGATGGGGCTCTTGCTGATCTGGGGCTCGGTGGCGGCAATTGCCATGATGACTCTGGCGCCGCGGCTGGGCACGCCCTTGGGCCGCGCGGCGCTGCCGGGGTTTACCGTTCTGATGGGATTGGCGCTGGCCAGCATGGGTACGGCGGGTGGGGCGGCGGGCTTTGTTCTGGCGCTGATGGCGATGGGCACGGCGACCGGCGCGCTGGATGTCTTCATGAACGCGCGGCTTTCGGCGATCGAAACCCGGCGCGGCGGCTCGCTGATGAATCTGAACCACGGGCTCTATTCGCTGGCCTTTGCCAGTGGGGCTGCGCTGACGGGCGTGGCGCGCGCGGCAGGTTGGGGGATCGAAGCGATCCTTTGGACGGCGGCGGCGGTGGTTGTAACGCTGGGTGCGCTGGCCTGGGAGCGCGATGGCATCATCGGGGGGCTGGGCGGTAAGGGCGCTTCAGCGAAGGTCCGGTTGGGGATCGTGCCCTTGCTTGGCGGGGTGTTGATCCTGGCCGGGCTGATGTCGGAAAACGCGGTCGAGGCCTGGTCGGCGCTCTATATCGAACGCGATCTGGGCGGCGCGCATGGCGCCGGTTCGATGGCACCGGCATTGATGGGGCTTACCATGGGGTTCGGGCGGCTGCTGGGGCAGGGCGTGGCGCTGCGGGTCGCGGACCGGCATCTCTTGCGCGGCGGGCTGGTGCTGGCGGTTCTCGGGGTGGGGCTGGTGGTGGTCGCACAGGGACCGCTGGGTGCCTATGCCGGGTTCATTGTCATGGGGCTGGGGGCCTCGGTGGTGGTGCCGACGGTGCTGTCGATGATCGGCCGCTTATCGCAGCCCGAGTTACGCAGCCGGGCGATCGCCCGGGCGACGGTGCTGGGCTATCTGGGCTATTTCCTGGGGCCACCTTTGCTGGGGCTGGCGGCGGAACTGGCGGGGCTGCGGGCGTCCTTTACGCTGGTGGCGTTGATTTTGATGGGGTCGATGCTGGTGGCAAGTGGGCTGGTGCGACAGGATCGCTGACCGCGGGCGATCTGTGGGTAATGCCGTCGGAGGCCTCGAGCCCCCTTTGCGCCAAAGGGCTGCTGCCCACTCCCTTCGGGTAGGTTTTCCACCCAAGGACATTTTGGCACTAAGATTGGGTCAGAGGCCGAGCGGAGTGACGAGGGCCTTCAGCGTTTTCAACGGGTTGTCGGAAAGCCAAAGTTCGCTGCCGAACGCAAGGAAATCGGTGACCGGCGCGAGCGCCGCCACCAGTTCCGGGGTTAGTGCGCCTTCGGCAACCACCGGCACTTCGATCATCTCGCTCCACCACGCGAAAAGCTCGGGCTCGGCACGAGAGCCAGAGCCGAGCGCCGTTTCGCCGACGGGCGAGAAGGTGACATAATCGGCCCCGGCCTCGGCCGCGTTCATGCCGTCGTGGCGCGAAGCCCCACAGGCGGCACCGATAATCGCATCGTCGCCCAGCGTCTTGCGCAATTTGCGCAGGTCGCGGGCGCCCTCGGGCAGGTGGACGCCGTCCAGACCCAGGCGCTCGACGAGACTGACATGCCGTTCGATCACCAGCGCAATATCGCGCGCATGGGCAAGATCGCGCAGCACATCGGCAGCGCGGGCGATGGCGTCCTCGTCATTACCCGCCATGGCGAGGCGCAGGCAGGCTACCGGCACCGCATCGAGCAGCGGCAGCAGGGTCGGTGCAAAGACCTCGGGGTCGAAGGCCGCGGGTGTCACGAGATAGATCTGCGGGCGGTCGGGCTGGTCGGACATGGGACACCTGAGGCTGGGGCTGGCGCCCTGCATACTGGCGGCGGGCGGGGCGCGCAATGCGCGTCAGTTGCCCGCCGATTCCATCCGCCGCGTAGCCAGCGTTCGTTCGAGCCAGCCAATCTGCATTTCCGGCACCGAGGACAGCAGCAGGTCGGTGTAATCGTCGAACGGCGGCGCCAGCACGTCGGATTTCGCACCATAGCGCTGCACCCGGCCCTGATACATCACAGCGATACTGTCGGCGATCGCACGCACCGTGGCAATGTCATGGGTGATGAAGAGATAGGCCACCCCCTCGCGCGCTTGCAGATCGAGCAGCAGCTTCAGGATGCCATCGGCAACCAGCGGGTCGAGCGCCGACGTGACCTCGTCGCACAGGATCAACTTTGGCTTGGCGGCCAACGCGCGCGCGATGCAGACGCGCTGCTTTTGCCCGCCCGACAATTCGGCCGGATAGCGCTCGCCGTACCCTTTGCCCAGTTCGATCGCGTCCAGCAGTTCCTGCACGCGGGCGTCGCGTTCGGCACCCCGCAGGCCAAAGTAGAACTCCAGCGGCCGACCGATGATCGTTGCCACCGTCTGACGCGGGTTCATCGCCACATCGGCCATCTGATAGATCATCTGGATCTGTCGCAGGTCCTCGCGCGGGCGGTCTTTCAGCGCGCGGGGCAGGGTGCGGCCGTCAAAGGTGATCTGCCCGGCGCGTGGCGGCAACAGCCCGGTGATAACCCGCGCCATCGTCGATTTACCCGAGCCGGATTCGCCCACCAGCGCCAGTGTCTGCCCCGGATGCACCTGCACCGAGACGTTCGACAGCACATCCTTGGCCATCGCGCCATAACGCGCGCTGACGTTCTGCACCACCAGCAGAGGCTGGGCACTGGGGGGCTTTTCGGTGTGCTCGATCGAACGCACCGAGATCAGCGCGCGGGTATAGTCCTGTCGCGGGGCCTCGATAATCTGCTGCACGGTGCCATGCTCGACCATCTTGCCATGACGCAAAACCATGATTTCATCCGAGACCTGCGCCACGACGGCCAGATCATGCGTGATGTAAAGCGCAGCAACCCCGGTCTGCGCAATGGCGGTCTTGATCGCCGCCAGAACGTCGATCTGCGTGGTGACATCAAGCGCCGTGGTCGGTTCGTCAAAAATCACGAGGTCCGGCTTTGGGCAGAGCGCCATCGCCGTCATCGCCCGCTGCAATTGCCCGCCCGAGACCTGATGCGGATAACGCTGGCCGATGGTTTCGGGGTCGGGCAGTGACAAGGTGCGGAAGAGATCAACGGCGCGGGCTTCGGCGGCCTCGCGACTCATCAGGCCGTGATGCAGCGTGGCCTCGATCACCTGCTCCATCAACCGCTTGGCCGGGTTGAAGGCGGCGGCGGCCGATTGCGCGACATAGGTCACCTCACGCCCGCGCAAGGACCGCAGCGTGGCGGCATCGGCCAGCCGGATCTCGCGGTTGTTCAGCGTGATCGTGCCGCCGGTCAACCGGATGCCGCCACGGCCGTACGCCAGCGCGCTCAGGCCGATGGTCGATTTCCCTGCACCGGATTCGCCGATCAACCCCATGACCTTGCCGCGGTCCAAAGACAGCGAAACGTCATCAACGATCACCACTTCGCGCGAGGGTTCTCCGGGGGCATGCACCGTCGCCTCGATGCGCAGGTTGCGGATACTCAGCAGCGGATCAGGCACCTCGGCCCCCTTTCAGGCTGGTGGTGCGCGTCAGCGCCCAGTCGGCCACCAGATTGACCGCGATCGACAGCGTGACGATGGCCACGGCGGGCACCAGCGCCGCCGGAATGCCGTAAACGATGCCCTCGCGGTTTTCCTTGACGATGGCGCCCCAATCGGCAGCAGGCGGCTGAATGCCGAGGCCGAGGAAGGACAGGGTCGAGATGAAGAGAATGGCGAAGATGAAACGCAGGCCCAGTTCGGCCACCAGCGGTGACAAGGCATTTGGCAGGATCTCGCGAAAGATCACCCATGATTGTCCTTCGCCGCGCAGCCGGGCGGCCTCGACAAAATCCATCACGTTGATATCGACGGCGACGGCACGCGACAGGCGAAAGACCCGCGTGGAATCGAGCAGGCCCATCACCACAATCAGCACAGGCAGCGTCACCGGCATCACCGACAGCACCACCAGCGCCGAAATCAGCGTCGGGATCGACATCACCAGATCATTGCCGCGCGCCAGCAACTGATCGACCCAACCGCCATAGACCGCCGCAGTGAAGCCCAGAAAGGCACCGAGGCAAAACGACAGCGCGGTGGCCATCGAGGCGACAAAGATCGTATTGCGCCCGCCATAGATCATGCGGGTCAACAGGTCGCGGCCGATATTGTCAGTGCCCAGCCAGAACTGGCCCGAAGCCGGCTCCCACACATCGCCGACGATCTCGGACATGCCATAAGGGGCGATCCACGGCGCCAGCGCAGCCATGCCAAAGAACAGCCCGGTGACGATCAGACCAAAGAGGGCCGAGAGGGGAATGCCCTTCATTTCGGGTGCCTCAATCTGGGGTTGGACAGGATCGAGATCAGATCGGCCAACAGGTTCAGCCCGATATAGATCGCGGCAAATATCAGCCCGCAGGCCTGCACCACTGGCACATCGCGCTTGGCGACATGGTCCACCAGATACTGCCCCATGCCGGGATAGACAAAGACCACCTCGATGACAACGACGCCCACCACCAGATAGGCCAAGTTCAGCATCACCACATTGACGATCGGCGCCAGCGCATTGGGCATCGCGTGCCGCGCGATCAGCGTCAGGCGGCGCAGTCCCTTGAGTTCGGCGGTCTCGATATAGGCCGATTGCATGACATTCAGGATCGCCGCGCGGGTCATGCGCATCATGTGCGCCAGTACCACCAGCGTCAGCACCAGCGAGGGCAGGGCCACGGCGTTCAGCTTTTGCCAAAAGGACATGCCGCTGTTGATGTTCGACACCGAAGGGAACCAGCCCAGCTTGACCGCAAAGACATACATCAGCACATAGCCGAGTAGGAACTCGGGCAGCGAGATCGAGGTCAGGGTCAAGCCAGAGATCAGCTTGTCCGGCCAGCGGTCCCGGTAACGCACGGCCAGCAGGCCCAGAAAAATCGCCAGCGGCACCGAGATCGCCGCAGTGACCGCCGCCAGAAACAGCGTATTGCCCAGTCGTTGCCCGATCGAAGCGGCAATGTCGCGCCCATTCGACAGGGCCACGCCCAGATCACCCTGCAAGGCCGCACCGAGCCAGGCAAAATAGCGGCTGATGGCCGATTCATCGAGCCCCATGCGGGTGCGCATGTTGGCCAAGGCCTCAGGGGTCGCCCCTTGGCCGAGGATCGCCTGCGCCACGTCGCCGGGTAACAACTCGGTCCCGGCAAAAATCAGCACCGAGACCGCGAGTAACAGGACGAGACCCAGCGCAATGCGCTGGGTCACCAGTGTGAGGATGGGTACCATCGACCCTTACGCCGCCGACCACATCATCGAGGGCGCCAGACCGTTCATCATCTCGAGCGCGTTGCTCTCGATCCAGCCCGTGACCTGGTCGTTGTGCGCGTCGATGAAGTCGTTGAACATCGGGCAGATCAGCCCGCCCTCGTCGCGCACCAGCAGCCCGGCCTCGCTGTAAAGCGCCTTGCGCCGGACGAGATCGAGTTCGCCACGGGCCTCGTTGAGCAGCGAGTCGAAGCGCTCGTTATGGAAGCGCGTGTCGTTCCAGTCGGCGGTCGACAGATAGGCCGTCGAATACATCTGGTCTTGCACCGGACGCCCGCCCCAATAGCTGGCGCAAAACGGCTTGGCGTTCCAGACTTCGGACCAGTAACCGTCGCCCGGCTCACGGATGATGTTCAACTCGATCCCGGCGGCTGCAGCGCTTTCCTGGAAGAGTTGCGCGGCGTCGATGGCACCGGGGAAGGCTACTTCGGAGACGCGCAGGTCGATCGGTCCCGAGTGGCCCGAGCGCTGGAAGTGGAAGCGGGCCTGATCCGGGTCATAGGTGCGCTGCGGGATCGAGTCATCAAAGAGCGGATAGGCGGCGTTGATCGGCATGTCATTGCCGACCGAGCCAAAGCCACGCAGAATGCGCTCGACCATGTCCTCGCGGTTGATAGCCAGTTTCAGCGCCATACGCAGGTCGTTGTTGTCGAAGGGCGCGGTGTTGCAATGCATGATGAACACATAGTGCCCCGGACCCGAGGTCGATTGCACCGAGATCCCCGGTGCGCGCGCCATCAGGCCCGCGACGCGCGGTTCGACCCGGTTGATCATCTGCACCTGACCCGACTGCAGCGCCGAGTTGCGGGCCGTCGAATCGTTGATGACCAAGATCTCGACCGAGTCGAAGTGACCGCGCGACTGGTCCCAGTAGTTGGGGTTGCGCTCGAGCACATGGCGCACGCCGGGCTCGTTTTCGACCCATTTGTAGGCGCCCGTGAAGATGCCCGCATTGGGATCGTCAAAGCCACCATTGGGCTGCATCAGCAGGTGATAATCGGCCAGCAGGAAAGGCAGGTCGGCGTTGGGGGTCGAGGTCACCAGCGTCAGAGTGTCGCCCTCGGCGCGGATTTCCGAGATGCCGCGCATGACCCCCAGTGCTCCCGACTGCGAGTTTTCATCCGAATGACGGCGCAGGGTCTGGGCACAATCCTCAGCAGTCAGGGTCTGGCCGTTGTGGAATTCAACACCAGAGCGGATCTTGAAGGTCCAGGTCGTCGCATCGGCCGAGGCCGAGTATTCTTCGGCCAGGCGGTTTTGCAGTTCGCCCGAAGGGCTGAGGTCCAACAGCGGCTCACCCGAGCTTTTCAGATACAGAAAGGGCACTTGGCTGGCGGCGACGGCCGGGTCGAGCGAGTTGGTGCTCTCGCCGCCCTGCATGCCGACGCTGAGCGAACCGCCCCGGCGCGGGCCTTGGGCGAGAACGGCGCTGGACAGCAGGCTCGACGCGGCGGCACCGGTCACGCCCAACGCAGCGGCACGGCCAAGAAAGCTGCGCCGGTCCAGTTGCCCGCGCGCCGCGCGCGCCAGAAGATAGCGGAATTGGTCGTTCATGGTTCTCTCCCCTTGGTCGCGCCCGCTGGGCGCATGGATCGCTGCGACAGTTTGCCGCTTATTGTTGACTGGTGAATCAAGAACACGGACCAGCCCGCCAATCAACCATTTTGTGCCCTTGCGGGTCATATTCATACATGGCGACGGTTGACCCGCGCATAAAAGTTTCTCTGGATGGTTTCAGTCGCTTGCCCGGTTTGGTTGAGTCGCGCTGTCAGGGTGGCAGTCAGGATCAACGCCTCGGCGTCGCAGGTCTGGCTGGCCTGAACTTCGGTCTCGACGGACCAGTCGGGGCGCGAAAACTGCTGGGTCCAGTCGATCTGGCAGCGCGCTGACAGCGGATCGGCGGGGTGAATTGACCACTGCTCGCGCATCACGGCGCGGGTGGTCAACCCGTGGTCCGGGTTGACGCTGGTGCCGCTGTCTGACGTGATGATCTGCGTCTCGAGACCTCTGATCGCATCGATGCGCCGCTCGCGGGTTTCGGTGCCGCCGGTGGTGGCGCAGCGTGGCGCGGGAGGCGGCGGTGCTGCGGCAAATGCCCACTCGGGCGCCAGGCCCTGATGCACTGGCAGCGTCAGGGTGGCTGAGTGCAGGCTCAGCGTGGCGGGGGCGGGCGACGGCCAGACCCAGGGCCAATAGCTGTTCGACAACGCCAGTCGCAACCGATGCCCCGGCGCCAGCCGATAGGCCATCTGGTCAAGCGTCAGAGACACCTGCATGCGTTCACCCGGCACCAGTGCCGTGGGCGGATCGGTGCGGTGATGCAGGTTCAGCAGCCCATGTGCGATACGCACCGTGGCTCCGTCCGGCGCCACGTCACACAAACGCGCGGCGACAAGGCCAAAGGGTTGATCGGCCTCAAGCGTCAAGTCCAGCCGTGCCGCACCCAGCAGCGCCAACCCTTGTGCACATTCGGTGTCGAAACACAGAGAAAACGCGTCATCCTCGCGTTGATCGGCGGCCATCTCGGCGTTCAGACCCATCGGAAAGAATTCTCCCGCTGCTGCGCCGACAGTCTGGCGACTGGCGATCCGCTTACCGTTGGCGGGGAGGTCGATCGCTCGGTCCTGCACGCGCGGCGAGGGCAACGATTCGGCCAGCCAGCGACCGGGTCGCATCGGCGCGCTGGCATCAGGTGGCGCCGAATCCATCATCCAGACGCGATAGTTCGGCCAACCTTCGGCGCCGTTGTCGATGCCTTTCAGCCAGCGGTCCCACCACGCCTTCATCTCGGCAAGAAAGTCGATCCGCGGCCCCGGCACGGCAGTATGCGGATATTGATGGACCCAAGGCCCGACAATCGCCCGCGCCATCGGGGCGTTCGAGACCAGCGCGGCGGGCGCGTTCATGTAATTGTCGTTCCAGCCGCCGATTGTCAGCACGGCGGCCTGCAAACGACTGTAATCCTGCCCGACCGAGCCATGGCGCCAGTAGGCGTTACGGCTTTGATGGCTGGACCAGACCTCGGACAAATGTGGCATGGTGGCGATGCGCTGGCGCAGATCCTCGCGCCAGTCCGGCCGCAACAAGGGGTCGGCGGGGCGGGCCGAATAGCTCAACATCAGGCTGCCCCAGGCGAAGTTCTCGCCCAGCAGGCAGCCCCCCTTGTAATGGATGTCATCGGCAAAGCGGTCGACCGTGGCGCAGACGCTGACCACGGCCTTCAGCGCCGGTGGTTGCAGAAAGGCGGTCTGCAGGCAGTTGAAGCCGCCCCAGCTTTTCCCCATCATCCCCACCGCGCCGCTGCACCAGCCCTGTGCGGCGATCCAGCCGATCACGTCGCAACAATCGGCCAGTTCCTGCGCCGAGTATTCGTCGTCGAACACACCCTCGCTGTCGCCGGTGCCGCGCAGATCAACCCGCAGGCAGGCATAGCCCTGTGCCGCCATCCACGGGTGTATTGTTTCATCGCGCGGCAGGGTGTTGTCGCGTTTGCGGTAGGGGATCATTTCCAGGATGGCGGGGACGACGGCGCCCTCGGGCCGCCAAAGCCGCGCTGCCAAGCGTGTGCCGTCGGGCATCGGGATGAAGAGGTCGTCCAGGTCGATCATCCGCGCGCCCTCCCCTTGGCTGAGTGCCAGACGACGCCAAGCGGGCGGCTGGCGCTCGACCGTTTGCGACGTTTTGTCGGGCGCTTTGCGACACTTGCCAAGGCACCGAGATGGCATGACAGTGATCGGAAAATCGAGGAGACGAGCATGGACGCGATTCTGGACCTGGGCGCCGAGGCGCAACTGGCGGCACTGGCGGCACGGCAGCTTTCGCGCGAAGAGTTGATGCGTGCAACCCTCGCCCGGATCGAGGCCCGCAACCCAGCCGTCAACGCCGTAGTCTGCCTGCGCGATCCCGAGGTCCTGCTGGCCGAGGCTCGCGCCGCCGATGCCGCCCCGGTCAAGGGCTCGCTGCATGGATTGCCGATGGCGATCAAGGATTTGGCCAACGTGTCCGGGTTGCGCACGACGATGGGCTCTCCGATCATGGCCGGGCAGGTGGCGCGTTCGGACGATCTCTTTGTCAGCCGGTTGCGCGCGGCCGGTGCCCTGTTCATTGGCAAGACCAACACACCCGAGTTCGGGCTGGGCAGCCACACTTTCAACCCGGTGCATGGTGCGACCGGAAATGCGTGGAATCTAGGCGTCAGTGCTGGCGGCTCATCGGGCGGGGCGGCCGTGGCATTGGCGCTGCGGATGCTGGCACTGGCTGATGGCTCGGACATGATGGGTTCCCTGCGCAACCCGGCCGGGTGGAACAACGTTTACGGGTTTCGCCCCTCATGGGGCCGGGTGCCGGACGAGCCGATGGGCGAGACCTTTCTGCACCCTTTGGCCACCAATGGCCCAATGGCGCGTTGCCCGCGGGACTTGGCGCTTTTGTTGGGCGTGATGGCTGGGCCTGAGCCGCGGCGCCCCTTCACGCTGCCCGCGCAGGACTTCCTGAGCGGCATCGACACTGATCTGCGGGGCAAACGGGTGGCATGGTTGGCAGATTGGGGCGGCGCCTATCCGATTGAGGCCGGCGTGCTGGCCACCTGCGAGGCCGCGTTGACCCGGTTTGCCGATCTGGGCGTCAGCGTCGAGGCGATCCCGGCGCCGTTTGATGCGGCCCAACTGTGGCGTTCGTGGCTGGACCTTCGCGCCTTTGCCAATGCCAACCGTCTGGCACCGCTCTATTCCAATCCCGACTGGCGACGTCAGTTGAAGGCGACCGCAATCTGGGAGATCGAGACTGGACGGTCGCTGACGCTCGACGCGGTGCAACAGGCGAGCCTTTGGAGGTCGATGTGGTATGCCCGCGCGGCCGAGTTGTTCCAGACCTTTGACGCGGTAATCCTGCCGACGGCGCAGGTCTGGCCCTTTGCCTTGGCGCAGGAATACCCGACCGAGGTGGCTGGGCGCGCGATGGATACTTACCACCGCTGGATGGAGGTCGTCGTGCCCGCCAGCCTGATCGGCCTGCCGGCGCTGGCAATGCCCGCCGGTTTCGGGCCTCAGGGGCTGCCGATGGGGCTGCAACTGATCGGCCCGCATGGCGGCGATGCGGGCCTGCTGCAATTGGCGCAAGGGTGGCACCGGGCGACGTCTTGGGCCGAACAGCGGCCACCACACTAGGCGCGGGCCTTCATACTTTGGTCAGAATTGGCTGCTAGGGTTCAAGCGGACACAACACGGGTGAAGCTGATGACGCAACTGCACAGCTGGCTGTCGGCAGAGTCCGGTGCGGTCACCGTGGATTGGACTGTGCTGACCGCCGCCGCCGCGGCCTTTGGCATGATTGTCCTGACACAACTTGGCTCGGGCACCAATGACGTAGCCGACGGTATCGGCACCAACCTCGCCGCAGTCGAGGTCACCGATTTACCAATCTTGGGCACATCGAATTGAAGCAACGCGCGCTTCAGATCACCCGCCAATGCACGGGGAAACCGGGGGAAAACACCACTACAGGCCCGGCACCCGTCTCGATACGGGCGGGAAAGTCTACCGGATCGGGCTGACGCTCCAGCGTTATCGTGCCGCTATTGCGAGCCAAGCCGTAAAAGGCGGCGCCGTGACCGGCGACAAATCCATCCAGCCGATCAAGCGCGTGCGCATGCTCGAACACATGGGCCAGCAGCGGCATCGTATTGGTGGCAGTAAAGCAACCCGCGGCGCAACACTCGCATTCCTTGCGATCCAGGGCATGTGGGGCCGAATCGGTGCCCAGAAAGAACCGCGCATCGCCCGAAGTCGCCGCTTCAACCAATGCCTGACGGTGGATCTCGCGCTTGGCGACCGGCAGGCAGTAATAGTGTGGCCGCATCCCGCCTACCAGCAGGTGATTGCGGTTCAGGATCAGGTGATGCGTGGTGATCGTCGCGGCCAGACCCGCCGGAACCGAACGCACATACTCGACCGCCTCGCGGGTGGTCACATGCTCCATCACCACCTTCAGCGCCGGATGCGCGTGACGGATCGGCTCTAGCACGCGCTCGATGAACACCGCCTCTCGGTCAAAGATGTCAATGGCAGGATCGGTCACCTCACCATGCACGCACAGCGGCACCCCGGCCTCGGCCATTGCGTCAAAGACCCCCGCCACCCGCCCGAAATCGCGCACGCCGGATTGCGAGTTGGTGGTGGCCCCTGCAGGGTAAAGCTTGACCGCGGCGATGATCCCCGCGCGATACGCGGCCACCACATCAGCCGGATCGGTGCCCTCGGTCAGGTAGAGGGTCATCAACGGGGTGAAATCGGCGCCGGGCAGGGCGTCGAGAATGCGTTGGCGATAGGCGGCGGCCTGCGCACCGGTAACGACGGGCGGCACCAGATTGGGCATGATGATCGCGCGGGCGAAATCACGCGCGGATTCAGGCGCGACTCCGGCCAGCATCGCGCCGTCGCGCAAGTGGAGGTGAAAATCGTCGGGGCGGGTCAGGGTGAGGCGCATCATGGCCAAAGCCATAGCCCGCCGTTCCGCGCCTGTGAAGGGGTCAGGTCTGCGCCGCCGCTGCCACTTTGGCCGCCTGCAGCTTGACCAACGCCGCACGCAATTGCGGGTGATCGACACGCTCGTTGGCGATGCGCAGCGCCGTCGCCAGCCGGGACTGCCGATTCGACGCCTGAATCCGCGCAATCAACCGGCCGAGGTAATGTGGATTGTCGCGCCGCGCCCGCCACAGGTGCTGAAAGCGCGTGGCATTCAGCGTGCCGGCGCAGGCCGCGTCGATCAAGGGGCGCAAGACGTTCAGCCGCGCCAGTTCGGCTTGCGGATCGCGGCCGATGTGCCGGGCGCGCAGCTTGGCCACTTGCGGGCCACGAAACATCGCCGCGTGAACGGCGTCGACTTGTTGCACCGGGTCATAGACCAGAAAGACCCGCTCGCAGCCTTCGACCATATCGGGGGCAAAACCGAAACGGTCAGTAAAATCGAGCCGTCGCGCCGCCGGAAAACGGCGGTCCCATTCGGCAGATTCAGGGTCGAGGCTGGCCTGCGGCGCCAGTGCGAGAACGGTACAGCCCGGCGCTGCCACGGAAAACGCCGCCGCCCCATAGCCGCCCATGCCGGCGCCATAAAACACCACGCGGTCGAAATCTTCGAAAAACGCGTCGTCGATCAACCGGTCGAAGAAGCCGAACACTGCCGGATCGCGGAACCAGCTGTCCTCGTGCGCGACGATGCTCAGCGACGACCACCCCCGCGGCGCGGCGATCTGATAACCCAGCGGCATTTGTGCGCCCCCGGCGCGGCGGACCGAGGTCAGGGATTCGAAACTGACCAGCAACACCGGCCCCATGTCGGAAAAGAACGCCGAGTGTTTTTCGCCCAGCGGCTCGAAATATCCAGCCTCTTCGCCGATCTCATCCATGATGGCCAGCCAGTCGGCGTCGCTCTGCGCTTCGCCGGCGTCGAATATCTCGATGGAATCGTCGGTCATGGGATGATCGGTCCTCGGGCGGGGCAAGTATTAACAAAGCCTACATCAGGAAAGCATGGCGCGAAACCGTCGCGGACGTGGCAAGCCGGTGATTGGGCCAGTGATTTTCGAAACGACGGCAGGGGATTGTTTCGAAATTCGCGACACAAGACCCAAGGGCGTCAACCGGTGGGCTGTCGCGAATCGGCGGATCGTGGCACTCTGGGCTCATAGTTGGAGGAATTTTTCATGCGTCGCTGGTTGTTCGGCCTTGCCGCCTTGCTGTTTCCGCTTGCTCTGCTGGCGCAGGAAGCGCCGCCACCCGCCGCGTCGATGTCCGCCGCCGCATCGGCCGCGCGTGACGACTACCTCGCCGGTCGTTATACCGCCGCGCTGGCGCAGGCCCTTCCCCTGGCCGAGGTTGGCGATGCCGCTGCGCAAAACCTGATGGGCGCGGCCTATGACGATGCATTGGGCGTCAGTCATGACCCGCTCGAATCGCGGCGTTGGTATGAACTGGCGGCGGCGCAGGGCTATGGCCCGGCGCTGCAGAACCTCGGGCAGATGCTGCGCGATGGCCGCGCAGGGATCGAGGCCGATCCGGTGCGGGCGCGGGCGCTTTTCGAGCAATCGGTGGCCAGCGGCTGGGTGCCCGCCCACGAGGCGCTGGCCTGGATGTTGCTCAATGGGGTTGGCGGCCCACACGATCTGCCCGGCGCTCTGGCGCAGTACGAGGCGGGGCGCGCCGCCGGCAATGCCCTCGCCAGCCACGGTCTGGCAACGCTGTATCGGCAGGGGAACGGCGTCGCCATGAACTTGGAGCGCGCCCGCACCTTGGAACGTGAAGCCGCCGAAGGCGGGGTGTCGGTGGCGATGAATTCCTATGGCGTGATGCTGGAACTGGGCGAGGGCGGCCCGATAGACCGCGTGGGTGCCGAATACTGGTATCGCCGCGCCCTCGACCTCGGCGAAGGACTGGGAGGGCTAAATCTGGCTTATATGCTGTCGAACGAGGCGGCGCCGCCGGAAACCCTGGCACAGGGCTGGGCGCTTTGCCGCCAGTCGCTGCCGCTGGTGCCAGATGAAACTGCCCGTGAGTGGAAGGAGTTCTGCAACTGGGTGGCGCTTTACGCGGTCAGGTGAACCGCACCTTGCCAATATAGGGCAGGTTGCGGTTTCTTTGCGCGTAATCAATGCCATAGCCAACGACAAATTCGTCTGGGATCTCGAATCCGGTCCACGTCGCCCTGATATCGACTTCACGCCGCGAAGGCTTGTCGAGCAGCGCGCAAATCTCCAGCCTCCGGGGTTCGCGCGCCATCAGCAGGTGCTTGACATGGTGCAGGGTGAAACCGGTATCGACGATATCCTCGACCACCAGCACATCGCGCCCGGCAATTTCGCCACGCAGATCCTTGAGGATGCGCACCTCACGGCTGGAGTGCATCGAGTCACCATAAGAACTGGCCTCGAGGAAATCGACCTCGACCGGCAGGTCGATCTCGCGCACCAGATCGGCAATAAAGACGAAACTGCCGCGCAACAGCCCCACAACCACCAGTTTGTCGGTGCCTTTGAAGGCGGCGGTTATCTCATGGGCCAGCGCCTCGACGCGGGCGGCGATCCTTTTCGCCGAGATCAACTGGTCGATGACATAAGGGGGCTGCGGCATCAGGGACAAACCTCAGGGGGTTGAAAACGCGGTTCCACCATAGGTAAAGACGGACACAGTTGCCAGAGGTGCCGTTTGCCCCGTCACGCCGAAAACCGCGTCCTGCCGTATAGTGCAACGCAGATCTATGATCTGGTCGCCGACGTGGCCCACTACCCAGAGTTTTTGCCGTGGACTGCTGCGGCCCGCATCCGCTCGCGCCGTGCCGCACCCGAGCGGGGGCAGGGGGCCGAAGTGATGGAGGCCGATCTGGTCATCAGCTTCAAGGTGTTCCGCGAGAAATTTGGCTCGCGGGTGACCTTGATGCCCGAACGGCGGCGGATCGAGACCGAGTATCTGGACGGGCCGTTCAAATACCTGCACTCGTTCTGGGAGGTCGACGACACTGCAGATGGGTGCCTCGTGCGCTTCGAAGTCGATTTCGAATTCCGCAACGCCATTCTGCAAAAGGTGATCGGGCTGGTGTTCGATGATGCGATGCGCCGGGTGGTCGGCGCCTTTGAGGCGCGCGCCCGCCAGCTTTACGGCTGACGGGCACTGCAAGTCACGAGTTCATCTCATAAGCACGCTCGCCATGGATGGACAGGTCCAAGCCGTTGGTTTCGCTCTCGATATCGACTCGCATCGGCGCGACCAATGACACCAGTTTCACCAGCGCCCAAGTTACGGCGACGGTGAACACCCCGACAATTGCCAGCGCCCCCAGTTGCGCGGTCCATGTTCCAAAGCCCAGGACTGCAACCATCACCGTGCCAAATATCCCGCCAACCCCATGCACCGCAAAGACGTCGAGCGTGTCGTCGATCTTCATCTTGTGGCGGATCAACCCGACCGCCTCCTGACACAGAACCCCTGCCAGCGCGCCGATCAACAGCGCCGCCAACGGCCCGACATAACCCGCGGCCGGGGTGATCGAGGCGAGACCCGCGATGGTGCCAGTGACCAATCCCACCATCGAGGCGCGGCCGAACTTGATGCGCTCCCACAGCGCCCAGCTCAACGACGCCGCTGCGGCCGACAGATGCGTCACCGTCATTGCCATCGCCGCCTGCCCGTTGGCCGCAAGCGCCGAGCCGCCGTTGAAACCAAACCAGCCGACCCACAACATAGCGGCCCCCATCATCACGAGCCCGGGCGAATGTGGCGGCGTGGTGCGGTGGCGACGCGGTCCCAGCACAAAGGCGATGACCAGCGCCGCCAGACCGGCGGTTTCATGCACGACGATCCCTCCAGCAAAATCGCGTGCGCCCACGGCGCCGAAGATCCCGCCATCAGCCATGAAGCCGCCGCCCCAAATCCAATGCGCGACCGGCGCGTAGACAAGCAGCATCCACAGCCCGGAAAAGACCAGCACAAAGCCAAAACCGATGCGCTCGACATAGGCACCGACGATCAGCGCCGGGGTGATGATGGCAAAGGTCATCTGAAAAGCAAAGAACAGCACCTCGGGCACCGACCCTGACAGGCTGTCGGTCGTGACTCCCAGCAAGAACGCTTTTGACAGCCCACCCCAGGCGCCGCCAGCCTCGCCAAAGGCGATGGAATAGCCAGCCACCAGCCACAGCACCGACATCAGGCAAGCAATGGCAAAGACATGCATGAAGACGCTGAGCACATTGCGCGCCCGTACGAGGCCGCCATAAAACAACGCCAGTGCGGGTAAGGTCATGAACAGCACGAGGGCCGTCGCGGTAAAGAGAAAGGCGGTATCGGCAGCGTTCATCGGCTCCTCCGGGCGGATTTGTGCCTTTCAAAGCGACAAGTCTCTGCCCGTAAAAGCATCATTTGACGGCAACGTCGCCAAAATGCAGAGCGTTTCGTCATATGGCGCGCAAAACATCGCAATGCGCATTGTTTGCCGCATATTTGGTCAGTTCGCGAAAGACCTCAGCGCAGCGGCCAGCATCTGCAAGGCATGTGCAACCGAAGCGGCGCGCACTTCAGCCCGACCGATGGGGCCAAATTCCACGGTCTCTGACCGGCAATCGACGCCACGCCGCGCGACAGCAAAGCAGACCCGCCCCTCGGGTTTGAATTCGGACCCACCGGGCCCTGCGATTCCCGTAACTGAGACCGCCAGATCGACCGGGCTGTGCGCCAGTGCGCCACGCGCCATCTCGCTCGCGACCGCTTCGCTGACAGCCCCATGCTCCTCCAGCGTCGTGGCCGAGACGCCCAGCATTTCGCGCTTGGCGGCGTTGGAATAAGTCAGAAAGCCGCGTTCAAAGACGTCCGACGCGCCAGGGACCTCGGTCAGTGCGGCAGCCACCAACCCGCCCGTGCAGCTTTCTGCCGTGGCGAGGGTCAGGCCCTGCGCCCGCGCCGCCGCCAGAACCGCCGCTGCGCTCACATCAACAGCCCGTGCGAGACCCCGGCAGCGATGATGACCGCCACCCCGGCGAACAGCCCGGCAAAAAGGTCATCGAGCATCACCCCCGCCGGATCGCCGCGCCGGTCGGCCCAGCCGATAACCCATGGCTTCCAGATATCGAAAAGCCGAAAGAAGACAAAGGCCGCGACCCAGCCGGGATAAGCGACTACGGCCCAGTCTGTCAGGCCCATGGACCAGAAGGCGGCTGCGGGGAACAGCAGCGTCAGCCATTGCCCGGCAATCTCGTCGATGACGATCTCGCCCGGATCAGCGCCGGGCCGGTCGCGCAATTCGACCGCGCAGGCCCAAAATCCAGCAACGGTGGCAAGGACCGTCGCCGCGACCAGCGCCCAAAAGCCAAGGTTATAGTCGATGATGATCCCTGCAACCAGCGCGCCTGCCGAGCCCCATGTGCCGGGGGCGGGTCGTAGCAACCCCAAGCCAAAACCAATGGAAATCAAGCGTGTGAGGGTCATTCTTTTACCAAGGTTGCGGTTGCGATCGCGGCGATGCCTTCCTCGCGGCCGGTGAAACCCAACCGTTCCGAGGTGGTGGCCTTGACCGAAACACGGCCCGGTTCGACCCCCAGAATTCCTGCCAGTGCCGCCTGCATTGCGTCCGCATGGGGGCCGATCTTTGGCCGCTCGCAGATCAAGGTGACGTCACAATGGGTCAGGCGGAAGCCGCGCGCGCGTGCTCGTTCGGCGGCGTGGCGCAGAAAGATGTCGCTGGCGGCGCCCTTCCACTGCGGGTCCGACGGTGGGAAATGGCGGCCGATATCACCTTCGGCCAACGCACCATAAATCGCGTCGGTCAGCGCGTGCATGCCGACATCCGCGTCGGAATGACCCAGCAGGCCGTGCCCATGCGGCACCCGGACCCCGCAAAGCCAGCAATGATCGCCTTCGGTAAAGGCATGCACGTCAAAGCCGTTGCCGGTTCGGATATCCATAAGCGCGCCCTTTAATGTCTGGCTTTTGATTATCTGACGTTCCTGAAGCAACCGTTCCGCGCGTATGAAGTCAATGGGATAGGTCAGCTTCAGGTTATCCTCACTACCCTCGGTGATCGCCACCGGCATCCCTGCGGCGCGGGCGATCGCGACGTCATCCAGGGCGTCTTGCGGGTGGCTGCGGTAGGCCGCCAGCAGCGGCGCAAAGTGAAATCCCTGCGGAGTCTGCGCGCGGTAAAGCCCGTCGCGCAGCGGCGTGGCGCTAACGAATCCGGCCTCACCCCGCCACAGAGCATCGCTGAGCGCCAACGCCGGTGCAGCAGCCGGGGCGTGATCGAGGGCAGCCAGCACCCCGGCGATCACCCCTTGCGGCACCAGAGGCCGCGCGCCGTCATGGATCAACACGCGAGCGGGTGGATCGGCGGCCAGCGACTCCATTGCCGATCGCACCGAGGCCGTCCGGCTGGCGCCGCCCTCGACCAGCGGAAGGCCAAGCCGTTCGGCCAGCGCGCGGTCGTCGGGGTGGATCACCAGCAGGATGCGCGATAATCCAGCAGCGCGAAACGCCCCGATGGTTTGGGCCAACACCGGCTCTCCGGCCAGCGCGCGCCACTGTTTGGGCACGCCCCCGCCCATGCGGCTGCCGCGCCCAGCGGCGACGAGAATGACGGCAATGTCGGACCCTGCGCTCATGCAACAGGGGATTAGGCCAAGCCTGGCGTTGGCGCAAGTCCAGGCTGCGCTAGGGTGGAGGCTACATTATCGGGCGCTCCTGTGCGATCAACGCCTAATTTTCATGCAAATGATGAAAAGCAGGGCAATACACCATGCTCTTGCCTTTGCGGCGCGCGGCTTTGCGCGCTATTGAGGCAACGAGACGCCCCGCAGTGACCCCATCGGGACCAGCCCATGCCCTCGACCGCCTTTCCTGTTGCCTTGCATCCGCCGGTCCTGCTGGCGCCGATGTCCGGGATCACCGATCTGCCGTTTCGGCAGGTGGTGGCCTCGTTTGGCGCGGGGTTGGTGGTCAGCGAGATGATCGCCTCAGGAGAGATGGTCACCGCGCGCCCGTCGCGCCGCGCAGCCAGCCGGGCACGGGCCGAGGTGTCACCTGATATTCCGACCGCCGTGCAATTGGCCGGGCGCGACGCAGGGGCGTTGGCCGAGGCCGCGCGCATCGCCGAGGGGCAAGGCGCGCCGCTGATCGACATCAACATGGGCTGTCCAGCGAAAAAGGTTGTCAGCGGCGCGGCGGGCTCGGCCTTGATGCGCGAGCCCGATCTGGCGCTACGGCTAATCGAGGCGGTGGTGGGCGCGGTCTCGGTGCCGGTGACGCTCAAGATGCGATTGGGCTGGGACACCGACTGCCTGAATGCGGCGAATATCGCCAAGGCGGCGGAAAACGCTGGCGTGCGGATGATCACCATCCACGGCCGAACGAGGCAGCAATTCTACACCGGACAGGCTGATTGGGCAGCGATTGCCCAAGTGGTGCAGGCCGTGCGGCTTCCGGTGATTGCCAATGGCGACATCGACGGGCCGCTGGCGGCGCGAAAGGCCTTGGCGTTGTCTGGTGCGGCGGGTGTGATGGTCGGGCGCGCGGCGCAGGGGCGGCCTTGGCTGCTGGCGCAGATTGGCGCCGCGCTTTATGGCACGATCGAGCCGAATGTGCCAGTCGGCGCCGCATTGGTCGAACTGGTCAGCGCGCATTATGAGGCGATGTTGGGGTTCTACGGGCTGGACCTGGGCCTGAGGATCGCACGCAAGCACTTGGGCTGGTATCTGGAGGCTGCGGGTGGGGCCGTTGACCTGCGGGCCCGGTTGATGCGGCTCTCTGATCCTGCCGACGTGCTGGGCCTGCTGCCCGAGGCCCTGACCCCAAGGGCCGTGGCCGCATGAGCGCGCGCCCCATCCCCGGCGCCATCTTTGCGGCGCTACCGATCCCGGCCTTCCTGATCGCGGCCTCGCGCGGGCAAGAGCGAATCCTCGACGTCAATCCAGCGGCGGAGCAATTCGTCTCGGCCTCAGCGCTGACGTTGCAGGGCGAGCCGGTGTTCGACCGTCTCGCCATCGACGCACCGATGGAAGAGGCCGCTGAGCGCGCTCGCACCAACCGCGCGGCGATCTTCATCAATGATTGCGAGGTCTGCACCGGCGACCGCCCTCCCGTCGCCTGCACGCTGCAACTGGCACCGATGGGCGACGAGGGCGGCACGCTCTTGCTTCTTATCACCCCACGCGATTTCGCCGGGCGCT
Source organism: uncultured Paracoccaceae bacterium (assembly GCA_937907485.1). Lineage (GTDB taxonomy): Bacteria > Pseudomonadota > Alphaproteobacteria > Rhodobacterales > Rhodobacteraceae > Pararhodobacter. The sequence continues at coordinate 7,705 of CALESR010000139.1, read as the reverse complement.
TCGGCCGCACGCGGGCGGTTAAGGCGGCGGCGCAATCGGCGATCGGCATGGCCGAGATGCTGGCGCATGAAATCAAGAATCCGCTAGCAGGCATTGCCGGGGCCGCGCAACTGCTGTCGATGGGGCTGAGCGCAGCTGACCGCGAATTGACGGACCTTATCGTCGTCGAAACGCGCCGCATCGTGAAACTGCTCGATCAAGTCGAGCAATTCGGCGACCAGCGCCCGCCCGACCGCAAGGCGATCAATATCCACAACGTCCTCGAACGCGCGAGGCGCTCTGCGGCTGTGGGATTCGGCTCGCACATGCATATCACGGATGATTACGACCCCTCATTGCCCGAGGCTCTGGGCGACCCTGACCAACTGGCGCAGGTGATCCTGAACTTGCTCAAGAACGCCTCCGAGGCCAATCCGGGTGGTGGTGAAATCCGCATCCGCACACTTTTCGAGCGGGGTTTGCAGATCAGCGGCCATGACGGCCAGCGGATTGCCCTGCCGCTGCATGTCGAGATCATCGACGACGGCCCCGGCCTGCCTCCCGCTATCGCCGACAATGTGTTCGAACCCTTCGTCTCCGGGCGCGAGAACGGCACTGGGTTGGGTCTGGCGCTGGTGTCCAAGATCATCGCCGCACATGAAGGCTGGATCGAGGTCAAGTCGCGCCCCGGCCAGACGATATTCCGGGTTTCGCTGCCGCTGGCCACAGCGCCCAAGCCCGCCATTTCCAAGGAGTCCCGCTGATGGATGGAACCGTCCTCGTCGCCGATGACGACCGCACGATCCGCACCGTGTTGACGCAGGCGCTGACCCGCGCCGGGTGCCGGGTGCATGCGACCTCCAGTCTGCTGACCCTGATGCGATGGGTCGAAGAGGGCAAGGGCGACATCGTCGTCAGCGATGTGATGATGCCCGATGGCAACGGCATCGAGATGTTACCCAAGATCCGCGCCCTGCGTCCCGGCCTGCCGGTGATCGTCATTTCGGCGCAGAACACCATCATGACTGCGATTCAGGCGACCGAGGCCGAGGCATGGGATTACTTGCCGAAGCCCTTTGATCTGCCCGACCTCTTGTCGCGTGTCAGCAAGGCGCTGGAAAGCGGACGCCGCGGCGGGCGGCAACCGACGCAGGCCCCATCGTCCCCGGTGACAGCGCTGCGTAGCGATGCGATGGCGACCGAGGATCTGCCGCTGGTCGGGCGCACACCCTCGATGCAGGCGCTATATCGGCTGGTGGCGCGGGTGATGAACGCCGAGCTTCCGGCGTTGATCCAGGGCGAATCCGGCACCGGCAAGTCGCTGATCGCCCGCGCGCTGCATGATTTTTCTGATCGGCGGACCAAGCCCTTTGTTCTGGCCTCGGCGCAGGACATTGGCGCCGAGCAGGGCGCTGCGCTGTTGTCACGGGCGCGCGGCGGCTCTCTGGTGATCGACGGGCTGGGCGACCTTGACGGTCCGGCGCAGGCGCGACTGGTGCGAATGCTCGACACTCTGCCGCAAGACGGGCCACGTATCATTGCCATCGCCGATGGCAGCCTTAACGGAGCGCTGGAATCCGGGGGCTTTCGCCATGACCTCTACTATCGGCTGTCTGGTGTGACACTTCTGGTGCCGCCGCTGCGCGAGCGGATCGAGGATATCCCGCTGCTCGCCGAACATTTCCTCGCCCGCGCCGCGCGCGAGGGCGGCAACCCGCGGCGGCTGTCGGCCAGCGCACTTGAATTGGTGCGTCAATATCGCTGGCCGGGCAATGTGCGCCAACTTGAGAATGTCGTCCGCCGCATGGTCATAACGGGGCAAGAACCCGAGATCAGCCGTGCCGAGATGGAGGCCGCGCTGAACGCCCATCCTGCCGCGCCGACACCGGGCGAAACGGTCGAGGGAGGCACTCTGGCCGAGTCGGTTGCCCGTCATGTCCGGCGCTATTTCGAACTGCACGGTGCCGACTTGCCGCCGCCCGGCGTCTATCAGCGCATCCTGCATGAAATCGAGGCGCCGTTGATCGACATCGCCCTGGAATACACCGGCGGCAATCAGGCGCGTTGCGCTGACCTCTTGGGCATCAACCGCAATACGCTGCGCAAGAAAACCAACGAACTCGATATTCGCGTGACACGGCGGCGCAAGTTGATGTAATGACGCAACAGGGGCGTGGCGATTTTGCCGCACTCCGCTGGTTTTTTAGACCGCGTCACCTGAGTATCCGCTGCCGCCCGATGAAACCACAACTGCCCCCCCTCCGCGCTGCGGCGCCTGACCCGGGCGCTCTGTTGCCGCGTCGCAGTCCCACGCGGCGGCGGATTCAGGCGATCGGCACTCTGACGCTGGTGCTGGTGGCGCCGGTGCTGGTTGCAATCACAATGCTGGTGTTGGGGCCGTTTTCCTTTGTCGGCAGCCTGCCACCGCTTCGCGTCGTGCTGGGCGCCGATCTGGCCTATGTGCTGATTGTGGCTATGCTAGTCCTGCTGCGCATCCGGCGCATGGTGGGTGCGCGCCGCACCCGCGCGGCGGGGGCGGCGCTGCATCTGCGACTGTCTTCGCTCTTTGCCGTCATAGCACTGTTGCCGGCAATCACTGTTGCAGTCTTTGCCGTGGTGACGATCAATCTGGGGCTGGAGGGCTGGTTTTCCGACCGGGTGCGCAATGTGGTCGGAACCTCGCTTGCCGCCGCCGAAGCCTATCAGGCCGAGCAGGAGCGCAACCTGATTGAGGACGCCAATACCGTCGCCTCGACGTTGGAGCAGGCGCGGCGGGTCAATCCGCTGGTGTCCGAGGTCTATACCCGCCAGATTCTCAGCCAGGCGCAGGCGGAGATCCAGCGCGGATTGCGGGTGGCGTTTCTGATCGACTTCGACGGAACGCTGCTTCTACGCGGGGATCGCTCGTATCTTTTCGATTTCATCATGCCCGCCGTCGCCGATCTGGACCGCGCTGCCTCTGGCCAACTCGTGCTCATCAAGGACTGGCCCAACAGCGAATTTCGCGCCCTTCTGCCAATCGCGGGCTATCCTGACAGGCTGCTCTATGTCGCGCGGGCGGTGGATGGCGAGATCCTCAGTCTACTCGACGAAACCCAGCAGACGATCCAGCTTTACAATCAGCTCGAGGCCGAGCGTGGCACCGTGCTGTTCAATTTTGCCCTGCTGTATCTGGGGTTTGCGCTGATCCTGATCCTTGCTGCGGTCTGGCTGGGCATGTGGTTTGCCGAAGGCCTGTCGCGGCCCGTGGGGCGACTGGCTGCCGCGGCGGAACGGGTGGGCGAGGGTGATCTGGAAGTGCAAGTGCCCGAAGAGCGCGGCGGCGACGAGATCGCGCTGATGGGTCGGGTGTTCAACCAGATGATCCGGCAGCTCAAAGGCCAGCGCGAGACCCTGCTGGGCAATACCCGCCAGATCGAAGAACGCCGCCGGCTGTTCGATTCGGTACTGGGTTCGGTCACTGCCGGGGTCATCGGCCTTGATGCCGAGGGCCACGTCGATTTCGTCAACCGCGCAGCGCAGGGCCTGACCCGCATCGACGCCGAAGCCGCGCATCAGCGCCCGCTTGCACAGGTGGTTCCCGAATTCGGCGCGCTGCTGGCCCGGTTGCAATCGGGCGAGGGGCGCATGATCGGCGGTCGGGTGCAGGATGAGGTGCGCATCAGCCGCGCCGGTCGGCTGGAGAGCCTGCTGGTCCGGCTGGCGGAACGTCGTACGGCTGCGGGCTTGCTCGAAGGATATGTGCTGGCTTTTGATGACGTGACCGAACTGGTCTCGGCGCAGCGGCTGGCTGCATGGGGCGATGTGGCTCGGCGCATCGCGCATGAAATCAAGAACCCTCTGACGCCGATCCAGTTGTCTGCCGAGCGTATCAAGCGCAAGTATCAGCGCCAATTGCCCGAGGACGAGGCGGCGACCCTGGGGCAGTTGGTTGATGTTATTGTCCGCCAAACCAATGATTTACGGCGCATTGTTGATGAATTCTCGAAATTCGCACGTATGCCGGAGCCGGACCGCAAACCAACCGATCTTGTGCGACTAGTGCGCGACGCTGTAACGCTGCAAGAGGCCGGGCAAGAAACCGTCACCTTTGATATCCACCTGCCCGAGGCGCCGCTGATCCTCGACATCGACCCGACAATGCTGACGCAGGCGTTGACAAATTTGTTGAAGAACGCAGGCGAAGCTATTGACGGGTTTGTTGAATCTGGCCGCGCGCCTGAGGGTTTCATCCGGCGCATCCAACTGGTGATGCAGCGCGCCGAGGACCGGGTGATTGTGACCATTGCCGACAATGGCACTGGCCTGCCTGAGGATCGCGCCCGGCTGTTTGAACCCTATGTGACAACGCGCGCCAATGGCACCGGGCTGGGCCTGCCGATCGTCAAGAAAATCATCGAGGAACACGGCGGCACGCTGACACTGAGCGATGCGTCGATCATGGAAGGCTGTGCGCATCACGGTGCGCTAGCGGAAATCCGGTTGCCTATCCTGCGCTCTGCGCGCGGCAACCGTAAGGAAACCGGGGATGAGGCATGAGTGACATCCTGATCGTAGACGACGAACGCGACATCCGCGAATTGGTGGCGGAGATCCTCAAGGACGACGGCTATTCGACCCGACTGGCGGCCAATTCCGACGAGGCGATGGCGGCCGTGCAGGCCGACCAACCGATGCTGATGATCCTCGATCTGTGGTTGAAGGACTCGAAACTGGATGGCATCGGCATCCTGATGTCGGTCAAGCGCGAGTACCCGGATATTCCGGTGGTCATCATTTCGGGCCATGGCAATATCGAGATCGCCGTCGAGGCGATCAAGAAGGGCGCCTATGACTTCATTGAAAAACCCTTCAATATCGACCAGTTGCTGGTGGTGATCGGGCGCGCGATGGAGGCCAGCCGTCTTCGTCGCGAGAACACCCGCCTGCGAAAACGCGACCCCGGCCCCAGCGAGATGATCGGCCAGTCAGCGGCGATGAAGTTCCTGCGCCAGCAATTGGGCAAGGTGACGCGCTCGAACGGGCGGGTGATGCTGAGCGGTCCGTCAGGCTGCGGCAAGGAGGTCGCCGCGCGTTTCATTCACGCGCAATCGAACCGCGCACAGGCCCCCTTTGTCACCGTCTCTTGTGCGGCCATCGAGCCCGACAAAATGGAGGTCGTGCTGTTCGGTCAGGAAAGTGGCGCGAGGGGCATTCTGCCCGGCTTGCTGGAACAGGCTAATGGCGGGGTGCTCTATCTCGACGAAGTGGCTGACATGCCCTTGGGAACCCAGTCGAAAATCCTGCGGGTGCTGGTCGATCAGACGTTTACCCGCGTCGATGGCTCGGAACGGGTGCGCGTCGATTTGCGGGTAATCTCTTCGACAACGCACGATTTGCGGGCTGAAATCGGCGCCGGAACCTTTCGGCAGGAACTCTATGACCGGCTCAACGTGGTGCCGATCGCGGTGCCCTCGCTGGAAGAACGCCGCGAGGATATCCCGGTGCTTGCGCGGCATTTCATCGAGTTGCTGCACCATACGCAGGGGCTGGCAAAGCGCGAGTTGAGCGACGACGCCGAGGCGCAACTTCAGGGCATGAACTGGCCCGGTAACATCCGCCAGTTGCGCAATGTCATCGAGCGCGCGCTGATCCTGGGCGAGGGCCCTGAGATTGAGGTGCGCGATCTGGCGCCAGATTCGGTCGCGCCCGAGGGCGAGGGCAGGGTGGTGCTGGCCGGTGGCCTCGCCACGTTGCCACTGCGCGAGGCGCGCGAGCTTTTTGAGCGTGAATACCTGCTGACCCAGATCACCCGCTTTGGCGGCAATATTTCTCGCACTGCGTCCTTTGTCGGGATGGAGCGCTCGGCCTTGCACCGCAAGCTGAAATCACTGGGCGTCAATACCGCCGAGATTTCGGGCGGGCGCAACGGCCGCGACGACTAGGAGCACGGACATGAAGATCATCATCTGTGGCGCCGGGCAGGTTGGCTGGCAGATCGCTCGCCACTTGTCGGGCGAGGCCAATGACGTCGCCATCGTCGACAACAACGCGGCGTTGGTGCGGCGGGCGACTGATACGCTGGAAGTGTCGGGCGTGGTCGGCTTTGCCTCGCATCCCGACATTCTGGAGAAGGCCGGGGCGCGCGAGGCCGACATGATTATCGCCGCGACGCATTCGGATGAGGTGAACATGGTCACCTGTCAGGTCGCGCATTCGGTGTTCAACGTCACGCGCAAGATCGCGCGGCTGCGCGCTCAATCCTATCTCGAGCCGATGTACTCCGACCTGTTCCGCCGGGATCACATGCCGATTGACGTGCTCATCAACCCTGAGCGCGAGGTCTCGCTGGCCGCGCTGCGCCGGATCGCGGCACCGTCAACCTTTGACATTCAGGATTTTCTGGACGGCAGTGTGCGTCTAGCCGGCATTGCGCTGGACGCAACCTGCCCGGTTCTGAACACCCCTTTGCGCCAGTTGACTGAATTGTTCAGCTCACTCAAGGCCATCGTGGTCGGCGTGCGACGCACCGGCCGGCTGTTCGCGCCCGAGCCGGGCGATCAGCTGTTCGAGGGGGATCAAGTCTATGTGGTCTCGGAATCCTCGGATCTGGCACGCACGCTGGCGATTTTTGGCAAGCCTCTGGCCAAGCAGGAGCGCATCGTCATCATCGGCGCAGGCAATGTCGGCCTCGCCGTTGCCCGCGCGCTGGAGCAGCAGCCCGACCGCGTGCGCGTCAAGGTGATCGAGCGCGACCGCGCGCAGGCCGAGATCGCCGCCGACGCGTTGGAGCGCACTATCGTGCTGGCCGGTGACGGTATGGACAGCGACCTCCTGGCCGAGGCCGGGATCGACAGCGCCGATGCGCTGCTGGCGGTGACCGACGACGACAAGACGAATATCCTCGCCTGCGTGCGCGGCAAGTCGCTGGGCTGCAAAATGGCCATTGCCCTCATCAATGACCCGACGCTGGTGCCGATGCTGGATCAACTGGGTATCGACGCTCACATCAACCCCCGAGCCACCACGGTCAGCTCGATCCTGCGGCACGTGCGCCACGGGCGAGTGCGGTCGATCTATACCATTGGCGACGGCGAGGCCGAAGTCATCGAGGCGCAAGTGCTGTCCACCTCGCCAATCGCCGGTCGCACCATCGCCAGCATCGGCTTTCCCGAGGGCGCTCTGGTCGGCGCAGTCAAGAAGCAGGGGGTTTTCGTCAAGCCTCATGGCTCGACCGAACTGGCCGAGGGCGATCTGCTGGTGATCTTTGCTCTGCGCGCCGATGTGCCCGAGATCGAACGCCTGCTGCAGGTCGCGGTGGAGTATTTCTGAGATGCGCAGGCAACTCGACCGGGTGCCGCCGCTGGTCGCACTGATCGGGGCGACCGGGCTGGCGATGTTGATCCCGGCCGCCAAGGCGACGCTGGATCATCAGGCGCCGGTTGGGCGGGTGTTCCTGTACTGGGCGCTGTTGTGCCTATTGACGGCGGCGCTGGTGGCAATTGCCGGGGCCGGGCGGGCGCGCAAGAGTGGTCCGCAGGGCGCGTTCCTGTTGCTGGCGACGATCTATCTGGTGGTGCCCGCAGTGATGGCGCTGCCACTGGCCGAGACCATGGTGCAGATGCGCTATGTCGACGCCTGGTTCGAGATGATCTCGGCCTTTACCACCACGGGCGCCTCGCTGCTGGACCTGCCGCGCCGAGCCCCCGACGCTGTGCATCTGTGGCGGGCGATGGCGGGCTGGGCG
>CALESR010000138.1 GCA_937907485.1 uncultured Paracoccaceae bacterium | reverse complement strand
TCCGCTCGACCTTTACCGTCAACAACTATTTTGGCGTCCTGCAGGCGGTGGTCAACAATCTGGGCATCGGCGTTCTGCCCGACTATCTGACCGAGGATTTCCCCCATCTCGTGCGCGTCATGCCCGAGGTGGAATCGGCCGAAGTTCCGGTTTTCCTCGCCTATCCCGAGGAACTGCGCCATTCCAAACGGGTCTCGGCTTTCCGCGATTTCGTGCTTGAAGGCGTCATCGCCTATCGCCGTCAGCGCAGCGGCCAGAACGTCGAGTGACGCCGCCGCGTCGCGCGCTCTCATTGGGTGAGACATGCTTGCAACGCATTGCGGCTATGATGCACTCGCAGCGAAGAAATTGTTGAACGCATGAAGTGATTCGCGTATTCATGCTTTCAAGATACATGGCTTCGGTCGGTATCTTACCTCCCTGTTGGACTTGGGCCGAGCAATTGCTCGGCCTTTTTTTTAGCCTTCACCACGCGCCACCTGCGCCCGCCTTGCCCGTAGATACCCGATGTCCGCCGGATCCTGTGTCAGATCCAGCGCCCGGTCAAAGGCCGCAAGCGCCGCCGCGCCCTGCCCCGCCCGCGCCAGAAACGCCGCCATCGCTGCATAATAGGGCTGAAAGCCGCACAATTGCTGCCCCAGCGTTGCCAGCACCACCAACGCTGCCGACGCCCCCTGCACCTCACCCAAGGCGACAGCGTGATTGAGGCGCACCACTGGGGTATCTTCGAAGCGCAGCAGTGTCCGGTACAGCGCTTCGACCTGTGGCCAGTCCGGAGGAGTCTGGGCGTGGCAGGCGGCGATGGCTGCCTTGATCTGGAACGGCCCCACAACGCCGCGCGACAACGCGCGCAGGACCAGCGCCCGCCCCTCGTCCAATATGGCGTGATCCCACATCGCCCGGTCCTGCTCCCCCGGTGGCACACTGGCACCATCGGCGCCGATACGGGCCTTGGCGCGTCCCTCGGTGAGCAGCAGCAATGCGAGGCAACCCTCGACCTCGGGGTCGCCCGGCGTCAAGCTGTCGATCAGCCGCGCAAGGAACAGGGCCTCACCCCGAAGCTCGTGCCCCGGACCGGCACCGGCCGTATAACCGGCAGTAAAGACCAGATAGACGACCGTCAGCACTGAATCGAGCCGCTCGCGCCAATCTTCGGCGCCCGGCACGGCAAAGGGTATGCCGGCACCGGCGATCTTGGCACGCGCCCGGCTAAGGCGCTGGCCCATCGTCGGCTCGGCATCCAGAAACACCCGCGCCACTTCGGCTGTGGTCAGGCCGCAAACGCTGCGCAGGGTCAGGGCGACGCGGGTCTTGCCCTCCAACGCCGGGTGACAGCAGGCAAAGATCAGCGCAAGGCGCTGGTCAGGGATCGACTGGGGATCGGGCGCAGACGCCTCGTCCTCGGCCAGCACGGCCCAACCTGTCGCATGAGCGTGGGCGCGTTGGCTGCGGCGCAGGGCGTCGATCGCCTTGCGCAAGGCGACCCGATAGAGCCAGGCTTGGGGCCGGTCCGGCACCCCGGACCGGCCCCAATGTTCGACCGCAGACAGCAGGGCCTCCTGCAAGGCCTCCTCGGCCAAGGTCAGGTCGCGCAGGCGTCCGGCCAAAGCGGCGGCAATGCGCCCCCGATCGGCGCGCATCACCTGATCCAGGGCGCGCGCCACCCCAATGGCGGCTGGGGCATGCGGCGCCATGGATCACCCTGCCGGATTGTAATCCATCAAGGGCCTCACCTCGATGGTGCCGAAATGCGCCGAGGGGATCAGCGCGGCATAGGTCAACGCAGCGACCAGATCAGGCACCTCGACGAGGTAATACCCGCCCAGATGCTCGCGCGTTTCGGCGAAGGGGCCGTCCATGGTTTCGACCTTACCGTTCTGAATGCGCAGCGAGGTGGCGGTTTCCACCCCCTGCAACCCCTCGCCTCCGCGCAGCACGCCGTCAGCCTTCATGCGCTCGTTGGCGGAAAAGTATCCGGCCATCATCTCCTGAAAGGCGGGGGTTCCCCAGGCAGGTTCCTTGGCCGGGTCGTTATAGATCAACAGCATGTATTGCATTTTTCCCTCACAGACCAAGGAGTTGAACAGCGATGCAAACCATCGCGTTCAGCGAGGCCAGCAGATTGGTGCCATTGCCGACATAGCGCAGCGGATGCCCGGCGGTGTGTGCCTTCAAGCCGAAGGGATGTGCGATCCGCCCGATCAGCAGCAGCACGCCTGAGATATGCAGCCACATCACCGGCGCACCCATGCCTTCGGCCAGAATCATCAAGATCAGCATGAAGGTCGACCATTCGGCGCAGTTCCCATGCTGTCGGATGCGCTGCAAAAGCATCGCATTGCCACCGTCGCCAAAAGACACGTTCAGCGCCGAGCGTACCGACGAGACGCGAAACCACAGCACCAGATAGATCAGCGCCACAGGGAGAGCATAAAGGGGGGTTACGGAGAACACGATAGACTATCCTTGATTGTCAGGGGGTTTGCGACCCGGGCAAACCCCGGGTCCGTTTGAAGTGGCGGCGGGGCATCCTCAATCGTAGGCCATCACCGGGCGCACCTCGACCGAGCCATACCTCGCAGCCGGGATCTCGGCGGCGAAACGCAGTGCGGCATCTAGATCGGCGGCGTCGATCAAGTAAAACCCGCCCAGATGCTCGCGCGTTTCGGCAAAGGGGCCGTCGGTGGTTTCCACCTTGCCGGCCCGCTTGCGCAGGGTGGTGGCGGTTTCAACGCCGTTCAACCCTTCCCCCGCGAGGAAGGTCGCGATCCCTTTCATCCGCTCTTCAAGCGAAAAATACTCGTTCATCATCACGTCGAACTGATCACTTCCCGGCGAGGGTTCGGCGCCCGGCTCTGCATAGAGCGTCAGAAGGTATTTCATGGCAGTCTCCTGTCTGCGATCAACGGCACCGTTCCGTGATCCTATTTCAATGACGCTGCCCTTGTGTCGATTTCGACATCCCACCGAAAAAAACGCAAAAAAATGGGCGGCCCTCCACCCGGCACCTTTCGCCGGGCGCCGCACTGGCCTATGACGCGCCAACCTTCGCAGTTGGGGACTTCGCCATGTCCGAACCCGCCATCACGGCCGAACTGGTCGCCGCGCATGGGCTTAAGCCCGACGAATACCAGCGCATCCTGTCGATCATCGACCGTCAGCCCAGCTTCACGGAACTGGGTATCTTTTCGGCGATGTGGAACGAGCATTGTTCCTACAAGTCCTCGAAGGTCTGGCTGCGCACCCTGCCGACCACCGGGCCACAGGTGATCTGCGGACCGGGTGAAAACGCAGGCGTGGTGGATATCGGCGACGGTCAGGCGCTGGTCTTCAAGATGGAAAGCCACAACCACCCGTCTTACATCGAACCGCATCAGGGCGCCGCGACCGGCGTCGGTGGCATCCTGCGCGATGTCTTCACCATGGGCGCGCGGCCCATCGCGGCGATGAACGCGCTCAGCTTCGGCGAGCCCTCCCACCCCAAGACCGCGCATCTGGTCAAGGGCGTGGTCGAGGGCATCGGCAGCTATGGCAACTGCTTTGGCGTGCCCAATGTCGGCGGCGAGGTGCGGTTCCATCGCAGCTATAACGGCAATTGCCTGGTCAACGCCTTCGCAGCGGGCCTCGCGGATGCCGACAAGATCTTTTACTCGGCCGCGAGTGGCGTTGGCATGCCGGTGGTCTATCTGGGTGCCAAGACCGGACGCGACGGCGTCGGTGGCGCGACGATGGCCAGTGCCGAATTCGACGACACCATCGAGGAAAAGCGCCCCACCGTGCAGGTGGGCGACCCCTTCACCGAAAAGCGCCTGCTTGAGGCCTGTCTGGAGCTTATGGCCTCTGGCGCCGTGATTTCCATTCAGGACATGGGCGCAGCGGGGCTGACCTGTTCGGCGGTCGAGATGGGCGACAAGGGCGGGCTTGGCATCAAACTGACGCTCGACCGTGTGCCGCAGCGCGAAATCGGCATGACGGCCTATGAGATGATGCTGTCGGAATCGCAGGAACGCATGCTGATGGTCCTGAAGCCCGAGCGGGAAGCAGAGGCAAAAGCGATCTTCGACAAATGGGACCTCGATTTTGCCGTGGTCGGCGAAACCATCGCCGAGGATCGCTTTCTGATCCTGCATGGCAACGAGGTGAAAGCCGACCTGCCGCTGTCGAAACTGTCCAGTGCGGCGCCGGAATACAATCGCCCTTGGGTGGAAACGCCGCCCGCCGCCGCCATGGCGCCAGTGCCCGAGATTGACCCGATCGCGGGCCTGCGCGCACTGATCGGCAGCCCGAATCATGCCCACAAGGGCTGGGTCTGGGAGCAGTACGACCATCAGGTAATGGCCGATACGCTGCGGGTGCCGGGTCTGGGCGCAGGCGTGGTGCGCGTACACGGCACCAACAAGGCGATTGCCTTTACAAGCGACGTGACCCCGCGGTATGTGCGCGCCAATCCCTTCGAGGGCGGCAAGCAGGCGGTAGCTGAAGCCTATCGCAACCTGACCGCCTGCGGCGCACGCCCCTTGGCGACGACCGACAACCTGAACTTCGGCAACCCGGAAAAGCCCGAGATCATGGGCCAGTTCGTCGGCGCCATCAAAGGCATCGGCGCAGCCTGTCTGGCGCTGGATTTCCCCATCGTGTCGGGAAATGTCAGCCTCTACAACGAAACCGATGGCAAGGGCATCCTGCCGACGCCGACGATCGGCGGAGTGGGACTGCTGGACAGCCTCGATGACCTGATCGCCGGGCAACCCGCCGAGGGTGACCTCGCCGTGCTGATCGGCGAGACGCGTGGTCATCTGGGCCAGTCGGCGCTGCTGGCCGAAATGCTAGGGCGTGAAGACGGCGACGCACCCTTCGTTGACCTTGTGGCCGAGCGCCGCAATGGCGAATTCCTGCGCGCCAACCGTCGGTTGGTCAAGGCGGCGACGGACCTGTCAGACGGCGGGCTGGCGCTGGCCGCTTTTGAGATGGCCGAGGGCGCCGGGCTGGGTCTGGCGCTGGAGAGCACCGCGACGGGGTTCCTGTTTGGAGAGGATCAGGCGCGTTATCTCGTCGCCTGCGCCCCGGATCGGGCGCAAGCGCTGATCGCCGCAGCGGGCGATGTGCCGGTGGCGGTCGTCGGTCGGTTCGGCGGCGACAGGGTAACCTTTGGTTCGGTCTCGGCGCCGCTAGCCGAACTGTCGGCGCTCTATCGTGGGGCCTTTGCGGCAACGGTGGGTTGAGGCAGCTAAGTGCGACGCGGCGTCCTCGGGTTGAACGCGTCCTTGGCGCGTTCCCCAGGCGCCCTGGCCTCTTGAGTCCTTAAGGCAAGCAAAAGCGCCAAGGGAGGTCTTGCCCAGCGGCCCGGCGCGGGGCAGTCTTGGCCCCATGCGCCCCCTGCCCCCGCTCGTTGCCGATTGTTCCGCCTGCGCCGCGCTGTGTTGCATGGCGCTGCCGTTTGACGCGGGCGAGGCCTTTGCCTTTGACAAGCCGGCGCTGCATCCCTGCCCAAACCTGACCGGCTATCGCTGCGGATTGCATGCGCGACTGGTGGCGAGTGGCTTTGCCGGTTGCGCGCGGTTCGACTGTCTGGGCGCCGGGCAGCGGGTAATGGCCGAGGTGTTTCCCGGTGCCGACTGGCGGCGCGACCCCGATCTGCGCGGACCCTTGGCCGAGGCCTTCGCCCTGATGCGCGGCATCCACGAGGCGCTGGAACTGCTGGTGGCGTCTGAGCGACTGACCCTGCCTCCCGATCTGGCCGAAGAACGCGCCACGTTGCGCCGTCTCTTCAATCCCGAGGTCGGCTGGTCCCCCGCCCGCCTGATCGCCTTTGATCTGACCGACGCGCGCCAGCAACTGAGTGTTTTCCTTGCCCGGCTGCGCGATCATCTCTGAGCCGCCACTTGCACCGGGACGCCCCCGGTTCTACATCTGGGGCATAGACCCGAGGAGACGCCCATGGCCATGTCGGCAAGCGAGTTGGAGACCCTGCTTCGGCAGGCCTTTCCGGCGGCGAAAATCCGCATCACCGACCTCGCCGGTGACGGCAACCATTACGCCGCCGAGGTGATCGACGCCTCGTTCAAGGGCAAGAACCGGGTGCAGCAGCAGCGCGACGTCTATGCCGCGCTCAAGGGCAAGATGGACGGTGCCAATGGGTTGCTGCATGCGCTGGCGCTGACCACCAAGGCGCCTGACTGACCCCTTTCCCGCCCGCTTTGGCGGGTTATTTCCGTCTCACCCGCGGCTCGGACCGCGTTGAACCCAAGGATGAGCCATGAGCGCACAGGACACGATCCGCGCAACTGTCGAAGGTAACGATGTCGTTCTCTTCATGAAGGGCACCAAGACCATGCCGCAATGCGGTTTTTCCAGCCGGGTGGCCGGGGTGCTGAATTTCATGGGGGTCGAGTTCAAGGATGTGAACGTGCTGGCCGATGCCGATATTCGCCAGGGGATCAAGGACTTCAGCGACTGGCCAACCATCCCGCAGCTTTACGTCAAAGGCGAGTTCGTCGGCGGCTGCGATATCGTCACCGAGATGACGCTCTCGGGCGAGCTGGACCAGTTGTTCGAGGCCAAGGGCGTCGCCTATGACAAGGACGCCGCCGACAAGATTCGCGAAGCCAACGCCTGAGGGCGGTATTTCGTTGAACCAGAGGGCCTCGGCGGGCGACAACAAAGGGAAACCTGCGAAAACGGAGCCCGCCGATGACCCGAGAGATCCTTGCCATCCTTGCCATGGCCCTCATCCTGGGGGTGTTCGTGTCCGTTATGGTGCTGTCCTATCGCACCGAAAAGCGGCGGCAGGCCGACTATGCCGCCCTCGCCGAGCGGCGGGGTCTGAGGTTCGAGTTCCGCCGCCATCAGGGCCGCAGCCCGGCCGAGTTGCGCTTTGCCGCACCCGATGGCGTATCGCTGGTGGTGACCCGCAAGCTCAGCCGCAAGAGCGGTTCCTCGACCACCACCACCGGCGGCCACAGCCTGTTTCGCGCCAATGACCCGAGGATGCAGGGTGGCATGGCGGTTTACGCGCCGCAGATGCCCGCAGGGGTTGCCTCGGCTGCCGCCTCGCTGATGGGGATGTTCGACAATTCGCTGGCCAAGATGATTCTGGGCAAGCTGCTGGGCGACGAAATCGGTGCCTATCTGGGCCAGATGGACGATGTGGCGCCGCCGCAGGGCGTGGCGCTGACCATCCTCGCCACCGCCAACCCGAATGCACAATTCGACGCCGGGGCCATTGCGCATGCCATCGAGGCCGCACCGCACAGCCGCAATGCCGAGGCGCGCACCATGGTGTTGCTGGGCGAGTCCGGAATGCAACTGCGGGTCGGGCAGGCGCTGAACGAAGCGACCGAGATCGAGCAACTGTTCGACGCGGGCCTCGCGCTGCGTACAGCCCTTCTAGCTCAGCGCGCTTCGAGCTGATCGGCCAGCGCCTCGGCACGCGCCGCCAGTTCGGACATCTTTTCCACCGTCGCCGCGGGGATCGCGGGAACCTCGACCCGCTCGCGCGGGCTGCGGTGCAGACGCTCGATCTCGGCACGCGCTGCGGACAATTCCTGTTCTAACTGGCGTACCTTGTCTTCGGCGCCGGCGGTCTTGTCGGCCAACATCAGCCCCGACATCAGCAGCATCTTGGTCTCGGGCAGCCGGCCGATCTGGCCAATCAGCGCCGTCGCCTCGGCGTCAAGCATCGCAGCGGCGGCGCGCAGATACTGTTCCTCGCCCGGCGAACAGGCGACGTCAAAGGGCTTGCCGCCAATGGTCACGGTTTCCTGGGACATGTCCCGTCTCCTCTCAGCGCGCGTCAGCGGCGACCAGCGGTTTCAATTCGGCCAGGATTTCCTCCATCTCGGCCATTTCGGCGCGGCGCTCGGCCTGCAATGCCTCAAGTTCGGCCGAGATCGACCTGTTGATGAGCGTTGCATCCGGAAAGGCCTCGACCTGAGCTTCGCGCAACCCGGTATTGGCCTCGATCAGCTTGGCATTGGCCTTTTTCAGCCGCAGCATCTCCAGGCTTTGCAGATCAAGCTGTTCGGTCAGCCGCGCCAGCCGGCGCTCCAATTGCGCGATCGTCGTTTCCTGCCGTTGCTTGACCTGATGCACGCGCTCGCTCAACTGTGCATTCGCCGCGCGTTCCTTGTCCAGCGCGTCGCGCAAGCTGGCAACCAGCGCCGCCTGCTCGGGGTCGGGTTGCGGCTCGGTCCGCGCGCCAAGACCAAAGACCGATCCGCGTGCCGGTTTACCCGCCGCCGCAGGCGCCTTGTCCAGATGCCGGGCAATGCGTTCAAGGGCTGCGGACAACCGCCGTTCCACCGGGGCCAGATCGCTCATCGTGTCTCCTCGCCTGCTTGCCCCCGACAGCGGGACGAATCGCCCCGGCACCGCATGAGGGGCCTTTGCCCGCTACTCTAAGGGGAAAATCCGGCCATTCCAACCGATCCGCACGTCAGCGCCCCGCTGCCGCGCTTGAACTCATGGGCCAGCCTGCTAGAACGCGCGCAAACCCCGTGCCAAAGGATCGCCCGCCATGGATATCGCCACGCTCAAGGCCCAGCACCCCGACCATTGGCGCCTCGCCTGCGCCATCCGCGTGCTGACGCTGGATGCGGTCGCCGCCGCCAATTCCGGCCATTCCGGCATGCCGATGGGCATGGCCGATGTGGCGACCGTGTTGTTTGGCAAACACCTGAAATTTGATGCCTCAGCGCCGCTCTGGGCCGACCGTGACCGCTTTATCCTGTCGGCTGGGCATGGTTCGATGCTGATCTATTCACTGCTGCACCTGACGGGCTACGCCGACATGACGCTGGCGCAGGTGAAGAACTTCCGTCAATGGGGCGCCATCACAGCCGGGCACCCCGAATACGGCCATGCCTCGGGCGTCGAGACCACCACGGGCCCGCTGGGTCAGGGCATCGCCAATGCCGTTGGCTTTGCCATGGCGGAGGAACACCTGCGCGCCCGTTGGGGCGCCAAGGTGCAGGACCACCACACCTGGGTGATCGCCGGTGACGGCTGCCTGATGGAAGGCGTCAGCCAGGAGGCCATTGGCATCGCCGGTCGGCACAAGCTGTCGCGGCTGATCGTGCTGTGGGACGACAACGGAATCACCATCGACGGCAAGGTGTCGCTGTCGGATGTGACCGACCAGCGCGCCCGCTTTGCCGCCGCTGGGTGGGACGTCTTTGACTGCGACGGCCATGACCCCTTGGCCATCGACCGTGCGCTGAGCGCCGCCAAGGCCTCGCCCCGTCCGGCGCTGGTCGCCTGCAAGACTCATATTGCGCTGGGGTCCTCGGCTCAGGACACATCGAAGGGGCACGGCGCGTTGACCGATGCCAAACTGATCGCTGACACCCGCGCGGTTTATAGCTGGGAGCATGGGCCTTTCGTCATCCCCACCGAGATCAAGACCGCCTGGGAGGCGATCGGTTCGCGCGGTGCAACGGCCCGCGCCGCCTGGGAGGGCCGGCTTGCCGCCCTCAGCCCGGCCAAACAGGCCGAATTCGCGCGCATCTTCGCCCGTGAACTGCCCAAACGCCTGCCCGCCACCATCCGCACGCTCAAGGCCGACGCCGCCGCCGCGCCCAAGAAGATGGCCTCGCGCGCGGCATCAGAACTGGTGCTCAAGGCGGTCAACCCGGTGGTCACCGACACGTTCGGTGGCTCGGCCGACCTGACCGGCTCGAACAACACCAAGACCGCCGATCTGGGCACTTTCGACCTCGACAGCCGCTCCGGGCGCTACATGTACTGGGGCATCCGCGAGCACGGCATGGCCGCCGCGATGAACGGCATGGCGCTGCACGGCGGCGTGCGGCCGTATTCGGGTACCTTCATGGCCTTTACGGACTATGCCCGCCCCTCGATGCGCCTATCGGCGCTGATGGGCATCCCGGTGGTCTATGTGATGACGCATGACAGCATTGGCCTGGGTGAAGACGGCCCTACCCACCAGCCAGTCGAACACCTCGCCATCTCGCGCGCGACGCCCAACACGCTGGTCTTGCGTCCGGCCGATCTGGTCGAAACCGCCGAATGCTGGGAAATCGCCCTCAGTCAGCAGACCACGCCTTCGGTGATCTCGCTCAGCCGCCAGAATCTGGCACCGGTGCGCCTGACCCACACGGCCAAGAACCTCGCAGCCCAGGGGGCTTATGTGCTGGCCGAGGCGACGGGAAAACGGCAAGTCGTGCTGATCGCGACCGGCTCGGAAGTGGAAATCGCGCTCAAGGCGCGCGACCTGCTGCAGGCCGAGGGGATTGGCACCCGCGTCGTCTCCATGCCTTGCATGGAGCTTTTTGCCGCCCAACCCGAAGCCTATCGCCGCAAGGTGCTGGCCCCCGGCGCAGTGCGCATCGGCATCGAGGCCGGCGTGCGCGCGGGCGGCTGGGACCAATGGCTACTGGGCCATGGCGCGAAGAAATCCGACTTTGTCGGCATGTCCAGCTTTGGCGCCTCAGCCCCCTATGAGCGGCTCTATCAGGAGTTCGGCATCACCGCCGAGGCCACCGCGGCCAAGGCCAAGGCCCTGCTTTGACTGAATTAAGGGGGGCGCTCGCGCCCCCCTCTTGGCTTCGCCAATTCACCCCCCTGAGGATATTTAGAGAGCAAAGAAGGGGCGGGTTTTCGCATCTTTGCTCGTCAAATATCCTCCGGGGGTTTCCAAGGGGGTAGAAAACCCCCTTGGGCGGGTGTGGGCGGCAGCCCACCGGCGCGGCGAGCGGGCCCTTCAGGGCCCCGAGCTGCGCCGCATCTAGAGAATATGCCGGTCGTCCAGCGCCTTGGCGATTTCGGCGCGCACCAGACGTCGGACCTGCGCGGTGATCCTCTCGCCCAGTTGCCCCTGCAATTCCTCACGCACGATCTGGGCAACCAGCGCGTGCAAACCGGCCTCGTCGAGGATCGCCTCATCGCCATAAACCGGTTCGGAACCGATTTCACTCACCGGGTTCGGCACATCAAAAACCGCTGCGGCCAAGGTTTCCGGTGCCGATTGGGAGGGTGGGGCAGTCCATTCGGCGGTATCGGCCAGGGAAATCTCCGCGTCATCCCCTGGTCTCTCGTTGGCGGGGACTTCGACCACTGGTATGTCTTGCGCCGCGCCCGGCGCCGCAGCTTCTGCGTCGCGGCGCGTGGCATGGGCCACGCGGCCATAGAGTTCGGTCACATTCGAGGCGCGCGGCAACTCGTCGGGAACCTCGCCTTCCCAGGCGCCGCCGCTGGCCGAAACTGCGGCTTCGAGCTCGGCAATCGTCGCCTCCAGTCGGCCAAAATCGGGGGCGGGCAAGATGGCGCCCGACATCGCCACTCGCGGGGCCTCAGGTTCGTTGGTGACGGGCTCTTGCACTGCGTCTTGCTGCGCGGCTTGCGCCCTCGCCGCATCGACACGTTGTGATTCCGTCAGGATCAGTCGGCCGGCCTGCGCCACGGCGGCAGCGGTCACCGGCGTGATCGGGCGCGCGCCATCCTGCGCGACAAGGCGCCGGATCGACGTCAGGACGTCTTCGATCTCGCGACTGGACATTGCCTCGGACATGCCTGTTCCTCTGCTCGCACGCCAGGTCACCTGCTGGCGCCCCGCTTGTTGTTGTGCTCAAGATACAGGTCTGCAGCCCATCAGACAACCGGCGATCTCGGGCAAGTGCAGATCAGGGTAAATCGGCGCTCACGGCCCGTCCGAACCCTGATAGCGCTCCATGATCCGATCCAACCGACGTCCCTGAACCGAGGTCACTGGCGCCGGTCCGGGGTTGAAGCCGCTGGAATAGGCCTCGACATCATAGGTGGCTATACCCAGACCCAACGAACGCACCGTCATCTGACCGGTCGATTCTAGCAGGGCATAGGCCGCGGTCTGAACATTCGCCGCCGCCTGAATCCGAGCCGAGCGCGCGTCGAGCAGGTCCTGTTCGGCGTCCAGCACATCGAGCGTGGTGCGAGAGCCCAGTTCAGCCTCGGCACTGACCGCGTCATAGGCGGCCTGCGCGGCGGCGATCTGTTGGTCGCTGGCCAGCGCGGTGGCACGGGCGATCTGCAGCCGCGCCCAGTTCGCCGCCACCGATTGTTGCACGATGGCGAGGGTCTGGTGCAGGGCGGCGCGTTGAGCCTGACCACGGGCGACGGCCTGACGCTCGGCCGACTGCAACCGCCCGCCGTTGAAGAGTTGCGCCGAATAGGTGACCGATGCGGTCAGATCAGCCGAAGACGTCTCGGGCAGTGGCGAGATTCGGCTGGTCCGGGCATCGGCCGATAGCGAGCCGCTCACCGTGCCCAGACGCTGGCGTCCGACGATCTCGGCGGCGATATCCTGTGCGGTGACTTGATGCTGCGCTTGCGCAATGGCTGGGTGATTACGCCGGGCGATATCCTGCGCAGCTTCGAGTGACGCGGGCAGCCGTGGCAGCGAGGGCGGCGGCGCGACACCATTGGGGTACTGGCCAACCACCAGATTGAACTGCTCGCGCGAGATGGCGACATCGCCTTCGGCCGAGGCCAGCGCCGAACGCGCGGCAGCCAGCCGCGCCTCAGCCAACGCGACGTCGGTGCGCGTCGAATCGCCCAGTTCGAACCGCTCGCGGGCGGCGCGCAACTGTTCGCCGATCACCGAAACGTTGTTGCGCTGCAACTCCAGCCGCTGGCGCGCGGTGAACAGCGCCATATGCGCCTGCACCGAGGACAGAAGCACGTTCTGTTCGATCACCACCAGCGCCGAGCGGGTTGCCAGCACCGCGGCACGCGCCTGATCGACGGCCAATCGGCCCCGGCCAAAGTCATAAAGCGGCATCGAGGCCGAAAGGCCCATCGACAGCCGGTAATCCGGCGCACCAGCGGAATTGGTCAGCGCCGACATGGCAAAGGTCACCACGGGATAGAGCGCGGCGATGGATTGCTGCACGTCCTCGTCACTGGCACGCAACAGGGCGCGGTTCTGTTCCAGCAGGTTGGAGTTGCGATACGCCGCAACCAGCGTATCGGCCAGCGTGTCGGCGCCGGCGGGTTCTGTACCTGCGACGCCCAACACCAGCAGCAAGGCCAGCGCCCAGATTGTCTTCAGACCGCCCATCGGGCCTCATCCTTGCCGTTCGGCACAGCCCCCCCGGGCCAGCCCCTGCTCCAGCCGCCCGGTCGGGCGACTGGCCGATTACAGCGCGAAGACGCGCGGACGGGCAAACCCATCCAGCACGGGCGCGGTGGCGTTGAAGGCGTCGCGCCAGCGGATCGCACCGCCTTGCTTGACCCCTATACGCACAATGCCCAACATTCCGTCGATGAAGACTGCCGCCGCGCGACCGCCTTCCTTCAGTTGCGCCGCCAGCGACTCTGGGAAGTGTTCGACCCCACCTTGCACCAGCATCGCATCATAGGCGCCGTGCGCAGGCGCCCCTTCGGCGGCGGCGCGGGTCTCGACCACCACATTCGCCGCGCCGATGGCATCGAGCGTTGCACCGGCCTCGTCGGCCAGGGCCTCGTCGGGTTCGACGGCAACAACCGCTTCGGCCATCCGGGCAATGACGGCGCTGGAATATCCCGTCGCCGGGCAGAGATCGAGCACGAGGTCGGTGCGACGAATGTCCAGCGCGTCCAGCATCTTGGCCAGGGTGCGCGGGTCCAGAAGAACGCGACCGCCCCCCAGCGCGAGGTTCTCGCCCAGATAGGCGGCTTCGATCAGTTGGCCGGGCACGAATCGTTCGCGCGGGATGGCCAGCATCGCCTCGATGACCGGCAATTTGGTGACGTCCGAGGGGCGAACCTGATTATCGACCATCATCGTGCGACGGGCGGCAAAATCGGGCATTGGAACGACTCCCTCTGGCATAGGTCAGCCCCTCTTGCCACAGCGGCGGGGGTTTTGGCAATGCCGCGCGGCAGCGCGGCGAGCGAGGTCAGGCGACTGGAACGGTGACACCGCGCTGCACGGCAGGACGCGCGGCGACGCGATCATACCAGGCGACGGCGTGGGGTTTTTGCTCCCAACCGATCAGATCGCGGGCCTCGTAATGGCCCAACATGGTGCGCACCCAGGGGAACACCGCCATGTCGGCAATGGAATAGTCGCCGCAGATATACTCCCGCCCGGCCAGCTGACCGTTCAACACCGTCAAAAGCCGCTCGCTCTCGGCGCGGTAGCGTTCCAGCGGGCGCTTGTCCTCATAGGCGGCACCGGCGAATTTGTGGAAAAAGCCCATCTGCCCGAACATCGGCCCCACCCCTCCCATCTGCCACATCAACCACTGCAGAATCTGCAGCCGCACAACGGGTTCAGTCGGCAGGAACTTGCCGGATTTCTCGGCCAGATAGATCAGGATCGCCCCACTTTCGAACAGCGCCAGCGGCTGACCATCCGGCCCGTTGGGGTCCAGAATGGCAGGGATCTTGTTGTTAGGGTTCAGTGCCAGGAATTCCGAGGTGAACTGGTCATTGTCAGCAAAGCTCAGCCGATGCCCCTCATACGCGATACCCATTTCCTCGAGAGCGATGCCGATCTTGACGCCATTGGGCGTGGGGATCGAATACAGCTGCAAGCGCTCTGGGTGCAGCGCAGGCCAGCGGCGGGTGACGGGGTGATCGGCAAGGCTGGGCATCTGACAATTCCGGTGCAGAGGGCAGGAAAATTCACCCTTGATTTGTCTCGGGTGGCTGGCATCTATCGGGCACGGACACTTAAACAGTATCATCTGGCGGGTTCAAGCGGCGAAAGACCGCAGCACAGCGCGCCATACCATACGAGGGACAAAAAATGCTCAAGGAATTCCGGGACTTCATCGCCCGCGGCAATGTCATGGACATGGCTGTTGGTATCATCGTCGGCGCGGCCTTCACCGCCATCGTGACCTCGCTGGTCGCCGATCTCATCAACCCGATCATCGGCCTGTTCACCGGCGGCGTCGATTTCACCAACAATTATTTCGTTCTGGCCGGCACCGTTGCCGAGAACGCCAGCCTGACCGCGGCACGCGAGGCCGGGGCTTCGGTCTTTGCCTATGGCGCCTTCTTCATGGCCGTCATCAACTTTCTCATCATCGCTTGGGTCGTGTTCATGCTGGTCAAGGGCGTGAACAAGATCAAGGAAGCCGCCACGCGCGCCGAAGCAAAAGCCGAAGCCGAGGCTGCCCCTGCCCCAGCACCGGGCCCGACTTCGGAGCAATTGCTGTCGGAGATCCGCGACCTGCTGGCCGCGCGCTGAGACCTTGGTAGGTCCCGCCCGCGCGGGGCCTACCACCCTTTCAGGGGCCGAACATCTCGTCGCCCAAGCGCCACCGCGCCACAAGGTCGGCGATGCCATCCGCCCCCTCCATGCGCAACGCCAGCGCATCAGCCCCGATCAATGCCGCCACCCGCCAGGCATCCTGCGCCGCTGCGCGTGCTTGCAGGCCCGATCCCAGCATTTCGTCGATGGCCGCCGCTGCCAGCGTAAAGGGCAGCGTCAGGGCCAGTGCGGGCAAATGTGGCGCCTGCAGTGCCAGATCGGCTGCCATTTCGATGGCGATCCTGCGTGCCGAGTCACCCTCGATCAGAATCCGTCGCACCACGGTTTCCGTAAGGGCATCCAAGGCGGCGACATCCCACACGGGCGAACATCCTGCAACAAGACCGGCACGATGGTCGGCGGTGCCGCTATACAGGAAAGCGGTCGGCGCGGAAACAGCGTCGCGTGCGGATCAATCGCTTGTGCGCGGCGCCTCGCCAGCCGGCGGCGTGCTGGACCGGGTCGACTCGCGCACGCCGCGCGCCGGTCCTTCGGCAGTATAACCTGCCCATCCCGCGCCGGTGGCCGGTCTCGGCAGCGCGCTGCGATCCTGACGCAGATGCAGATGTACCTTGCCGATGAACAGCGCGGTGATCGGCGAGGTCAGCACCAGAAACAGGGTGATGAGCAACTCATGTGTCGACACCACGCCATCGCGGGCAAAGGTCAGCAGCATCGAGGCAATCAGCACCCCGCCAATGCCCAGCGTGGTCGCCTTGGTCGGTGCGTGCAGCCGCGTCATCGGATCGGGCAGCCGGATCAGCCCCCAGGATCCGACAAGCCCGAACACCGCGCCCAGAACGAGGAACAGCGACACGGCCAGATCAGCCCACAGCGGAAGGTCATGGTTCATGGCGGGCTCCCCTCACTCGATGATGTCGCCGCGGAGAAGAAAGCGGCAATAGGCCACGGTCGAGACAAAACCAACCAGTGCAAACAGCATCGCCACCTCGAAAAACACCGCCGTTCCCAGACCGATGCCCAAAAGGATCAGCAGCGCAATCACGTTGACCACCATCGTATCCAGCGCGAGGATGCGGTCGCTGGCTTCAGGTCCCTTGACCAGCCGCCAGAGGTTCATCAGCAGCGCCAGCCCGAAACAGGCCGCAGCAAAGCCGAGGGCGTAGACCATCATGCGAAGATCTCCTTGAGCCGGGATTCGTAACGCGCCTTGATGTCGTCGCGCACCGCGTTAGGGTCGGGCGCGTGGAGGCAATGCACCAGGATCGCGTGACCATCCTGCGCCAGATCGCACGACACCGTGCCGGGCGTCAGGGTGATCGTCGCCGCCAGCGCGGTGATTGCCTCGGGTGAGCGTATCTCGAGCGGCACGCAGATCCATGCCGGGCGCAGATCGGCACGGCGCTTGAACAGCACGATCAGCGCCACGTCAATATTGGCCTTAATGATGTCATGCATCACCAGCAGGCCATAGCCCAGGATCTTGATCGGATGGCGGACACGCGGCAGGTCCGGCCAATAGGCCCGCGTCGCCTGCGGGATCAGCAGCGCCACGAGGATCGCAAACACCAGCGAATTCAACGACAGCGAATTGACCAGCAAGAGCCAGGTGACGACCAGCGAAAGCGACAGCAGCGGATGCGGCAGGATGCGCTTGAGCATGTCAGTGTCCCCCGGACTGCGGCGCATGGCTGCGCATTGGCGCGCCGGGCTGATCGCCGTGCATTTCGCGCGACAAGGCCTCGATCTGCGCGGCCAGCGCCGCGCGGGCCTGCGCATCACCCAGCACAGCCTCGATATAGGGACCGCGTGCGTAAAGCTGCGCCGCCGTGGCGCTGGCATAGCGCGTCATTGGCCCCGCCAGAACGGTCAGCGCCACGGTCAGTGCCAGCAGCGCGGCCAGAGGCAACAGGCCTCCGGGCGCCTTAGGTGACTCGGCGGCGGCCTCAGGCGCGCTGGCGTCATACGGGCGCCAGAACAGCGTCGAACCGGCGCGGGCAAAGCCGACGACAGCAACCAGCGAGGTGCTCAGAATCGTCGCCCAGCCCCAGACCCACCAGCCCTGCCCCCGGATCGCATCGAGGATCAGCAGCTTGCCGACAAAACCCGACAGCGGCGGCATCCCCGCCAGCGCGATGGCGGCGGCAAAGAAGAGTGCGGCCACCAGCCCGCCGCCCACCATCGGCGCCTGCAGAATCAGCGAGGAATTGCCGCGACGCGACCTGATCTGATCGACAATCAGGAACATCGCCGCAGCCGCCAGTGTGGAATGAACAAGATAATAAATCGCCGCCGCCGTGGCTTGCTCGTTGAAAGCGCCGATCGCCAGAAACAGTGTGCCCATTGATCCGATGGCGGCAAAAGCCGTCACGCGCGCCAGCGTCCCGCCCGCCAGAACACCGATCATACCCAGCGCCAACGTCAGCAGCGCGGCGGGCACCAAAAGCGCGCCGGTCATTCCGTCCATCACCAAGGCGCTGTCGGGGAAGATCAACGTAAAGACCCTGAGCACCGCATAGGCGCCGACCTTGGTCATCACCGCGAACAGCGCCGCCACCGGCGCTGGCGCCAGCGCATAGGTGTTGGGCAGCCAGAAATGCACCGGCATCAGCGCGCCCTTAAGAACAAAGACCCCCAGCAGAAGCACTGCCGTCACCCGAACGAGGGCCCCATCGCCCAAAGGAAGCGCGTCCAGCCGCAGCGCCAGATCGGCCATATTCAGACTGCCGAACACCGCATAAAGCGTCCCCAATGCGAACAGGAACAGCGTCGAGCCCGCAAGATTGAAGATCACATACTGCACCCCGCCGCGCAGCCGCATCCGCCCGCCGCCATGGGTCATCAACCCATAGGACGCGATCAGCAGGATCTCGAAGAACACGAAGAGGTTGAAAATATCGCCCGTCAGCATGGCGCCAAACAGGCCCAAAAGCTGGAACTGGAACAGCGCGTGGAAATGCCGCCCGCGCCGATCCCAGCCCGTCGCCACCACATAGGCCAGCACGATCAGCGCCAGCACGGCAGTCAGCGCCACCATCACCGCCGACAGCCGGTCCAGCACCAGCACGATGCCAAAGGGCGCGGGCCATGAACCCAACTCGTAGCTTTCCACAAGGCCACCGTTCGCGGCGACCAGCAGTGCCAGCGTTATGCCGACCAGCCCCAGCGTGGCCCCCAGCCCCGCCACCCGCTGCAACAGTAGCGAATGGCGCATCAGCAGAACGATGATCGGCCCGATCAGGGCGGGCACGACGATGGGCGCGATGATCCAGTGTTGCATCCCCTGCCCCTCCTCAGCGCCCGGTCTCGGGCTGTTCGCCGGGCTTCTCGATGTCGATGGCATCGGTCCCGGCGTTCAGATAGGCCCCCAGCGCCAGAATCACCACCAGCGCCGTCATCCCGAACGAGATGACGATCGCCGTCAGCACCAGCGCCTGAGGCAGTGGGTCGGTCATCACCTCAGCCGCGCCCAGAATCGGCGGTGCGCCGCTCAGCAACCGCCCCGAGGCAAAGATGAACACGTTGACGGCATAGGACAGCATCGACAGCCCCAGCACGACCGCAAAGGTGCGCAGCCGCAGCATCAGATAGATGCCCGCCGCAGTCATGGCGCCGATGGCGATGGCAACCAGCAGTTCCATGTCAACGACCCTCCGGCAGTTCTGCCTGCGGATCGACATCCATCGGCGTCAGGTTGATGCCCTCGCCAGCCCGCTGGCCGATCCGGCTGAGGCTGGCCAGCGCCAGCATCACGGCACCGATCACCGTCAGCATGACGCCCAAATCGAACACGGCCGCGCTGACGAGGTGAATATCCTCCAGCCCGGTGATATGCAGATAAGTCCCTGTCGAGGTGAGGAAATTCCAGCCCAAAACCAGACTGGCAGTGCCGGTCAGCACCGCGAACAGCACGCCCGAGGCTATCACCGCGTGATAGTCGAAACGCTGACGAGCCTCGCTCCACGCGAAACCCGAGGCCATGTATTGCATCAACAGGGCTATCGACACCACCAGCCCGGCGATGAACCCGCCCCCCGGCACGTTGTGGCCGCGCAAATAGATGAACACCCCCACCAGCAGCGCCAGCGGCAGCGCGATGCGCGTCGCAACCACCATCATCAGCGGGTGGCGGTCAAAGGATTGCCCCATGTCCGGCTGCCAATTCGCCAACCGGCGCGAGGCTGGGCCGTTCAGGATCACCTCGATGACGGCAAAGATCACCAGTGCCGCGATGCCCAGCACTGTGATTTCTCCCATCGTATCAAAGCCGCGGAAGTCCACGAGGATCACGTTGACCACATTCGCCCCGCCGCCGCCGGTGTAGGAGTTCTGCACGTGGTAATCGGCAATCGTCGGCAGGCTGAGGTCGCGCGTCAGGATCGCATAGGCTAGCGCGCCGATGCCCGCCCCGGTGGCCAACGCAATCGCGCCATCGCGTCCCCGGCGGGCGGGCGACGATTCGATGGGCGTTTCCTTGGGCAGATAGTTCAGCGCCAAAAGCAGCAGAATCACCGTCACCACCTCGACCGTCAACTGCGTCAGCGCGAGGTCGGGCGCCGAATACTGCACGAAGGTCAACGACACCACGAGGCCGCAGATCGAGATGATGAGCAAGGACAGGAACCGCCGCCGATGCACCAGCACCAGCGCCGACGTCGCCACCATCAGCAGGGTAAAGAATGTCAGTTCCATCGGGCCGACAGGAAGCATCGCCCGTGCCCCAGTGCTGAAGGCGCCACCCGACCACGCCCAGAACCCCGCCCCCGCCAGCGCCAGCGTAAAGATCGCCAGATAGCGCGAGACCGCGCCATCATGCAGCGTGTCGGTCAGCCCGCGCGCGGCCCGCGCCGCGGCCTCGATCAAGGCGTCAAAGATCGCCTTGGCTTCGGGCCGTGGCGCGGCGTCCCAGACCGGCGCCAGCCGTCGTTGCGCCGCCAGCAGCAGCAGACCGCCCGCCACAGCAACGACGGACAGCATCAGGGCCGGCGTTACGCCGTGCCAGATCGCCAGATGCACATGCGGGTGACCACGCGTGACGGCGCCCGCCACCACCTCGACAAAATGCCCGACCAGCGCCTGCGGAAAGAGGCCGATCGCCACGACCAGCACCACCAGGATCCCCGGCGCGACCCACAGACCGAGCCCCGGATCATGCGGATGGTGCGGATAGTCGTGGCGCTCGGGCCCCAGGAACACATGCGCGACAAAGCGCAGCGAATAGGCGACCGAAAACAGCGCCCCCAATGTCGCCAATGCTGCAAACCAAGGCCCGGTGCCCCAAACGGCCTCGAGCATCATCTCCTTGGACAGGAACCCGTTCAGCAGCGGAATCCCCGCCATCGACAGCGCTGCGATCGTGCCGATGGCAAAGGTCACCGGCATCAGCCGCCGCAAGCCGCCCAACAGGCGGATGTTGCGGGTATGCACCCCGTGATCGACGATCCCGGCGGTCATGAACAGCGCCGCTTTGAAGGTCGCGTGGTTGATGATGTGAAACACCGCCGCCGTCGCCGCGTATTCGGTACCCAATCCCAAAAGCAGGGTGATGAGGCCCAGATGGCTGACGGTGGAAAACGCCAGGAGCGCCTTCAGGTCATCCTTGAACAGTGCAATCACCGCGCCCAGAACCATGGTGATCAGGCCCGCACCCGCGACCAGCCAGAACCATTCCGGCGTGCCCGACAGCACCGGCCAGAGCCGCGCCATCAGGAACAACCCGGCCTTCACCATCGTCGCCGAATGCAGATAGGCCGAAACCGGTGTCGGCGCCGCCATCGCATGCGGCAGCCAGAAGTGGAACGGGAACTGAGCCGATTTGGTAAAAGCGCCCAGCAGGATCAGCACCAGTGCGGGCACATAGAGGTCATGCGCCCGTATTGCCTCGCCCTGGGTCAGGATGACCGACAGGTCATAGCTGCCGGCGATGTTGCCAAGGATCAGCATGCCGCCGATCATCGCCAGCCCACCCAGGCCGGTCACGGCCAGCGCCATGCGCGCACCCTGCCGCCCCTCGGGCAGATGCTTCCAATACCCGATCAACAGGAAGGAACTGAGCGAGGTCAACTCCCAGAAGATCAGCAAAAGCAGCACGTTATCCGACAGAACGATCCCCACCATCGCGCCCTGAAACAGCAGAAGATAGGTATAGAACACCCCCATCGGGTCGGATTTCGCCAGATAGAACCGCGCGTAAAGGATGATCAGCGCGCCGATCCCCAGAATCATCAGCGCGAACAGGAATCCCAACCCGTCGAGCATGAAGGTCACGTTCAGCCCCAGATCGGGAAGCCATTGATAGCCATCGGTGATGACCTCGCCGCGCATCACGGCCGGGGCATGCATCAAGAGGCCCAGCAAGGCCAGACCGGTGGCGGTCAGCGTCACCCCGGCGCAGGCATTGCGGCCGGCGCGGATCATCAGGCCGGGGAACAGTGCACCCAGAAACGGCAGGGCGGCGATCAGGGCGAGGGACATGACGCTTCCTGTGTCCGTGGGCGGCCTTGATCGGGCGCCGGTTTGGGGAGGGCGGGCCAGTCAGACCCGCGGCCCTACCATTGAAATCTGGACCGGGAAGTCAAGCGAAACCGGAAGCGGCACGCCAAATGCGCAGCATGACAAAGGGGCGACCCCTGCGGGCCGCCCCCTCACCGCCCGAAGGCGAAATGTTTCAGGCCAGCGCGAGGTTGGTCGCCGACTGGCGGCCGTCACGGCTGGTTTCCAGATCGAAGGTCACTTTCTGACCGTCGTTCAGGCCGCGCAGACCGGCGCGCTCAAGCGCGGTGATGTGCACGAAGATATCCTTGGCGCCGCCATCGGGCTGGATGAAGCCGTAGCCCTTGGTGGCGTTGAACCATTTCACGGTGCCGTTGGCCATCGTGAATACTCCTGTCAGTGCGCTGCCCACACGATGTGACAGCCCGGCGCAGTCAAATCGGCATCGAGCGCAGGGTGCCGGGGCAGCCAGAACAGGGTCGATAGAGATAACGTCGCGCGTGATTCATGCCGGAAAATGGCCCGGAATACAAGAGGAATTGCAAAATGCCCTCAGATGCAGGGCCCCACATCGACCCTGTCGCCGTCAACGCTTCGTCAACCATCAGGGCGCTAAGGTGGGTGAAATGACTGCGGACATCGCGATGAAGAACTCTCGCCTGCTGACCCTGCTCTGGTGGCTTATCACCGCCCTTCCCGCTCAGGCCAGCCCGGACCTGTGCGAATCCGCCGCTCTGCGCGCGGCACAGGAAAGTGGGGTTCCGGGCGATGTTCTGTTGGCGATCACGCTGACTGAAACCGGCCGCGCGCAGGACGGACGGCTGCGCCCCTGGCCCTGGACCGCCAATGCCGAGGGCGAAGGCCACTGGTTCGCCACAAGGGACGAGGCCGCGGCCTTTGCCCGCCGCCTGCTGGCGCGCAACCAGACGCTGTTTGATCTCGGCTGTTTCCAGATCAACTGGCGCTGGCATGGCGACCATTTCACCGCCCCTGAGGCCCTGCTCGACCCGCTGGTCTCGGCACGCTATGCCGCCGCGCTGTTGGCCCGGTTGCACGATGAATTCGGCTCGTGGGAAGGGGCGGCGGGCGCTTATCATTCGCGTACGCCCCACAATGCCGACCGCTACCGCGCCCGGTTCTCGGAGGTCCGCGCCGGATTGCGCAACCGCCCCGAGGCGCTGGCCAGTGCCGCCACTCCCTCGCCCGGCGCGGTGCGCGTCAACACTTTCGCGCTGCTCTCCGGCTCCGCCAGCGGGGCCTCGCTGGTTCCCGCCTCGCTGCCCAATGCCCGCCCGCTTTTTGGGGAAACCCCATGACCCTCACGCTCTCGCGGCTGTTCCAGCCCACTGTTCTGCTGGCCCTCGCACTGATGGCGGTCATCGTCATGATGGTGCTACCGATGCCGGCCTGGCTGCTGGACATCGGGCTTGCGACCTCATTCGCGTTGGCCATCCTGATGTTCACCATCACCCTCTTCATCGAGCGGCCGCTGGATTTTTCGATCTTCCCTACCGTGCTGCTGGCCTCGCTGATGCTGCGGCTGTCGTTGAACGTCTCGTCCACCCGCCTCATCATCGGCGAGGGGCACACCGGCCCCCACGCCGCGGGCAGCGTGATCGAGGGCTTCGCCAGCTTCATCATGGGCGGCAATGTGGCGCTGGGTGTCGTGGTGTTCTGCGTGCTGCTGATCGTCAATTTCGTCGTCATCACCAAGGGTGCGGGCCGGATGGCCGAGGTCGGCGCACGCTTTGCCCTCGACGCGATGCCAGGGAAACAACTTGCCATTGATGCCGACATGTCGGCCGGCGCCATCACCCATGCCGAGGCCAAGCTGCGGCGCGAGCGCGATCAGGCCGAGACAACCTTCTTCGGCTCGCTCGACGGCGCGTCGAAATTCGTCAAGGGCGATGCAGTGGCCGGCCTGCTCATCACCTTGCTCAACATCGTCGTCGGCCTGCTGATGGGCACGCTGAAACATGGGCTTCCGATTGGCGAGGCCTTTGAAACCTATGCGATCCTGACAGTCGGCGACGGGCTGGTCAGCCAGATCCCTGCGGTGGTCATCTCGATTGCCGCAGCCCTGTTGCTGGCACGCGGCGGGGCCAGCGGCGCCACGGATATTGCGCTGGTGGCCCAGATGGGTCGCCACCCGGCGGCGCTGGGCACGGTGGGTGTGCTGATGGCGCTGTTCGCGCTGGTGCCGGGCCTGCCCTTTGTGCCCTTCATCGCCGGCGCCGCGGTGCTGGGCGGTGCGGCCTGGCTCTCGGCGCGCGGGCGCACACGGGCCCGGATCGCCGATGCGGCCCCCCCGGCCGAGGTGCGGCCAATCTCACTAGGCGACGTGCTCGACCTTGACGAGATCCATGTGACCTTCGCCCCCGATCTGGTGGCGATGGTGCTCGATCCGGCGACCGGGCTTGATGCCCGTATCCTCAACATGCGAAACCATGTCGCGCGCAATTGGGGCCTGATCCTGCCCGAGATTCGCCTGACCGACGACCCGGCCTTGGGCCCCGGCGAATATGCCATCCTGATCCAAGGGGTCGAGCAAGGCCGCGACTGTTTGCGCCCGGATCGGCGATTGGCCCTGTTGCCCGACGGTGGTGGCGCGAGTTCGCCGCCCGGCATTGACGTACGCGAGCCGGTTTATTCCGCCCCTGCCCGCTGGATCTCTCCCGGCGACGAGGAATCGGCGGCGTTGGGCGGCCTGACAGTCGTCGGCCCGGCCGAAGTGCTGGCGACGCATCTGCTGGAGGTGCTCAAACGCAACTTTGCCCGCTTGCTGTCGTTGCGCGGACTGCGGCGCATGCTAGACGAGATGACCAACCTCGCCGATTCGCGCCGCGCCGAGGGCAATCGCCGCCTCATCGACGAATTGATCCCCGACAAGGTGCCGGTGGACATGCTGCTGTCCGTGTTGCGCCTGCTGTTGGACGAGCGAGTGTCGATCCGCAACCTGCCGCTGATCCTCGAATCGATCGCCGAATTGCGGGTGCAGCAGATGAACCCCGACACCGTGTGTGAGCATGTGCGCCAGCGGCTGGGTTTTCAACTTGTTGCCGGACTCAAACGGCCGGACGGCACTCTGCCGCTGGTGCAACTGGCGCCGGAATGGGAGGAAGTCTTTGCTCGTTATCAGATCGAGGGTGACCGAGGCGTCACCGACATCGCTCTGCCTCCCGGAGATTTTGGCAAGCTGGCCAATGCCTTGTCAAAGACCTTTGCTGATCTGACCGAGCAGGGGACGCAGGCAGCGTTGATCACTCCGGCCCGGCGTCGGCGCTTCCTGCGCACGGTGATGGCGGCGCGCGATGTTCCTGCGCCGGTGCTGGCCTTCGAGGAAATCGGCATGGAGGCCCGCCCCGCGCTGGTCGGGCAGATCGCCGCATGACGCCCGAGATGTTCGCCGCGCTCGAGGCACTGACGGCGCAGGGGCAGACGCTGTTGGCCTCGCTGGGGTTGGTCTTTGCGCGCCTTGGCCCGGTCTTTGCGTTGACCCCGGTCTTCGGCGAACGCGCGGTGCCTGCGCGTATCCGGCTGGTTGCGGCGCTGGCGATGAGCGTTGTCATCGCCCCCGCCGTCACACCCCAGATCCCGCTGCCAGATCCCCGGCTGATCCCTGCCGCCACTTTCATCGCCTCCGAGGCACTGATCGGCGTGACACTTGGGCTGGCGCTGCGGCTGATGGTGATGGCGTTGCAGATGGCCGGCACGATGGCGGCACAGGCGACATCGCTGGCGCAGGCCTTTGGCGGCGCCGGGGTCGAACCCCAGCCGGCCATCGCGCATGTGCTGGTGATGGCCGGGTTGGCGCTGGCGGTGCTGACTGGCTTTGCCGAGCGGTTGGCGCATTTTCTGGTGCTGTCCTACCAGCTTTTCCCGGCCGGACTCTGGCCTTCGCCGGGCGATCTGGCGGCCTGGGGTGTGGCGCGGGCGGCGCAGGCCTTTGCGCTGGGGTTCTCGCTGGCGGCGCCTTTTGTCATTGGGTCTGGCCTCTATAACCTCGCGCTGGGGGCGATCAACAAGGCGATGCCGCAGCTGATGGTAGCCTTCATCGGTGCGCCTGCGCTGACCCTGGGCGGTCTGGTGCTGCTGTTGCTGGCAGCGCCGGTGATGATGGGCGCCTGGCTGCCTGCGCTGCATGGCACGCTGGCCGATCCGACGGCGCTGCCATGAGCGGCGAAGACGACGATTCCGAACGCCCGCACGAGGCCAGCGCCCGCAAACTCGACGAGGCGCGGCGCAAAGGCGACGTCCCGCGTGCCGCAGACCTTACGGCTGCTGCGGCGGCCAGCGGCTTTCTGTCGCTAGCCCTGCTGCCCGGCGGCTGGGTGGCGCCCAGGCTGGGCGCGTTCGGTCAGGGGCTGC
Source organism: uncultured Paracoccaceae bacterium (assembly GCA_937907485.1). Classification (GTDB taxonomy): domain Bacteria; phylum Pseudomonadota; class Alphaproteobacteria; order Rhodobacterales; family Rhodobacteraceae; genus Pararhodobacter. The sequence continues at coordinate 4,502 of CALESR010000138.1, read as the reverse complement.
TCGAAAGGGCCGATCGGCTGGGCCCTGACCTGCTCGGTGGCGGCACGGCGCTTGGTGGGGCGATCCTGGGTCAGGTCGGGCTGGCGCTGGCGCCGATGATGCTGGTGCCGGCGGGGCTGGCGCTGGCGCTGCTGATCGCCTTTCGCCTGCTGGTCTTTGCACCGTCCAAGCTCGAACCGAAGCTGTCGCGCATCTCGCCCCTGTCGAATGCCCGCAACAAGTTCGGCCTGTCGGGGCTGGTCGAATTCGGCAAGAGCGCCGCGAAACTGGCGATCTATTCGATTGTCCTCTGGAGCTACCTCAGCGCCCGCCTTCCGCGACTGATCGGCACCATTGGCCAAAGTCCGGGCCAGGCCAGTGCCGAATTCCTGCGGCTGATGGCCGAATTCATGGCACTGGTGGTGCTGGTCATGGTGCTGGTTGGTGGCCTCGATCAGCTCTGGCAGATCCTCGATCACCGCCGCCGCCAGCGCATGAGCACGCAGGAGTTGCGTGAAGATCACAAGGAATCCGAGGGCGACCCCCATATCAAGCAGCAGCGCCGCCAGCGGGCGCAGACCATCGCCATGCAGCAGATGGTTGCCGCCGTGCCAAAAGCGGCAGTGGTGATTGTCAATCCGACACACTATGCCGTGGCCCTGCGCTGGTCGCCACAGCAGGCCGGGGCGCCGGTCTGTGTCGCCAAGGGAGTGGATGAGGTCGCCGCCCGTATCCGCGAAGCTGCGCTGGCGTCCGGTGTGCCAATCCACTCCGACCCGCCAACCGCCCGAGCGCTCTTCGCCAGCACCCGGCTGGGCGATGAGATCGCACCCACGCATTATCAGGTTGTCGCTGCGGCGATCCGCTTTGCGGATGCGATGCGCACCAAGGCCCGCGCACGGGGCACCGCGGCTCCGAATCGGGGGGCGCGGCCATGAGCACCCCGCGACAGGCCGCGACACTCGCGCGATTGGCCGAACTGGCCCGGATGAAGCGCGAGGCGGAACTGGCCCGGTTGTCAAAAGTCGCGCAGACGCGCGGGCGCCTGCAGTCCGCGCTCGCCACCCTGCGCGAGGCCGAAGCGCCGCTCGATCCGGCCGAGGCGGTGATCGACCCGGCGATGGTCGCTGCGCGCCTCACACATCGCCGGTGGAGCGAGGCCCAGCAGCGCCGCCTGAACCAGCAACTTGCGCTGGTCACGGCTGACTGGCTGCGCGCCAAACCCGCTGCCGCTCGGGCCTTTGGCCGCGCCGCCGTGCTGGAGCAACTGCGTGATGAGGCCCAGGAGGACCTGCGAAAACGGACGAATCGGGCGCCACCGGGCATGGCATAGGGTCGCAATCTGCCCTGGTGTCAAAAGCCGAGGTCCGCCTGCCCGACGGCAGGCCCGGCGCGAGGCCCCTCGACGGGGCCGAGCGCCGGTCCCGCTTACGCCGGCATCCGCTGTTCGACGATCTCGGCCCACCACGAACAGCCCGCCGGAATCGCATTGTCGTCGAAATCGTATTCCGGGTGATGGACCATCGCCGTGTCGCCATTCCCCATGAGGATATAGGCACCGGGGCGTTCCTCGAGCATGAAGGCGAAATCCTCGCCGCCCATGACCAGCGGCGCCGGTGCGCAGCCGCCGGAGACTTTCGCCGCGACTTTGGCTGCGAATTCCGTCTGCTCGGGGCTGTTGACCATCACGGGATAGCCTTTGACATAGGTCACCCCGGCCGTCGCGCCAAAACCCGCAGCGATCCCGGCACACAGTGCCTTGATGCGCACCTCGGCCATCGCGCGCGTCTCGGCATCCATGGTACGCACCGTGCCGCGCAACTCGACGTGCTGCGGGATGACGTTGAAGGCCTCGGATTCGGTGCGGAACGATGTGACCGAGACCACCAGGTTTTTCACCGGGTCATGGTTGCGACTGGCCACGGTTTGCAACGCCGTCACCAGTTGCGCAGCGACGACTGTGGTATCCACTGTCTCTTGCGGCTTCGCGGCATGCCCGCCCTTGCCCTCGACATGGATGGTAAAGGTGTCGGTCGCGGCAAAGAACGCTCCCTCGCGGATGGCGAACTGGCCCAATGGCAGACCGGGCATGTTGTGCATGCCGTAAACCTCCTGAATGCCCCAGCGGGTCATCAACCCGTCGTCGCACATTGCCTTGCCCCCGGCGCCGCCCTCTTCGGCAGGCTGAAAGATGACGATCGCCGTGCCGTCGAAATTGCGCGTCTCGGCCAGATATTGCGCGGCGCCCAGCAGCATCGCCGTATGGCCGTCATGCCCGCACGCGTGCATCTTGCCGGGGGTTTTCGAGGCATGGGCCGCGCCCGTCGCCTCAAAGATCGGCAGCGCGTCCATGTCGGCGCGCAGCCCGATCACCTTGCCCGACCCATTCGTCCGCCCGCGGATCACCCCCACCACGCCGGTGCGTCCAATGCCCTCGACCACCTCGTCGCAGCCGAATTCGCGCAGCTTTTGCGCAACGATCCCGGCAGTGCGGTGGGTGTCATAGAGCAACTCGGGGTTCTCATGGAAATCCCGGCGCCACGCGGTGATGTCGGGCAACAGTTCGGCAAAGCGGTTCTTCACGGGCATCGCGGTCTCCTCATGCGCTCAGGGGCAGGCGTTGTTCGGCCAATGTGGCGAACCAGCTCGCCCCCGCCGGAATCGCCTCGTCGTTGAATTCGTATTTCGGATGGTGCAGCCCGGCCGAGTCGCCATTGCCCAGAAAGATGAAGGCGCCGGGACGCTCGTTCAGCATTTCCGAGAAATCCTCGCCGCCCATGAGCGGCTGGATGTCGGTGCTGACCCCAGCCTCGCCCGCGACGGCACGGGCGGCGCGAATCGCGTGGTCGGTGTTCGCCTCGGCGTTCTCGGTCAGTCCGACACCGTATTGGTATTCAACCTCGACCGTGCAGCCATAGGCGGTGGCTGTGGCTTCGACCACTTCGCGAAGGCGGCGCACGACCATGGCCTGCACGGTCTTGTCGAGGAAGCGCGCAGTGCCGGTCATCTTGACGGTGTCGGGGATGACGTTGTGCGCCATCGTGTCGGTCTGCACACCCGTCACGCTCAGCACCGCCGACCCCAGCGCCGGCACCTGCCGCGCGACGATCTGCTGCAACGCCATGATGATCGCGGCGCTGGCCAATGTGGGATCGGTGGCCAGATGTGGCATGGCGCCGTGGCCGCCTTTGCCCATGACCAGGATTTCAAAGAAATCCGAGGCCGCCAGCAGTGGGCCCGGCTTGATGGCGAACTGGCCGACCGGCAGCGAGGGCATGTTGTGCAAGCCATAGATCTCGTCGATCGACCAGCGCTCCATCAGCCCGTCGGCGACCATAGCGCGCGCGCCGCCGCCGCCCTCTTCGGCGGGCTGGAAGGCCAAGACCACCGTGCCGTCGAAATTGCGGGTTTCGGCCAGATACTTGGCCGCGCCCAGCAGGATCGAGGTATGGCCGTCATGCCCGCAGGCATGCATCTTGCCGGTCTCGGTCGAGGCATGCGGCAGGCCGGTGGCCTCGATGATCGGCAGCGCATCCATGTCGGCACGAAAACCGATCACGCGCCCCGAGGCATTCGTGCGCCCGCGGATCACCGCGACAATGCCCGATTGCCCAACGCCGGTGGTCACCTCGTCGACGCCAAACTCGCGCAGCAGAGCCTCGACCCGCGCGGTGGTGCGCGGCAGGTCAAATCGCAATTCGGGATGGGCGTGGAAATCCTGCCGCCAGGCGGCGATTTCCGGTTGCAGGTCGGCGATTCGGTTCTTGACGGCCATGTGTCTTACTCCAGCGGCATGCGGCGTTCGGCGAGGGTGACGAACCACGAACAGCCCGCCGGAATTGCCTCGTCATCAAAGGTATAGGCCGGGTGGTGGCACATCGGCCCGTCCCCGTTGCCCAGAAAGATATAGGCGCCGGGCCGCGCTTCGAGCATGAAGGCGAAATCCTCGGCCGGCATGATCGGCTTGATGTCGCGCAGGCATGACCCCGCAACCTCTTCGGCACAGCGGGCGGCGAACTCGGTCTGCTCGGGGTGGTTCATCGTGACCGGATAGCCCCATTGGAAATCGACGACCGCGGTCGCGCCAAAGGCGGCGGCGGTGGCCGGGATCAGCGCCATCAACCGCTCATGCGTCAGTTTGCGCAGATCGGGGTCCAGCGTTCGGACAGTGCCCTTGAGCACAACCTCATGCGCGATGACATTCGATGCGACGGAATCGCTGTGGAAACTGCCCACTGTGACCACAACCGCGCCCAGCGGGTCAATGTTGCGTGCTACCACCGATTGCAGCGCCACCACGATATGGCTGGCGACCAGCGTGGTGTCGATGGCGTGGTGCGGCATGGCGGCATGGCCACCCTTGCCGGTCACCGTGATGGTGAATTCATCCGCCGAGGCCAACAGCGCGCCCGGCCGGATGGCGAATTGACCGGTCGGCAGGCCAGGCATGTTGTGCAGACCGTAAATCTCTTGCACGCCCCATCGGGTCATCAGACCATCATCGACCATTGCCTTGCCACCGG
>CALESR010000137.1 GCA_937907485.1 uncultured Paracoccaceae bacterium | reverse complement strand
CGCCCCCCTTTCTTGTGGGTCGCCCAAGGCGCCCGCGGCAGCGGGCAACGCGGGTGAAACCTCTCTCCCGTTTCAGGCCAGTTCGCTCGGCCAGGGCGGATTGGCTCCGGCCCGTCCGACGGTCACTGCCGCCGCCGCGGCGCCCAGCGCCAGTGCGGCGCGCAGCGGCGCTTCCTCGATCGTCGCCAGCGCCGTCCGGGTCAGCAGCCCCGCCGCCTGCAGGCTAGCCAGAACGCCTGCGTTGAAGGTATCACCCGCCCCGACCGTATCGACCACCGCCACCCGCCGCGCCGGTTCGCTCAACCGCAGGCGGGCAGTGGTCGCCGTCGCGCCCCTGGCGCCATCGGTCACCAGCACCAGCGCCGTGCCCCCCGCCAGCAGCCCCTGCACAAAATCCTCGCGCCCACCCGGCGCCAGCCAGTCCAGATCCTCGACCGACAGTTTGACGATATCCGCCATGCCCAGCATCCGCGCCAGCCGGGCGCGATACGCCGTCTCGTCGCGCACGAATCCGGGGCGGATGTTCGGGTCGATCATCGTCACCCGGCGCCCCGCCTCGCGCTGCATCAGCGCCTCATAGGCGCTGCCGCAGGGCTCGCCCACCAGCGAGATGCCGCCAAAGAACAGCGCCTCGGCCTCGACCTGCGGCAGGTCGTCCGCGCCCAGCATGCGCCCGGCCGTGCCTTCGTCATAAAAGGCATACCGCGCCTGACCCTCGAGCAGTTGCACGAAGGCCAGCGTGCAGGGCCGGTCGGCGGTGACGCAGAGACTGTCATCCACCCGCGCCGCCGCCAGCGAGTCGCGCAACAGATCGCCAAAGAAATCGGCGCTCAGTCCCGAGAAAAACCCGGTCCGCGCACCCAATCTGCCCAGCGCGATGGCGGTGTTGAACACCGCCCCGCCCGCATGGGGCGCAAAGGCCCCACTGCCCGGCACCGGCAGCATGTCGATCAGCGCTTCTCCACAACACAGGATCATCGTGCCCTCACGCTGCATCTGCCGGGGTCTTTGCCCCGGTCATGTAAGCCACCGCATCGGACATCGTGTGCTCGCGCGGATTGATGACGCACAGCCGCTTGCCCAGCCGGTGGACATGGATGCGGTCGGCCACTTCGAAGACATGCGGCATGTTGTGCGAAATCAGGATGATCGGCACACCGCGCGCCCGGACGTCCTGGATCAGCTCCAGCACCTTGCGGCTTTCCTTGACGCCCAGCGCCGCTGTCGGCTCGTCGAGGATCACCACCTTCGAGCCAAAGGCCGCCGCCCGCGCCACTGCCACGCCCTGCCGTTGACCGCCCGAGAGGGTCTCGACCGGCTGATCGATGTTCTGGATCGTCATCAGCCCCAATTCGGTCAGTTTTTCGCGCGCGAAACCCCGCATGGCCCCGGTGTCCAGCATGCGCAGCACCGATCCTGCCAGCCCCTTGCGCCGGATTTCACGGCCCATGAACATGTTCTCGACAATCGACAGCGCGGGCGACAGCGCCAATGACTGATAGACCGTCTCGATCCCGGCATCGCGCGCCTGTAAGGGCGACGTAAACGCGACCTGCTGGCCCTCCAGTTCGATCCGGCCTTCGTCTACGGTGATCGCCCCGGACAGCGCCTTGATGAGGCTGGATTTTCCGGCGCCGTTGTCGCCGATCACCGCCAGGATCTCGCCCGGATAGAGATCGAAATCGCACGCGTCTAGCGCCGTGACCCGGCCATACCGCTTGACCAGCCCGCGTGCGGTCAGGATGGGAGAGGGGCTCATGCCGACACCTTTCTGATCCACTGGTCGATGGCGACCGCAATGATGACAAGCCAGCCGATAGCAAACACCTGCCAGAGCACATCGACCTGCACCAGACGCAGGCCCGAATTGAACACACCCACGATCAGCGCCCCGAAGAGCGCGCCCAGAATGCTGCCCCGCCCGCCGAACAGGCTGATGCCGCCGACCACCACTGCGGTGATCGCATGCAGGTTGGCTTCGTAGAACGATGTCGGCGACACCGAGCCTACGCGCCCGATCGAGGCCCAGGCGGTCAAGGCACAGACCAGCCCGGCGAGCGCATAGACCGACACCAGCATGCGGTCTGTGCGGATGCCCGACAACTCGGCCGAGTCCTTGTCGTCGCCGATGGCATAGACATGGCGACCCCACGCTGTCTTGTTCAGCATGAACCACAGCACGAGAAACAGCGCCACCATCAGCACCGAGCCATAGGTGACCCTCGTGCCAAAGACGTCGAAGCCGACGCCAAAAATCTTGAGCAAGGGCGCCTGCGCGTCGATATCCTGACTGCGGATCGACTGCGCACCCGACAGATACAGGGTCAGCGAATAAAAGATGTTCCAGGTGCCCAGCGTGACGATGAAGGGCGGCAACCGGAGCCGCGTCACCAAGACACCATTCATCACCCCCGCCAGCGTGCCACCGACAAAGGCCACCAGCAGCGCCAGTGGCGCCGGCACGCCGAACTCGACCGCCAGCTTGCCAGAGATCACCGCCATCAGCGCCATGATCGCCGCCACCGACAGGTCGATCCCTGCCGTCAGGATGATCAGCGACTGCGCTGCGGCCAGCATGCCGACAATCGACACCTGCTGCAGAATCAAGGACAGGTTGAACGGCGTGAACAGCATCCCGTTGGTCAGCGCCCCAAACACGACAATGCTGGCCAGCAGCACGATCACCGGCACCATCGTCGGGTTGGAATGCAGGAAATGCTGCAGATGGCCCAGCGGGCTGCGCCTTGGTGCCTCGAAACGGGCGAGGGACCTGTCGGCCCCGCCCAGTGCGGCCTCGTGGCCGCCCGGTGTCGGTGGGTTGTCGTGTGTCATCGAACCATTCCGCTGATCGGGTACGCCCCTGTCAAGGCATTCCCGGATGTTGCGCTGGGTGGCAGGCCAGGGGGGCGCTCGCGCCCCCCTCTTCGCTGCGCGAATTCACCCCCCTGAGGATATTTCAAGAGCAAAGAAAGGCTTTGACGGCCCCTCAGCGCCGCCCCTGTCTTTGCTCTGCAAATATCCTCCGGGGAGGGTCCGGGAGGGGTGGAAAACCCCTCCCGGCGGTTGGCGTGGTCAGGCGGCGTCAGGATCAGCCCCAGCAGCGACCCAGGCCCTCGGCCGAGGTCAGCGAGGGGATGCCCTCGACCGGCGCGTCGGTGATCAGCTCGACACCGGTGTTGAAGAAGTCGAGACCTTCGGTATTCGAGGGCCGCGCGCCGGTGGCGGCGAAATCGGCAATCGCCTGGATCCCCATCGAGGCCATCAGCAGCGGGAACTGCATCGAGGTGGCGCCGATCACGCCGTCGCGGACGTTCGCGACGCCGGGGCAGCCGCCATCGACCGAAACGATCAGCACGTCGTTCTCGCGACCGATCGAGCGCAGCGCCTCATAGGCGCCGGCGGCGGCGGGTTCGTTGATCGTATAGACCAGATTGATCATCGGATCGACCTGCAGCAGGTTCTCCATCGCGGTGCGACCGCCGGCCTCGTTGCCATTGGTCACGTCGTTGCCGACGATGCGCGGGTCGGTTTCGTCGCCGATGTCGGTCGGGTTCAGGATGTCGATGCCAAAGCCCTGCAGAAAGCCCTGGTTGCGCAGGTAATCGACCGAGATTTCCGATGGGTTCAGGTCGAGCGTGGCGATCCGGGCATTGGCCGCCTCGGCGCCCATACGCGCTGCGGCCCATTGGCCGATCAGCACACCGGCAGTGAAGTTGTCGGTGGCAAAGGTCGCGTCGGCGACATCGGCGGGCTCGAACGGCGTGTCGAGCGCGATCACCAGCAGCCCGGCTTCACGGGCCTGGGTGATGACCGGGGTCAGCGCGCGGCTGTCCGAGGGCGTGATCAGGATGCCGCGGGCACCCGAGGCGATGCAGGTTTCCACTGCGGCGATCTGGCTTTCGACGTCGCCATCGATACGCCCGGCAAAGGTCTGCAGGTTGATCCCCAGTTCCGCAGCCGCCGCGGCGGCGCCTTCGCGCATCTTGACGAAGAAGGGGTTGGTGTCGGTCTTGGTGATCAGGCAGGCGCCGATCTCTTGCGCCGCGGCCGGCGAGGCCAGCAGGGCGCCGGCAGCAGCTGCGCCCAGCAGCGCGGTCTTCAACGAACGGGTGGTCATTGGTCTCTCTCCCCAGAATATGCCGAGCCGGAGCGTCGAAACGCGTTGGCGGCCTCAGTCCCTCCCTCGGCTGAACGCAGAAAACGCCGAATCGGGGTGGGCTGTCAATAAATAAATCACTTTGGTTTATTATTGACAGGACCAGCCCCCCTCCGCATTCTGCGCGCAGGAGGATCCCCGGATGCGTCACGTCGTTCCCGCCAGTCTCGAAGACCGCCAGCCCGGTGCGGCGCTGCGCGGCACCAACCAGACCGGCATGCGCGACTGGAACGAGCGGCTGGTCCTGTCGCTGGTGCGCAATCAGAAGGCGCTGGCCAAGGCCGAGATCGCCCGTCAGACCGGGCTGTCGGCGCAGACGGTCTCGGTCATCATGCGCGCGCTGGAACACGAAGGGCTGCTCGAACGCGGCGAGCCGGTGCGGGGCAAGGTCGGCCAGCCCTCGGTCCCGATGTCACTGGCGGCGGATGGCGCGTTCTTTCTGGGGCTCAAGATCGGGCGGCGCTCGTCCGAGATGGTGCTGGTCGATTTCCATGGCCGGTTGCGCGGGCGCCGGGTGCGGCGGCATGACTGGCCGACCCCGGATGCGGCGCTGACCTTTTGCGATCTGGCGATCGGCGAGCTGCTGGAACAGCTGCCGCCGCCGCTGCGCGCGCGGGTGGCCGGGCTGGGGGTGGCGACGCCGTTCCAGCTCTGGGACTGGGCCGATACGCTGGGGGCACCGCAGGACGCGATGGACCTGTGGCGCGGGCGCGACCTGCGCGGCGAACTGGCAGCGCGGCACCCGTTCGCGGTGTTTCTGGAGAATGACGCCACCGCGGCCTGCGGCGCCGAACTGGTCTTTGGCACCGTGCCGCTGCCGCAGGATTTCCTGCATGTTTACCTTGGGTTCTTTGTCGGCGGCGGGGTGGTGCTGAACGGCAGTCTCTGGCCGGGGCGCAGCGGCAATGCCGGGGCGCTGGGGTCGATGCCGGTGCGGGCGCCCTCGGGGCAGGTGGTGCAGTTGATCGACCTCGCCTCGATTGCCGTGCTCGAACGCAGCCTGATTGCCGAGGGCGTCGAACCCGACCGGATCTGGGCCTCGCCCGATCACTGGCCGGTGCCCGAAGCCCTGCTCGCGCGCTGGATCGAAGGCGTCGCCGAGGGGCTGGCGCAGGCGGCCGTGGCGGCAATGTCGGTGGTCGATTTTCAGGCGATGGTGATCGACGGCTGGATGCCGTCGGGGGTGCGCAGGCGCATCGTCGCGGCGGCCTCGGCGGTGCTGGCGCGGCAGAATCTGGCCGGGCTGGGACCGCTGATGATGATCGAGGGCACGATTGGCGCCGATGCCCGCGCTCTCGGCGCGGCGGCCCTGCCGCTCACCGACCGCTTTCTGATCGAGGGGGCCAGCCGCGCGCTGGCCTGAGCCCCGTCTCAGCCGCCCGCCACCACCCAATCGGCCGGACGCGAGCGCGCCTGCACGATGCGCGCATTCGGCAAATCGTTGCTTTCTGCGCGGGCCTCGGCGCTGGCGGGGTCAAGGCCGTGATGCAGCCAGCGCGCCACCAGCCGCGCCCGCAGCACCAGTTCGGGCACCTCGATCCGCACACCGACGTCCCAGACTCCGGCCAGCGCCGACCAGGGCGGATCGTCGAGCAACAGATAATTGCCCTCGACCAGCACGATTCGCGCGGCAGGCAGGATCTCGCGCGCAGCGGCACGGGCGAGATCGAGGTCGCGATCAAAGACCGGCACCAGCACTGGCCCGTCATCGGCACGCAGCCGCTGCAGATCCCGCGCAAGGCCGCCGGTGTCAAAGGTCCAGGGCGCCCCTTTGCGGGCCAGATGGCCGCGTGCCTGCAACAGCGCGTTGTCAAGGTGATAGCCGTCCATCGGCACCACCGCCGCCTCGGCGCCCAGCGCGGCGGCCAGTTCGGCGGCCAGCGTCGATTTCCCGGCCCCCGGCGGCCCGGCCAGCGCCACAAGGCAGCGCGAACCCGTGTCGCAGCGGGCCTGCAGCCGCGCGGCCAGATCGGTGACCAGACTCACACAGGCGTCCCGCTCAGATGGTTGCGCAACTCGGTGCCCAGCACCTCGCGCCATAGGGCACGTTGGCGGGCGACGCGGTCCTCGGGCACGGGGCCGATGGCGCGATGGGTCAACGTCAGCACAGCGCCGGTGTCGCGCGCCTCGACGTCGAAATGCACACGGCCCATCACCACGCCGGGCACCCCGAACCAGCCGTTCAGATAGAGCCGCCTGCCCGGTTCGATCAGATCGACCTGCCCCCAGACCCCCCCACTGCCTGCCGCGCCCTCTTCGGCCAGAAAGGCCCCCAGTTCCGGCAGCAGGCTCAACCGTCCGCCGGGCAGTTGCCGCAGCCGGTCAGGCCACCATTGGTCAAGCCCCAGCGTCAGCGCGTCGAACACCGCGGACGGCAGCGCGCCAAACTCATACTCCTGCCGAATGTCGAGCCCGGGAACGCCATGCGCAATCATCCGTTTGCCTCGTTTTGCGACTGGGTGCCCCGGACCGGCTAGGCGCCGGTTATTCATTGGGCAGGAACTGAAATGCTCACACGATCACCCTGATCGGGCGAAGCACCTGACACGCCAACCCGTTCAATAATGAAACCAGTTTAACGATCTGCGCAAGACAAGACTGCCGCGCCGGGTGAATTCCGATTGGCCAAGGCCCAGCGTCACAACCCCTTCCGGCCGCGCCAGCGCCCGTTTCAGCAAAGGCCGCGCCCGCCAGGCCGCCAACAGCGCCGGTAGCGCAGGCGGTGGCACCTCGCGCAGCCCCGGTCGCGCCGCGTCCAGCCGCGCCAGCCCAGACCGCGCCAGCCCCACGATGGCCTGCGGCGTGGCCTCCGGCAGCGCCTGACGACCCGCCGCCTGCAGCGCCGGAATCGCCGCCAGATAATTCGCCATGCCCTGCGCCTGCCCCAGATCCAGCACCGCGTCTGATCGTGGCCCGCCCAGCGCCAGCACCGACAGCGCCAGCAATCCGCCCGCCGTCGCCCGCAGATAATCCAGCAGCGCGGCCTCTGCGGCAAAGGGCGCCTGCGTGCCGATCTCGACCTCGCGTGCGTCGATCAGGCCGACCAGAAGGTCGGCGGGCAGCGCCGCGCTGGCGATCAACGCGCGCAGCGGCGCTGCCACCTCATGCGCGGCAGGCCCTTCGCCGCTGATGACGTCGCGCCAGAACTGCAACCGCATCCGCGCCAGCAGCGGCTCTCGCGTTACCCACGGTGCCCGCGCCAGTTCGAGGTTGAAGGCCGCCAGCACGAACAACGGCCCCCGCGCCGCGACAGGCGCCGCCATCGCCGCCAGAAAGCGGTCGGGGTCACCCTTGTGCACAAGGGCCGCGCAAGCATTGATGGCATCGCTGTCCATCCGCGCGATCTAGCGCGCGGGCGCGCCTTCGGCCAGCCCCTGCAGGAAACTCTGCAGATGGATCAGCGTCTCGGGATTGTCGACGACGCCCAGATGCCCGCCGCTGACCAGAGCATAGCGCCCGCGCGGGGTCAGGGCCGACAGCGTCGGCTCATAGGCCTCGGCGACAAAGGCCTCATCCTCGCGCCCGGCGACCAGCAGGAACTCCGGCAGCGCCGCCACATCCGCCTGCCAGTCGCGGCGCGGTGCATAGCCGGTGTTCAGCCGGTAGGAATAGCTGCGCGTTGCGGTTTGGCCCTGTGGACCGTCCAGCACAGCATCGGGAAAGCGGAACTGGATCACCGTCAGATGGTTCAACGCCGTGATGCGCGCGGCGTTCAGAATGCTCAGGCCGATCACCCGGCGCAGCAGCACCGTCGCCCAGCCGCCCGAATTGGGCCGCGTTGTCGGTGCGTCGTGCTGGAGGAAGGGCGCCAGCAGCACCGCCCCCGCCAAGAGCCCGCCGTGGTCACCCCCCGCAAAGCGCACCACCAACCCGCCACCCGAGGAATGGCCCAGCATCACCACCGCTTGCCCCGGTTGCGCGTGCTGAGCGATCAGGTCGGCCAGATCATCCTCGAACTGGCCGATGTAATCGACATCGCCGCGCCGCTGCGGGTTCGGCCCGTGGCCGCGCAGATCCGGCGCCACCACATCGGCCAACCCCTGCCCCGCCAGCACCGCACCAAGCCCCTGAAACTGCCCGCCATGCCAACCCGAGCCATGCACCATCACCACCAGCGGCACACCGGTCACCCCGGCCTCCCAGCGGCGAAAGCCCAGCTCGGCGCCGTCGCGGGCGGTATAGCTGTGCAGCGGAGCCGGAATCGCCGGGGTCAGCGCGCCGAAATTCAGCCCGTCGCCGCGCAGATCGGCCTGAGGCCGCTGGCTGGCGATCAGACCCAGCGCCAAGGTTGCGGTGATGGCCAGGCCGATCCCGGCCGACACCGCGATTTTTCCCAGAACGCTCATGGTCACTCCAATTCAAAAAGGTCGTGCACGCTGCACCCCAGCACCTGCGCCAATCGCAGGGCCAGCAGGGTCGAGGGCACAAAGACGCCGTTCTCGACCGTATTGATTGTCTTGCGGCTGACGCTTGCCGCCTCGGCCAGATCGGCCTGTGTCAGGCCGGCTGCGCGGCGTCGCGCCTCCAGATGCACCACCAGTCCGGCCATCACCGATGCCTCAGGTCGAGCCAGACGAACGACAACAAGAACCCCGCCCCCGTCAGCGTGCCCTGCGCCGCAAAGGCCGTGCGCCAGTCGATCCAGCCAAAAGCGCCCGCCGCGCCGGTCACCGCCAGCGTGACCAGAGACAGCCAATAACCCTGCGTCGCGGCGCGCTGGTGGACGTGACGGTAAAGGTCATCCGTCGCCTGCCCAGCCCGCGCCCGCCCGGCCATCACGGCGGCAAGTGAAATCAGCAGACCAGCGGCGGTGCCGATGCTGGCCGGCCAATACCAGCCCACCGGGTCCGGCCGGCCCAGCACCAGCGCGGCCAGCGCATAGGCGAGGCAGGCAAGGCCGGTCAGGCCCAGCAGAGATGTGCGGATCGTGGCGAAGGTGTCGGAGGTCATCGGCAGGCCCTATTTTGTAACTTACAGGTTACATATGAGGCCTTTCATGTAACGTCAAGGTTACTTTATCAGCTCACACGCGATTGCCCGATAGCCAAAGCTCTCACCATGGTCGCGCCAGTTGGCGATCTCGGCGCGAAAGGCGGCGACCAGATCGGCATCCGCGCAGCCCGTCAGCGCGGCTTCCAGCGGTTCATAATAGTCCGCCCAACCCTGGGCCGAGACCCAGTCCGCCCACAGCACCCGCCAGCCCGCTGCCACCACCTCGGCCTCCAGCGTGGCCGCGTCGCGCAGGGTCAATCCCTCGGTCGCCCAATAGGCGGCGCACGCATCCGGCAGTGCGTCTATCCGCTTGCACAGGTCCGAAAACACCACCCTCCCGCCCGGCGCCAGCACCCCGCGCCACGCCTTCAAGGCAGCCGCGACGCCAACGTTGTAAACCGCGCCGGCCGACCAGATCAGGTCATAAGTCCCTCCCGGCGGAGTCCGCATGTCGCCCGCCACAGCCGTGGCAGCCGGAAACCGCCGCGCCACCTCGGCCACGAAAACCTCGGACGCATCCAGCGCGGTCACCGTGAAACCTGCTGCCAGCAGCGCACCGGTATCGGCCCCCACGCCACAGCCCGCGTCCAGCACTCTCGCCCCGCGCGGCAGCCCCGCAACTGCCCTGCGCAGGCTGGCCGCGTCCCCCGGCCCGGCGCGCTCCAACCGCAGGAACAGATCGTAGATCGCGCTCACGCGATCACTTCGACGCCGTCGCGAATCAGCTTCCACTGGATCGCATCCAGCAGCGCGCTGAAACTGGCGTCCACGATGTTGGCACTGACCCCCACGGTGGACCAGCGCCGGCCTGCGCCATCCTCGGAATCGATGATGACTCGGGTCACGGCCTCGGTCCCGCCTTGCGTGATCCGCACCTTGAAATCCACCAGCTTCATGTCGTCGATACTGGCCTGATAGGGCCCCAGATCCTTGGCCAACGCCTTGGACAGCGCGTTCACCGGGCCGCGATCGGTGCCGGTCTCGTCCATGCTTTCGGAGACCGACAAGACCTTGCGGTCGCCAATCTTGACCACCACCACAGCCTCGGACACCGAGACCATCTTGTCATAGCGGTTCTTGCGGCGCTCCACCGTCACCCGATACCGCTTGATTTCAAAGAACCTCGGCATCAGGCCCAAGGCCTCGCGCGCCAGCAACTCGAAACTCGCCTGCGCGCCGTCATAGGCATAGCCCGCGTCCTCGCGCGCCTTCACCTCGTCCAGAATCCGCGCCAGCCGTGGATCACCCGGCTCGACCTCGAGCCCGGCCGAAACCAACCGCGCCCGCAGATTCGACTGCCCGGCTTGATTGCTCATCGGGATCACCCGCGCATTGCCGACCAGACCGGGGTCGATATGCTCATAGGTCGTGGGGTCCTTCAGGATCGCGCTGGCATGCAGCCCGGCCTTGTGGGCAAAGGCACTGGCCCCGACATAGGCCGCGCTGCGCAGCGGCACGCGGTTGAGGATGTCGTCGAGCTGACGGCTCAGCCGCACCATCCCGGCCAGCGCATCCCGGCTGACCCCGGTCTCGAACCGGCTGGCATAGGGGTCCTTCAACAGCAAGGTCGGGATCAGGCTGGTCAGGTTGGCATTGCCGCAGCGCTCGCCCAGCCCGTTCAGCGTGCCCTGTACCTGCCGCACCCCGGCGTCGATGGCGGCCAAGGAACAGGCCACCGCATTGCCGGTGTCATCATGGCAATGGATGCCCAGCCGCTCGCCCGGAATCCCCGCCGCGATCACCTCGGCCACGACGCGCCCCACCTCAGCGGGCAGGGTGCCGCCGTTGGTGTCGCACAGCACCAGCCAGCGCGCACCGGCCTGAAGCGCCGCCCGCAGGCACTCCAGCGCATAGGCCGGATTGGCGCGCCAGCCGTCAAAGAAATGCTCGGCATCGAACAGCGCCTCGCGCCCCGAGGCCACCATATGCGCCACCGACTCGGCAATCGCCGTCACATTCTCGGCCAGCGGAATACCCAGCGCTGTCCGGACATGGAACTCGTGCGTCTTGCCGACCAGACAGACCGCCGGCGTGCCCGCATTCATCACCGCCGCCAGCACATCGTCATTCGCCGCCGACCGCCCCGCCCGCTTGGTCATGCCGAAGGCGGTGAAAACCGCGCGGGTTTGCGGCCGCGCCTCAAAAAACTCGCTGTCGGTCGGGTTCGCACCCGGCCAGCCCCCCTCGATATAATCGACCCCCAGCGCGTCGAGCGCGCCCGAAATCGCCACCTTCTCGGCCACCGAAAACTGCACGCCCTGCGTCTGCTGCCCGTCGCGCAGCGTGGTGTCGTACAAATAGAGCCGCTCTCGCTGTCCCACGGCGGGACAGGGGCCTGACTCCAAGGAAATCAATGACATGCCTGCCCCCGTTTACCGCGCGTTAACCCGCGCGCCTTCATCTTTGCTCACCAAATATCCCACGGGGGGTCCGGGGGGTGTGAAACCCCCCGGTCCGCGGCCCGCAGCGGGGACGCGGTTCACCACCCGCGCGAAGGTGCGTGCAAGCACGCACCCGACAGCCCCCCGCCCGGCCCCGTCGTAGGGTGCGTGCTTGCACGCACCATCCGCAACCGCGTGCATCACAAGCCCCCCAGCTTGGCCGGATCGAACCCCGGCCCCGGCACCAATTCCACCCCGGATTTCGACATCCGCACCTCGACCCCCGCCGCGATGAGCGCGGATTTGAGCGCGTCGACGGGGGCGAAGTTCTTGGTGGTGAGGGCGGTTTCGCGCAAGGCAGTCATTTGCGCGGCCAGTTCCGAAAGCGTCAGGGTAACGTCATCGGCGCTCCATGTCGCGTCCTGCAGGGTTGAGAAATCAAACCCCAAAAGATGCAAGGACGCGAGAAGCGTTTCGGCCTGCCGTTTCTTGGCTAGGTCATAAAGATAGTGAATGGCCAACGAGGTATTGAGGTCGTCTGCGAGGGCGTCGATGATCCTCGGGTCAGCATCGTCAGGCGAAACGGATCGGCCAATGTGATCGGCCACGATGCTCTGGAAATCCTCCAGCGCACCGCGCGCGATCCGCGCCTTCTCCGCCGTCCAATCCATCGGACTTCTATAATGCGTCATCAGCATCACATAGCGGATCACCTCGCCCGGCACGCCTTGGTCCAGCAGATCACGCACGGTGAAGAAGTTGCCCAGGGACTTGGACATCTTCCTGCCCTCGACCATCAGCATCTCGTTGTGCATCCAGACCCGCGCGAAGCCGGACCCAAGGGCGCAGCAGCTTTGGGCGATCTCGTTTTCGTGGTGGGGGAATTGCAGGTCGATGCCGCCGCCGTGGATGTCGAAACTGGCGCCCAGCAGCTCATAGCTCATCGCCGAGCATTCGATATGCCAGCCGGGCCGACCCCGGCCCCAAGGCGACTCCCACCCCGGCAAGGACGCATCCGAGGGTTTCCAGAGGACGAAATCCATCGGATCGTCCTTGTAAGGCGCCACCTCGACCCGCGCGCCGGCGATCATGTCATCGACCGACCGGCCACTGAGCCGCCCATAGGCCGGATAGCTGCGCACCTTGAACAGCACATGACCCGCCACCTCATAGGCGTGGCCCTTGTCGATCAAGGTCTGGATCATGGCGATCATGCCGCCGATGTATTCGGTCGCGCGGGGCTCGAAACTGGGCCGCAGAGTGCCCAGCGCGTCCATGTCGGCGTGATACCAGGCGATGGTTTCTTCGGTGCGCTGGTGGATCAGATCCTCCAGCGAGCCCTCGGCCCCCGCCGCCCGGCGCTTTTGCGCGGTCTCGTTGATGCGGTCGTCCACATCGGTGAAGTTGCGCGCATAGGTCACCGCGCCCTCGCCATAGACATGGCGCAGCAGGCGGAACAGCACGTCAAAGACCACCACGGGCCGACCATTGCCCAGATGCGCGCGGTCGTAAACCGTCGGTCCGCAGACATACATCCGCACATTGGACGGGTCCAAGGGCACGAAATCCTCTTTCGTGCGGCTCAAGGTGTTGTGCAAGCGGATCGTGGTCATGTCTTTCCCCATGCGCGGATCAAATCGGCGGCCTCACCCTTGCGGGGTAGCGGCTGACCTTCCGAGGGAAAGACGGCGCGCCCCGCGCGACCTTGCGGTCAGCGGGTAAGGCAGCAGCAAATGAGGATGCGCAGCGTCGTCATGGCCTTGGGTTAGCACCGGCGGCGCGCTGGTGCAAGCGCCGCGCCCGCATCTCGCGCCAGGTCAGCAACAGCCCCCCCGCCGCGATGATCGCCGCGCCGGTGACGCTGACCGCGTCGGGCCAGAGGCCAAAGAAGGCGATGTCATAGCCCGCCGCCCAGACCAGCGACAGATACCAGAAGGGCGCGACAAAGCTGGCGTCGGCCAGCCGGTTGGCGGTCAGATAGAGCACCTGCGCCGCCACCATCACGCTGCCCATCGCGATCAGCAGCAGCCAGACCGCCGCGTCCTGTGGCCAGAAGAACACCGGCGCCGCCATGGTGCAGCCGATCACCGCCCCCATCGCGTTGTTGATGAGCATGGTGCGGCCCGGCGGCTCGGTCGTGGCCAGGCGCTTGATGACGATGGATTCCAGCCCCATCGCCGCCGCCGCGCCCAAGGCGATCAGCGCCGCGGGCTGGATGATGCCCGCCCCGGGGCGCAGCAGCACCAGCGCGCCAAAAAGGGCAATCGCCGCCGCCAGCCAGCGCCAGGGGCCGACCCGCTCACCCAGCAGCACCACGGCAAACAGCATCGTCGCCACCGGGCTGACAAAGCCGAGCGCATTGGCATCGGCCAAGGGCAGGCGCACGGCGGCGGTGAACATCAGGAACCCGCCCAGCCAGCCCAGCGCGGTGCGCGCGAGGTGCAGCAGCCATTGCGGGCGGCGGGCGCCGCCCTCGGGTTCGACCCAGGCAGGGCGACCGGCGGCGCGGCGCGCCAGCAGCACCAGCGCCACGGTCAGCACACCAAAGACAAAGCGCGCCTGAGAGACCATCAGCGCCGGGACTACCTCGCCCAGCGCACCACTGCCCAAGGCCTTGGCAAACAGCGTCGTCGCGCCGACCAGCAGGGTGCAGCCCAGCATCAGGGCGGCGGCAATCAGGATATTGGGGCGCATCGAGGGGGAACTCGCAGGGGATGCCCGAGCCTAGACGCTTCACAGGCGAAACACCAGTGGCGCGCCGCGGAAAACCCGCGCCGCGCCGCCGGGGACTGGCCCGCGGTCAGTCCTGCTTGCCACGCACCAGGGACTGCGCGACATAGACGAGGATGGCAAAGCCCATCGCCCCCGCCGCCGCAATGCCCATCAGCATGATGACGTCAATCGGCCCGCCCATGTCGGACAGGTGCGAACTGGTCACCGCCAGCACAAAGCCCACCGCCGCCACCGCGCCCACCGGCATCGACAACTGCGCCAGCAGGAACTTGCGCATCGACATCTGCCGGTCGCGGATCAGCACATAGAGGTAGAGCGCGGTGATGACCGCCGCCACCGCCACCATGGCCCAGAAGATTCCGCGGCCGAACATTTCTTCCCAGACGGCGATCAGCGTGCCGAGTGTCAGGTCTTTCATCGCATCCGCTCCTCAGGCAAGGCCACGCAGCATGGCGTTATAGGTGGGTTTCAGAGCGACTTCCTTCATCAGCCACGAGATCCACAGCTCTTCGAGCGGCGCGATGATCCCGGGGAACGAGGGCGTCAGGTTGTCGTTATAGTCGAACTCGATCAGCATGGCGCGACCGATGCGGGTGATCATCGGGCACGAGGTATAGCCGTTGAACCGTTCGGTCCCCTCGCGGCCCTGAATTTCCGACACCAGATGATCCTCGACCACCGGCTGGTGCCACTTGACCGAGGCCGCCGTCTTGCCCTTGGGCACGCCGTTGATGTCGCCGATGCCGAAGATGTTGGGATAGCGGATGTGGCGCAGGGTCTCGCGGTCGACCTCGATCCAGCCCTGATCCTGCCAGCGGTCGGCCCAGCCCAGATCGGTGTCACGGATCACCTGCGGCGCGCGCTGCGGCGGGATGACGTTGAGAAAGTCATACTCGGTCTGCACATCGCCGGTCGGCGTGGCATAGGTCGCCACCCGGCGCTGCATGTCCACCGCCTTGAGCACATGGTCATAGCGCTTTTCAATGCCGCGCTCGTCGAACAATTGCCGGACGCGGTGATGCACGATCGGCACGCCAAACAGCGACTGCGCATGGGCGTTGTAGATGATCTGCGTCGAGGCGCGGGTGCCCTTGCGGTTGGCGATGTCCTCGGCGAGGAAGGTGATCTTCAGGGGCGCACCGGCGCATTTCATCTCGGTCGCCGGGCGGCCGAACAGGCCGACCCCGCCGGTGTCGGTAAAGCGGTCCAGCGCGCGCCAGCTCAGTTCGGCATATTCGGGCCCGGCGTAATGCGCCGACAGGCCGTTCTGGCCGACCATGTCGAGGCTGAACCCCTCGATCGCGTCCCAATCAAGGCTGAGGCCGGTGGCAACGATCAGATAGTCATAATCGACCACCCGGCCGCCGGTGGTGGTGATGCGGCTGCTGACCGGGTCCAGCGCGGCGGCGTATTCGGGGATCCACTCGACCCCCTCGGGCAGCCAGTCGGCGGTTTGGCTGACGGAATAGCTGGCCGATTTCAGCCCCGCCGCGATCAGCGTGAAGCCGGGCTGATACCAGTGCTGCTGGCGGCCGTCGATGATGGTGATCGTCGCACCTTCGAGGCGGTTGGCCAGCCGGTTGGCGATGGCGGTGCCCCCGGCCCCGGCGCCCAGAATGGCGATCCGCGCCGAGGTGCGCACCCGCTGGGCCTGTGCCCGCCCGCCGGTCGCCGCCAGCGCAGCCGACCCCGCCGCCAGCCCCAGAAAGCCGCGACGCGTTGCGGCCAGTCCTGTGAGTGCGCTCATGACCTTCCTCCTTGGCAGTAGATATTCATGTTTCTGAATGCGTATCTAAGGTGTGCGTTTCCGGAATGCAAAGGCATACCGGCCCGCGGGCCTGCGACACGGTGTCACCACGCCCGCCTGGCCTTGCAACAGTCTGGCCCTGCAACAGTCTGGCCCTGCGACAGTCTGGCAGGCGGCGCGCCAGGCGAACTTGATCTCGATCAAGGCAGGTTGGGCGCGTCAAACGTAACCCCTGTGTTCATCTATCCTGCCCCTTCAGGCATTGGAGACCCAGATGCGTCTGACCACCCGCACGACCCTTGCCCTGCGCACCTTGATGGTCTGCGCCGCAAATCCTGAAAAGATCGTTCGCAAGAGCGACGTGGCGACGCTGATCAACGCCTCGGAAAACCACCTCGCGCAGGTGGTCAACCAACTGGGGCAGACCGGCTTCATCACCACGCTGCGCGGGCGGCACGGTGGTTTTGTCCTCGCCCACCCGCCCGAGGCGATCAGCGTCGGCGCGGTGTTTCGCGCCATCGAGGGCGAGTTGCCCTTCATCGAATGCGCGACCGCCGAGAACACCTGCCCGCTGAAAGGCATGTGCCGGATGTCCGGCCATCTCGCCCGTGCGGTCGAGGCCTTTTATGCCACGCTCGATCCGGTGATGCTGGGCGATCTGACCAGCTGCAACGCCTCGCTCGACGCCGTTCTGTCGCTCGACGCTGCGACCGGTCTGGCTGCCAAGGCGCTGTGCGTGCAGCGCCGGGTCGAGGCCGCCTAGAAGCTGATCCGCAACTGGTCGCGGGCGATCTCGATGCGCGAGAAGCGTTCGAGATAGCCCATGCCCAAGAGCGAGGCGTGCAACTCGCCCTCGTTCACCAAGGCGCGCACCCGCCGCGCCTCGTGCCCCTCCAGCGCCACCGAGGCCAGCGTGACCTGCGCGGTGCGGGTGGTGCCATTGGCGGTGCGCGCGACGCCCAGATAGCGCAGGTCCGCCGCGCCAAAGCCCAGTTTCGCCGCGTCGTCCTGCGTCAGCACCATCTCGCTGGCGCCGGTGTCGACGATGAATCGCACCGGCGTCGGCGCGCCCGAGGGGCCGGTGATGCGCAGGGTCAGATGGAATTGCCCGTCCAGCGAGCGCCGCACGATCAGCCCGTTGCCATCGGCGGTCTGCACGGCGCTGGAGGTGAACTGCATGCCGTCCCACAGGCCATAGCCCGCCGCGACCCCGGTGAACAGCAGCGCCCAGAGCACCAGATGCCGCAACTGCGTGCCAATCCGCCCGCGTGAGGCCACCAGCGCATAGCCGCCCAGCGCCCCCAGCAGGATCACCAGCATGACCAGTCGGTCGGTCTGCCCGGCGGTCAGTTCGGCAAGCCGTTCCATAGTCGCCCTTTCCGGGGTTGGCGCCTTCAGCCCCCAATGTAGGGTGCCGGGCCCGCTGCGCCAAGGGTCAGATGACGCCCGCCGCCCGTGCGCCGTTCAGCACGAATTGCACCGACAGCGCCGCCAGCAACATGCCCAGCAGGCGCGTCACCACCATCGTCCCGGTCGCGCCGAGGGCGCGCTCCAACGGCGTGGCGACCACGAACAGCGCCATCACGATGACCAGCACCGCCAGCATCACCCCATGCACGGCCAGCACCCCGGTCCAGTCCGAGGTCTGCCCGACCAGCAGCACCATCGAGGCCATCGCCCCCGGCCCGGCAATCAGCGGCATCGCGAGGGGAAAGACCGACGGGTCCGCCACCTGCGACGCGTGGCCCGAGCGGCGCTGCGTGCGGCGTTCGAACAGCATGTCCAGCGCGGTCAGGAACAACAGGATGCCGCCGGCAATCTGGAAGGCCGGCATGGTGATGCCGATGGCCGACAGGATCGACTCGCCCGCCAGACCAAAAAGCGTCAGCAACGCCGCCGCGATCAGACAGGCCCGCAGCCCGATCGCCAGCCGGTGGCGCATCGACATGCCCAGCGTCAGCGCGATGAACAGCGGCACCAGACCGATGGGGTCGATGATGACGAACAGCGTCACAAAGGCCGGGGCAAGGTCGATCATCGCGCGGGTCCCTGTCGAAGGGTTGGTAATGTCAGACTTTAACGATATTCTACCCTGTTAATGTCAGACTTTATAATGCCTGACATTCCTAAGCATTCGCCTTTTCAAGGGCTTCCAGCGATTTCATCCAAAGCGCCTCGGCCTTGTCGAGGGCGTTCATTACCTCGGCATATTTGCGATTCCAGACGTCGAGATCGCCGCGGCGGTCGTCTTCATAGAGCACCGGGTCGGCCAGTTTCTCGGCCAGACGGTCGCGCATCTCTTCCAGCTTGGCGATGCGCTCCTCGCATTTCTTGACCTCGGACCGCAGGGCGGACACCTGCTCGCGCGTGGCCTTGGGGCGCTCGGGTTTGGGCGTCTTGTCGCGCGACTCGCCCTCGCCCAGCAGCATCGCGCGATAGGCGTCGAGGTCCTCGGCGTAGGGCGCGACCCCGCCGCCCTTGACCAGCCACAGCCGGTCGGCGACCAGCGACAGAAGGTGCATGTCGTGGCTGACCAGCACCACGGCGCCGGAATAGGCGGTCAGCGCCTCGACCAGCGCCTCGCGCGATTCGATGTCGAGGTGGTTCGTCGGCTCGTCGAGGATCAAGAGATGCGGCGCCTCGATGGTGGCCAGCAGCAGGCTGAGGCGCGCCTTTTGCCCGCCCGACAGCCGCCCGACCACGGTCTCCGCCTGATCGGCCATCAGCCCGAACCCGGCCAGACGGGCGCGCAGCCGGGGCTCGCCCTCGGCCGGTTTCAGGCGGCGGACGTGCTGCACCGGGGTCTCGTCGAGGAACAATTCATCGACCTGATGCTGGGCGAAATAGCCGACGCGCAGTTTTGTCGAGCGCACAAAGGACCCGCCGCGCGGTTCCAACTTGCCCGCCAGCAGTTTCGACAGCGTCGACTTGCCCTCGCCGTTGCGGCCCAAGAGGGCAATCCGGTCGTCCTGATCGATGCGCAGCGACAGCTTTTTCAGCACGGTCACATCGCCGTACCCGACCGAAACCCCCTCCATCGCGATGATCGGCGGCGAGAGTTCTTCGGGCACCGGGAAGGTGAAGACGTGTTTCGCCGCCTCGCTGGGCGCGGTGATCGGCGTCATCTTTTCCAGCATCTTGACCCGGCTCTGCGCCTGCCGGGCCTTGGAGGCCTTGGCCTTGAACCGGTCGACGAAGCTTTGCAGATGCGCGCGCCGCACGTCCTGCTTTTTCGCCTCGGCGGTCAGGACGGCGCGCTGTTCGGCGCGGGTCTTGGCAAAGGTGTCATAGCCGCCGGTGTAGAGGGTCAGCTTTTTCTCATCCAGATGCAAGATCGCCTGCACGGCGCGGTTCAGCAGGCCCCGGTCGTGGCTGATGACGATCACGGTGTGCGGATACTTGGCCAGATAGGATTCCAGCCAGAGCGCGCCTTCGAGGTCGAGATAGTTCGTCGGCTCGTCGAGCAGCAAGAGGTCCGGCTGGGCAAACAGCACCCCCGCCAGCGCCACCCGCATCCGCCAGCCGCCGGAGAAATCCGAACAGGGTTGCAGCATTTCCTCAGGCGTGAAGCCCAGACCCTTGAGGATCGTCGAGGCCCGCCCCTCGGCCGACCAGGCGTCGATATCGGTCAGCCGGGCCTGCACCTCGGCGATGCGGTGCGGGTCGCTGGCGGTCTCGGCCTCGGCCATCAACGCGGCGCGCTCGGTATCGGCCTCGAGCACGGTGTCGATGAGCGAAGTCGAGGACGAGGGCACCTCTTGCGCCACGCCGCCGATCTTGGCGCGCGAGGGCAGCGATATCTCGCCCCCCTCGGGCACCAGTTCGCCCCGGATCAGCCGGAACAGGGTGGTCTTGCCCGAGCCATTGCGGCCGACGAGACCGACCTTGTGGCCAGTGGGAATACGCGCCGAAGCGCCCACGATCAGCGGGCGCCCGTCAACGGAATAGCTCAGGTCATTGATGCTCAACATGCGCCGCCGCATAGCAGAGGCCCGGCCCCTGCGCCAGCGCCCCCTTGCCTTTCACCCGGTGGCTTGATTGGAAGGGCCGAACCCGGAATCACCCATGCCCCGCACCCCGCCCAGTCTGGCCACCCTGACACTGCTGACCGCGCTGTCGATGCTCAGCCTGAACATGATCCTGCCCTCGCTGCCCACCATGGCGCGGGATCTGCAAACGCGTGAGTCGGTGATCGGGCTGGCGGTTTCGGGCTATATGGTGCTGTCGGCGCTGTTCCAGATCGTGCTTGGGCCGCTGTCCGACCGGCTGGGGCGCAGGCCGGTGATGCTGGCGGCGCTGGGCCTGTATCTGCTGGCCTCGCTGGGCTGCACGCTGGCGCCCGATGCGGCGACCCTGCTGGTGTTTCGCGTGCTGCAAGGCGTGATCGTCGCTGGATCGGTGATCTCGAATGCCACGGTGCGCGACCAGTTCGGCGCGCGCGAGGCGGCGGGCAAGCTGGGCGCGATCTCGGCCGCGATGGCGCTGGCGCCGATGCTGGGGCCGATGCTGGGCGGGTTTCTGGACATGGCCTTTGGCTGGCGGGCGGTGTTTGGCGTCTATTCGGCGCTGGGCGCAGTGGCGCTGGTGCTGGTCTGGGTCGATATGGGCGAGACGCGGCGCCCCGGTCTGGCCCCGCCACGGCGGGCCGATTACGCCGCCTTGCTGCGGGCGCCGCGCTATTGGGCCTTTGTCGCCTGTTATGGCTTCTCGCTGGGTGGGTTCTATGTGTTCATCACCGGCGTGCCGCATGTCGCCAGCGCGGTCTGGGGCCTGTCGCCGGGGCTGGTGGGGATCGGCGTCGGTTCGATCACCGGAGGCTATGTGCTGGGGGCGACACTGACCGCGCGGCTGGCGCCCAAGCGGGGCATCGCGCCGCTGATCCTGGCCGGGCGGCTGATCCCGGCGCTGGCGATGCTGGTGGGGATCGCGCTGGCGCTGGCCGGGTTCACACATCCGCTGGCGCTGTTTGGCGTGACGATCTTTGTCGGGCTGGGCAACGGGCTGACGATTCCCAACGCCAATGCCGGGGCGCTGTCGGTGCGCCCGGAACTGGCGGGCACGGCGGCGGGGCTGGGCGGCGCCATCGCGGTCACCGGCGGTGCCGCGCTGACCGCCCTGACCGCGCTGATGATCGAGGCCAGCGCGACGCCGCTGCGGCTGATGAGCCTGATGCTGGCGGCGATCCTGATCTCGCTGGCGGCGGGGCTGGTGGCCCTCGCGCTCGACCGGCAGGCCTGACCACGGCTTTTCAATCCCCGGCGGCCATGCTAGAGGCCGCGGGTGTTTTGAAGCGGCACGGGCATGGGGTCCGGCCGCGCAACCGGAGAGTTCATCATGGCCATCGAACGCACCCTGTCGATCATCAAGCCCGACGCCACCCGCCGCAACCTGACCGGCAAGATCGTCGCCAAGTTCGAAGAGGCCGGCCTGCGCGTCGTCGCCTCCAAGCGCATCCACCTCAGCGCCGCGCAGGCGGGCGCGTTCTATGCCGAGCACAAGGAGCGCGGTTTTTACGGCGAGCTCTGCGCGTTCATGGCGTCCGAGCCGGTCGTCGTGCAGGTGCTGGAAGGCGAGAGCGCCATCACCAAGAACCGCGAAGTGATGGGCGCCACCGACCCGGCGCAGGCCGCCGAAGGCACGATCCGCAAGGACTTCGCGCTGTCGAAGGGCGAGAACTCGGTGCATGGCTCGGACAGCCCGGCCTCGGCCGAGCGCGAGATCGGGTTCTTCTTCTCGGGCCTCGAACTGGTCGGCTGATCGGATTTCGGCGGTTGCCGGATCAAGGGGGGGCGCTCGCGCCCTCCCTTTTTTGCTGTGCAAATTCCCGTGCGGGCGGTCGGGCGCCCGGTCAGCCGCTGTGTTTGCGGCGGCCCGCAGCGGGGTTGCGCACACCTATCTGATCGAGGATGGCCTCGATCCCGGCGATGCCCCCGGCATCGGCATGGGCCGCCTTGAGCGCATCGAACCGCAGGCGCAGGGCGTCCTTTTCCGCGCCCTTGCAGTCGTTCCACGGCCGCCCCTGCAAGGCCATGACAAGGACGTAGTAGCCGATGAAATGTGGCCGTTCACCGGCGCGCAGCAAGGCGCCATAGGCCGCGTCGGCACCGAGCGCCTGCAGGGCTTCGGCGCTGGTGATCCCGGCGCGGGCAAAGGCCTCTTCGCTGGCCGGGCCAAGGTTGCGCAGGCTGGAAATGGGCGTCGTCATGCCACGATCATGGCGCCGCGCTGCATGACTTGGCAAGAGGCGCCGGGAGTGTCAGGATTTGCAATGCTGGCCCGGTCGGGCCGGTCACAGCGCCACCAAAGGGTGTTTGATGCCAGCAATGCCGAGGCGATATAATGTCTGACAATGTTTCTTTTCATAGGCTTGCCACTCAATCCATGCAAATGGCCTGCCATGCAGCGCACTCCTTCGATGCCAAAGCCAGTCGAAGCCGCAGTTGTCTGACGTTGGGGTTTTCACGGGGATAGTATTGTAAGACCTTTAATTGCCTGACATTATAAACACACGAAACCCCTAAATGTCTGTCCTTCAACCCCTGCTGAACCGGAGCCCCCCATGACCCTGCCCTTTGACGGCGCGATCTCGGCGTTTTTCGAAACCGAAGCCCCCAAGAGCCTGCGCAAGGCGATCGAGGAGGGGCGCAAGCGCGATATCCTGACCGAGGGGTATCCCTATGATCGCTGGATGTCCAAGGACGCCTATGAAGAGCGCATGAAGGCGCTGCAGATCGAGCTGGTCAAGTTCCAGCGCTGGGTCGAGGCGACCGGGCAGCGGGTGGTGGTGGTGTTTGAAGGGCGCGACACGGCGGGCAAATCGGGCGCGATCCGGATCGTCAGCGAGAACCTGAACCCGCGCGGCGCCCGCATCGTGGCACTGCCCAAACCGACCGAACGCGAGGCGTCGCAATGGTATCTGCAGCGCCATATCGCCCATCTGCCGGGCGCGGGTGAGATCGCGCTGCTGGACCGCAGTTGGTACAATCGCGGCGTGGTCGAGCAGGTCTTCGGCTTTTGCACCCCCGCGCAGCGCGGCTTGTTCTTTGAGCAACTGCCGGGGTTCGAGCGGGCGCTGGTCGAGGACGGCATCCACCTGATCAAGCTGTGGTTCAATGTGGGGCGCGCCGAGCAGTTGCGGCGGATGCTGGAGCGCGAGCGGCACCCGCTTAAGCAGTGGAAGCTGTCGTCAATCGACGTCAAGGGGCTGGGCAAATGGGACGCCTATACGCAGGCGATCCGCGAGACCTTTGCGCAGAGCGACTTTGCCTTTGCCCGTTGGACGCTGATCCGCGGCGACGACAAGTACCGCGCGCGGATCGCCGCCGTGCAGCGGGTGCTCTCGGGCTTTGACTATGACGGCAAGGACGCCAGCGCCCTCGGCACGCCCGACCCGGCGATCACCGGCGGGGTTGATCTGTGGCCGGCAGGCTGAACGGACAGGGCGCCTGCGAGGCCCAGAGCAGCGCCCCCTGCCCGGCCATGAGCGCACCGCTGGCATGGTCGCCCTGCAACAGCGCGAGGCCGCGCGCTGCCCGCGGCCCCAGCGCCCGCATCAGCAGATGCGCCGAGGCGGCAGCGCGCGGCGCGGGTTTCCAGATCAGCCCGCGCGCTGCCCCGGCGATCAGCAGCCCCGCCAGATCGGCCATCGGCACGGCGGCGGCGCTGAGCAGCACCAGCGGCCCCTGCCCCGGCAGCGCGGCGGGCACCGGGGCGGCGACCGGGTCGGTGAACCCCTCCAGCGCGCGCAACCGGCGCAGCATCGGCGCGGCCTCGGCATAGGCCTGCTCCAGCCCCTGCGCGCGCCCCGGCCTGAGCCCCGCCAGCGCCCGCGCCACATCGGCGTCGCCGGCGCAGGCCAGCCGCCCCATGCGACCGCTGTCAAACGCCAGCACCTCGGCCAACCGGTCGGACAGCGGCGCCATCCAGCGCCCGGCGATGAAATGCACGAAAAGCCGCTCGTTCAACTCGGCGAGGAACAGCGGGTCCAAGGGATCACTGCGGCGCGGCGCAGCTGCTGGTCAGCTCTTCATAGCGCTGGACGATCCAGTTCGGCGCATCGGTCGGCATGTTGTCGGTCAACGAGGCCTGCACCCGCGCGAACAGGCCGACCGAGCGGCTGTTGTCGACCATCGGCACGGTTCCGGGCGGCACCGCACGCTGGAACACCAGCAGCGCCACGGCGACCAGCAGGATACCGCGCATCACGCCAAAGAAAAACCCGAGGCCCTGATCGATGCCGCCCAGCGCCGAATTGCGGATCAGGCTGGAGAACAGCGGCGTGAACAGCGCAACCACCACCAGCATGACGGCAAAGACCGCGGCAAAGGCGGCGATGATGGTCAACTCGCAGGAATCGCCGATGATGTTGCCCAGATAGGGCACCTCACGCACCAAGGGCTCGACGGTCGGCGCCAGCACGAAGGCGGCGACGGCAGCGGCGATCCAGCCGGCGATCGCCAGGATTTCACGAACAAGGCCGCGCGAATAGGCGAGGATCGCCGAGACGACAACCACCAACGCCACCGCAGCATCGACGAGGGTAAAGGAATCCATCGGTTCTCTCCTGTGCGCGTCAGCCCGCGCCGAAAATCTCGCCCACAAAGCCGGTCAGATCGGCCATCTCGCGCAGGCGCACGCCGGTCTCGCGGCCCTGCTTGCCACCCGCAGGCAGTATGGCCGTGGTGAAACCAAGTTTCTGCGCTTCTTTCAACCTGTTTTCGCTCTGGCTGACCGGACGCAGCGCCCCCGACAGCGATATCTCCCCAAAGACGACGGTATCGGCGGGCAACGCGATGTCCTCGCGCGCGCTGAGCAGGGCAGCGGCGACGGCCAGATCGGCGGCGGGCTCGTTGACCCGCATGCCGCCCGCGACATTGAGGAACACATCAAGCCCGGTGAAGGGGATGCCACAGCGCGATTCCAGCACGGCAAGGATCGTGGACAGGCGCCCGCCGTCGAGGCCAACCACCGTGCGCCGCGGGTTCGACAAGGGCGAGGGCGCGACGAGGGCCTGAATCTCGGTCAGCATCGGGCGCGTGCCCTCGATGCCGGAAAACACCACCGAACCGGGCGCGGGCTGGCCACGCTCGGACAGGAACAGCGCCGAGGGGTTGGCCACCTCGGCCAACCCGGCGCCGGTCATCTCGAAGACACCGATCTCGCCCGAGGGACCAAAGCGGTTCTTGACCGCGCGCAGGATGCGGAACTGATGGCCGCGCTCGCCCTCGAAATAGAGCACACAATCCACCATGTGCTCGACCACGCGCGGCCCGGCGATCTGGCCCTCCTTGGTCACATGGCCGACCAGCACCACCGAGGTGCCGCGCCGCTTGGCCAGCGTGACCAGCTCATGCGCCGAGGCCCGCACCTGCGCCACCGAACCGGGGGCCGAATCGACCGAATCCAGCCACATCGTCTGGATGGAATCGATGATGACCAGATCGGGGCGCTCCTCGTCCAGCGTCGTCAGGATGTCGCGCAGATTGGTCTCGGCGCCCAGCCGGACGGCGGCATCCGCCAGCCCCAGCCGCTGCGCCCGCAACCGCACCTGCGCGGCGGCCTCTTCGCCCGAGATATACAGGCAATCGAGCCCCCGCCGCGCAAAGGCCGCGACCAGTTGCAACAGCAGGGTGGACTTGCCAATGCCGGGATCGCCTCCGACCAGAATGGCCGAGGCCGCCACCAGCCCGCCGCCCAACACGCGGTCAAACTCGCCCATGCCGCTCAGCGCCCGCGGCGGCGGCGCCTCGTCGGCGGTCAGCGTGCTGAGCGTGATCGCCTTGCCGCGGGTTTTCGGCGCGCCCGGCCCGGCGGACAGCGGCGCCTCCTCGATGATCGTATTCCACCCCTCGCAAGCGTCACACCGCCCGCTCCATTTGCGATGGATCGCACCACAGGCGGTGCAGGTGAACTGGGGGGATGCCTTGGCCATGCCCGCTTATCACCCGCCGCCGCCGCCCGCGCAAGCCGGGCCATAAGGGGGGCAGTCTGCCCCCCTCTTCGGCTGCGCCGAATTCACCCCCTGAGGATAGTTGAAGCACAAAGATGGGGGGCGGGATTTCCCATCTTTGTGCTGCAACTATCCACGGGGTTGCCAAAGGGGGGCGTGCCCCCCTTTGGGCGGGTGCGGGTGGCAACCCGCGCGGCGCGACGGGGGCTCAATGCCCCCGAGCGCCCCCCCCCTCACCCCATCAGCGCCGGATCAAACGGATAGCGCGTCAGCGTCTCGAAGCCCGTCTCGGTGATGAGCACCTGATCTTCCAGCTTGATCGAGAAATCACCGCCCTCGGGCGAGATCAGCGCCTCGACGCAGAGCACCATCCCGGCCTCGAGCCGGTGCTCGAAGGCGCCCGGCACCCAGCCGTCGGGATAGGGCACATAGGGCCATTCATCACAAAGCCCGACGCCGTGCATCTTGCACGAGTATTTCTGCGCCCAGCAATCGTCGGGCAACTGGTGCCCGCCGTGCACCAGCTCGTGGATCGACACCCCGGGTTTGAGCATGGCGCGGTTGATCTCGATATGCTCGATCGCCTGATGCATGGCCGAGATCATCGCGTTGGTCGGTCGGCCATCGCCGATCCACCAGGTGCGCGAAATGTCGATGCACATGCCGTAGCAGCCGATCAGGTCGGTGTCGAAGGCGACGATTTCGTTATTGCCGATGAGTCGGGGCCCGCATTCCTGAAACCACGGATTGGTGCGCGGTCCCGAGGCCAGCAGCCGGGTTTCGATCCATTCGCCGCCGCGGCGGATGTTGCCGCGGTGCAGTTCGGCCCAGACGGCATCCTCGCTGACGCCGCCGCGGGGGATCTCTCGGCGGGCGAAATCCTCCATCTCGGCCATCGCTGCCTCGCAGGAATGGTGGGCGCAGCGCATGGCCAGCAGGTCGTCAGGCCCCTTGATGGCGCGGGCGCGTTCGGTGACTTCCTCGCCCTCGTGGATCTCGAACCCTGCCGCCTCGAGCGCGCGCAGCCCGTGCAGCATGATCTTGTCCACCGCGAGGCGGCGGTTGGTGCCGGCATGGGCGCGCATCACCTCGCCGACCTGCCCGGCAAAGTCGCGCGCCGACTCGGGGCCCTTGTCGCCGGTGACCGAGTAGAAGAACGAAGCGCCGTGGCGCAGTTCGCGGATCAACGGGTTGAAGCTGACGA
Organism: uncultured Paracoccaceae bacterium; assembly: GCA_937907485.1. Classification (GTDB taxonomy): domain Bacteria; phylum Pseudomonadota; class Alphaproteobacteria; order Rhodobacterales; family Rhodobacteraceae; genus Pararhodobacter. The sequence goes on along the minus strand of CALESR010000137.1, from coordinate 3,200 downwards.
GGAAGGGCGCGTTCTTGTATTCCCAGACCACCATATGACCGTCGGCGCAGACCATGCAGGCGCGAAACGGGTTGTGGGCGTTCCAGAGCTGCATGTTGGTGGTGTCGGTGGCATAGCGGATGTTCATCGGGTCGAACATCAGCACCGCGCCCAGATCGCGAGCGTTCAGCGTCTTGACCAGCCGGTCCAACCGGAAGGCGCGCATGCGGTCGAGGTTGGGCACCTGCAGCCCCGCCGCCTGCCATTCGGCAAAGGCCAGTTGCGTCGGGCCGATCTCGACCCGGTTGTTGTCATTCGGGCTGCCGTCGGCGAGGTGCTCGCCGCGGCTCGGGTCGATCTTGCGACGGTCGGCGTAATGGGTCATCGGCTCCTCCTGCCGGTCAACAGTCGCGCGGGCGTGGCGGGCTTTCTTGCCCGTCAGCGACCGCATCGTGCCGCTTTCGTTCCGAGCACTCGCGCTCAGGGCAGCGTGCCGCCCAGCCAGCCCAGCCAGGGCAGCATCGCCGCTAGGCTCAACCGCGCCAGCAGGCGGGGCGTGCTGCGCGGTGTCCGGGCCGAGGGGGCCGTGCCGCGCAGGGCGAGGGTGACGCGGTCCGAGGCGCGCTCGATCCCGGCGACGGGCGTGGCGCGCGACAGGGTCGGGGGCGGATCGGCGGCGAACAGCCGTCCGATACTGCGTGGGGATGGGCCGACAGGATCGGGCGCGGCCGTGTCATCGGCCGCGACGAGGGGGAACAGCCCGGCGGCATCCGGGCGGGCCATCCCTTGCCTCTCGGGCCGGGTGACGGACAGTGGCGCCGAGGCATCGCCGGGGCTGAGCAGCAGTGTTGGCGAGGCGGCGCGGAATTCCTCGGCTGTCAGCACCAGCCCGCCGGGGTGCCAGACCACCAGCGCGGGCAGCGCGGCCTCGAACACCGGCAGCAGGCACAATTGCCCCTCGCGCGTCAATTGTTGCAGGGCGGCTGCGGCATCGGGCAGGGGCGCCCCCCGCCGGCGGATCAGAAAGCCCAGCGCCTGACGGTGAACCCGCAGCATGCGTGACAGGTGAACGCGGGCGAAATCGGGCCCTTCGTGCGTGAGCGGCCGCGTCAGCCCGTGCAGCGCCCCCGGCGGCAGCGGCCCGCTGGCCAGTGTCAGCACGATCTCGAACGGGTCGGCGCGCAGGCGCAGCGACGCACCCGCCAGCTTGACGCCGCTGATCCGCCGCCCGTCACCGCGCAGGTCGTCGAGCAAGGTCTGCATTGCCAGCAGCAGGTCTGGTTCGCCCTGATGCTCGCCATACAGCAGCGTTGCCCCGGCTATGCCCGTTCCTCTGTGCATGGTCCCGCCTCGCCCCTTTGGTTCGGAGCCCTGCGCACAGTCTAGCAGTCGCCGCCCCGGCGCGCGTCAACCGAATCCTTACAATGTCGTGCTTTCGGCGAGGGTGGGCCGGATCGTGCCGTCAGAAGGGCAGCACGATGCCGAAATCCAGCGCCAGCCGCCGCACCAGCCGCAGGGCGCCGTTCAGCCCGCCATTCTGCCAGAGCACAACCCCGCCAAAGATCAGCAGCCAGAACCCGGTACGCCAGAACCCGCCGCTGCCCGACTTGGCGCGGGCGGCGGCGGGTGGCGAGGCGGTGCTGCGCCCGCCCCAGGGCTGCACCGGACGGGCAGCGGCCTGCGTGGCGACGTCTGAGCGCGAGTGCAGCGCGGCTGGCGCCCGCGAGGGGGCGGTGGTCGCCGGAGTGGACTGCGCGTGAATCGGTCCGCTCAACAGGTAATTCGGGTTGGCATAGCGCAGGTTCGAGGGGTGGCGCACATCCAGAGGGTGGTAACGACTCATGCCCGGCTCCTGTGCCGCGCATCGCGGCTTGCGCGTATCCTGAACGAAAAAGGGGCGCCCGGAAAGGCGCCCCTCGCAACCGTGATCCGTTGGATCAGCAGCTGTAATACATCTGATACTCGATCGGGTGCGGCGTATGCTCGAAGGCATAGACCTCGTCCCACTTGAGCGTCATGTAGCTTTCCAGCTGGTCCTTGGTGAAGACATCGCCGACCAGCAGGAAGTCCATGTCCTTTTCCAGCTCCTCCAGCGCCTCGCGGAGCGAACCGCAGACGGTGGGGATCTGCGCCAGTTCTTCGGGCGGCAGGTCATAGAGATCCTTGTCCGAGGCTTCGCCGGGGTGGATCTTGTTCTTGATGCCGTCCAGACCAGCCATCAGCAGCGCGGCAAAGGCCAGATAGGGGTTGGCCGCCGGATCGGGGAAGCGAGCCTCGACGCGCTTGGCTTTCGGCGATTCGGTCCACGGAATACGGACGCAGCCACTGCGGTTGCGGGCCGAATAGGCGCGCAGCACGGGGGCCTCGAAGCCGGGGATCAGCCGCTTGTAGCTGTTGGTCGAGGGGTTGGTGATCGCGTTCAGCGCCTTGGCGTGCTTCAGGATGCCGCCGATGAAATACAGCGCCTCCATCGACAGGTCGGCGTATTTGTCACCGGCGAACAACGGCTTGCCGTCGCGCCAGATCGACATGTTCACATGCATCCCCGAGCCGTTGTCGCCCTTCATGGGCTTGGGCATGAAGGTCACGGTCTTGCCATAGGCGGCCGCGACGTTGTGGATGATGTACTTGTATTTCTGGATGTTGTCGGCCTGCTCGACCAGACCGCCAAAGATCATGCCCAGTTCGTGCTGGCAGGTGGCGACCTCGTGGTGGTGCTTGTCCACCTTCATGCCGATCGACTTCATCGTCGACAGCATTTCCGAACGGATGTCCTGCGCTTCGTCGATCGGGTTCACCGGGAAATAGCCGCCCTTGTGGCCCGCGCGGTGCGCCAGGTTGCCGCCTTCGAATTCAGCGTCGGTGTTCCAGGCGGCCGCGTCGGCGTCGATCTGGAACGACACTTTTTGCGGCGTCACGGTATAGCGCACGTCGTCGAACAGGAAGAATTCGGCTTCCGGCCCGCAATAGAAGGTATCGCCGACGCCCGAGGATTTCAGATAGGCCTCGGCCTTTTTCGCCGTCTGGCGCGGGCAGCGGTCATAGGCTTCGCCAGTGTCCGGCTCGACCACGTCGCAATGGATGGCGATGGTCTTTTCCGCATAGAACGGATCGACATAGGCGCTGGTGCAATCGGGCATCAGCTTCATGTCGGACTGGTCGATCGATTTCCAGCCGGCGATCGACGAGCCGTCGAACATGAAGCCTTCCTCGAGGAAGTC